>JAJYCD010000087.1 GCA_021778635.1 Actinomycetes bacterium
AATTGTCCGACCGCCCGGAGAGTCGATTTGCGCGCTCTGCCACGGGCTTTCACTCTACCGGACGTCCACGTCGCTCCGGACCGGACCCGCCGTCACCATCGGCGTCGAGGACCGCAGCGCGCGAGGTCGGGCCGGCGCGAGGTCGGGCCGGCGCGAGACCTCGGGCGCACGAGGTGAACGACCGCGCGGCCGAACGATCGGGCGGTCGCGCCCGTGCAACGTCGGGCCGGGGTGGCGCCTTCTCAGCGCGAGTAGGCCGACCGCAGCTGCGCGAGGACGTCGGCGATCGTCGGGAGCGCTCGTGACCTCTCGAGCGCCGATTCGCCGAGGGCGAGCCGTCGGGGTTCGTCCGTGAGCAGGTGCGCGATCCTCGCCGCCAGGTGACCCGGACGCGCCGCCGGCACGAGGGACGCACCGTCAGCCGTGACCTCGCTCGTCCCGCCGACGTCCGTCGCCACCACGGCGGCCCCGAGCGCGAGCGCCTCCTGGAGCCAGAGCGGTTGCCCCTCCCACACCGCAGCGCTCACGACCAGGTCCGCGGCGGCGAGCAGGTCCGGCACGTCGTCGCGATGACCGAGCAGGACGACGGGGAGGTGCTCCGCGGCGACCCGCGCCGCGACGTGCCCGAGCAGGGGACCGTCGCCGGCGACGGCCCACACGAGGCGATGCCGTCCCGGCAGGTCACCCGAGTCGATCCGGTCCCGGAGCAGCCCTGCGACGTCGCACAGGAGGTCGAGCCCCTTCTGCGGAGCGAGGCGCGCGACCGTGACGAGCAGCGCGGCGGCCGGGTCCAGCCCGAGGTCGGCCCGCACCACGGCGGACGTTCGTCGGATCGGCGGTCGCGCCGGCGCCGGCACGAGCGCCCGTTCGGCACGGCGTGCGCCACGCGTACGCGCCCGCTCGACGAGGTCGCCGGAGACGCCGAGGACGACGTCCGCGCGACGCGCGACCAACCACTCGAGGGCGGTAGACACCATCCGGACCCCACGGCCCCCGACGGGCAGGTTGTGCAGCGTCACGACGACCCGTGGTCGCTCGGCCGGCCGGAGCGTTGCGACGGCAACGACGACTGCGGCGCCTGCGCGAAGGCCGTGTGCATGCACGACGTCGACCCGCGCCGTCAGCACGCGGAGCCGCCGCGCGACCTCGACGTCTCGCGGACCGGGTCGGGCCCCCAACGGGATGGCTCGAAAGGGCATCTGGCCCTCGGCCGGCGCGACCAGGCGGTGAACCGACGCAGGCCCGGCGATCGAGACGACCAGGTCTGGACCGTCCGGCGTCCGCGTCGCGAGCGCCGCACTGATCTGGGCGACATGGCGCGCCACTCCCCCGGCGCTCGAGCCGAGCACCTGGAGCACCCGCGTCCGCCCCTCAGTCACCGGCTGCCTCCTCCTGGAGTGGTCGATCGTCGACCGGGTGGCCGCGGCGTCGGACCGCGCGCGCGAGGGGGCGATCGCCCGTGAGCAGCACCGCACCCATCACCAGGACGGCGACCAGCGCGGCGAGGAGCCCGACGGCCCCCGACGACGCAGCGCCGGTACCCCACGCGCCCTGCAGCCGGTGCTCGGTCCAGAGGCCGGCGCCTGCGGCACCAACCGCGCCGACGAGCCCGACCGACATCGTGCGGACGATCCCGCCGAGCGCGTCCGGACCGCCGGCGCGTCGGACTGCGACGAGCAGGACGGCGCCCGCGACGAGCATCCCGATCGAGTTGCCTGCCGCAAGCCCGCGCAGGGTGCCCCCGGGGTCGCCGGACGACGGGGCGGCGAGTCGCACCCCCACGACGGAAGCGACGGCGACGGCGAACCACCCGGTGGCGACCGCGCTGACGGCTGCCCGTCCGCGCTCGAGGGCGAAGAGGACGCGGGACAGCTGGAAGACCAACGAATAGCCGAGCAGCCCAGGGGCCAGCATCGTCAGCGTCGGCCCCATCTGGGCGACGAGAGACGGATCGCGGCTCGCGTCGATCGACGCGAAGAACGCCGCGATCGCGGGTGCCACGGCGACGAGCACGGCCGCGCCCAGGAGGCTGACTGCGAGGACGGCACGAGTGCTCACGGAGACCAGGTTCGCGTACCGCTGCCGGTCTCCGGTGGCCGCGTGCTCCGCCAACCGCGGGAACGCCGCCGTCGCGAGCGGGACAGCGAGCACCGCGTAGGGCAGGACGTACACGGCCTGGGAGTACTGGAAGAGGTTGATCGTCCCCGACCCACCGTGGTCGTTGGCAAGCTTGAGCGTCACGAGCACGGAGACCTGCTGCGCGACCAGCCCACCGAGACCGGCGAACGCGAGGTTCCTCGCTCGCGACCCGACTCCCGGCGGGAAGCGGAACGACGGCCGCAGCTGCACCCCGGATCGGAGCACCGGGACGATCAACGGAAGGCTCATGGCCGCGACCCCTGCCGTGGTCCCCCACCCGAGCCACGCGACCGCCGAGGACGGCAGCTCGCCGGGGTAGGCGCGCGTCGATCCGACAGCAAGGTGACGGAATGCGAGATAGCTGACGATCACGACCGCGCTGGACGCGAGCGGTGCGGCGGCCGGCCACCCGAAACGGCGTTGCGCCTGAAGCACGCCAGTCAGGACCACTCCGATCCCGTAGAGCACGATCTGCGGTGCGAACACCGCGACGAGCGACACCGCAAGGTCGACCGTCTGCGACGCAACCACGGGATCGACGGCAGGACCGGGCTGGTACAGGAGGCCGACGACCGGACGGGCGAGGACGGCGAGCAGCACCGCGGTCGGCACCAGGAGGGCGACCGCCCAGGTCAGCAGGGCCGAGGCGATCCTGTCGACGTCGCCTCGCAGTCCGCGGGCGAGCGGTGCCGCCAGGAGCGGCACGACCGCACCGGCCAGCGCACCGCCCGCGACAACCTCGAACAGCACGTTCGGGAGCTGGTTCGCGGTCGCATAGGCCGTCCCGGTCGCGCTGGCACCGATGCCGTAGGACTGCGCCATCCACCGACCGAAGCCCACGACGCGACTCAGCAGCGTGATCGTGGCGATGAGCGCGGCCGCGCCCGCCATGCCGGCGACGGCGCGCCGACGTCCGAGCCTCACCTCGCGCTCATCCGGTCACGCCGCGCGACGTCTCCGTGCCGGCCTCGCCGAGATCGGTCGCGGGGCGCCCCCACGAGTCGAGGAATCGCAGCACAGGCGTGCGAGCGATCACTGCCGTGAAGCTCACTCTCTCACTCGCCAGAGTCAGCGCGACGACGCCGGCGAGCAGCGCCAATCTCAGGCGACGCGGAGCGTCGAGCACCACCGCTGTGCCGACAGCAGCCCCGATCGCGTTCGCTCCGCCGTCACCCAGCATGTCCGTGCCGTGCAGGTCACGGCGAGCAGCACCTACCGCGGCACCGACGACGGCGCTCGCCACACCCGCGCCCGCGCCTCCGGCGAGAGCGACGGGCACCGTGGCGAGCATCGCCGCTTTCAGCGCGCGTCCGGGTCGAAGGTCGAGCAGGTTCTCCAGGTTCGCGAACCCGGCGATCAGCGCGCCCGAGGCGACGACGTCGGCCGCATGGAGGAGCCGGTGACCCGATGCCGGGCGTGGCGTCGCGAGCGCCGCGGCGACGACGCTCGTCGCGCCGATCCCGAGAACCTTGAGCCCACCGGTCGTGAGACGACCATGGCGGAGGGCTCCCAGGTGCCCGCGCAATCCCTTGGTCCGGCGTTCGCTCACCTCTGCCAGGTCGTCCACGAGCCCGAACACCGCTCCGCCGGCGGTGGCGGTCGCGAACGCCAGGCTCGCGCGGTCGCCGGATGCCCCGAGCATCCCGCCGACGAGCAGCCCCACGCCTACCGCGGGGCCCTCGAGAAGGCTCACCGTCCGTCCTCGATGATTCTTCCGGGACCAGCGATCTCCCCCGCCGCGCAGGACGCCGTCGAGCACGAGCCGCGCCGTTGCCGTCGCCGTTCCTGCAACGACGGCGACGCGTGCGCGCGTCAGGACGGCGCGCGTCATCCTGTCGCGCCTGAGGACGAGGTCTTCGAGCTGCTGCTCCCGGCCGGGGTCGGCGCGCGGTCGACCGGCTCGAGCTTGACCGTGGTCGGTACCGGCGTCAGATCGGCGCCGGTTCCGTAGTGACCGTTCACCCCGCCGATCCTGGCGTTCAACGCGAGCGGCACGGAGATCTGGCCGACGACCTCGTGGCCGTCTGAGACGGTCGTCAACCTGCCCGACACCGTGCTGTCCGCGAGGATGTCGGTCACGAGACCCTGCTTCACCGAGCCACCCACGATCACCGCGCCTTCCGACCTGGCCTGGGCCGAGCGCGCGATGTCCATCTCCGCGGTGGTGACCGCCGTCGGGTCCGGTGTCGCCGCGGGGGCTCCGGTCGTCGAGATCGGACCCGCCACCACGACGATCGCGTCGGCCGGTGCCGTCACCTCGGCCGTCGTGGTGATGAGCTTGCCGCTGACGAGCGTCTGCAGAACGGTCCCCGCCGAGTCCGAGAGCGCATTCGGTGAGGCGCTGCTGGCACCGGTCAGCGACTGCGCAAGAGCCTCGGCGAGCTGCGCGGCGACCGTGGCGTTCTGCGCGGGCGCGGGGTCGAGGTACGGCGTCAGCTGCGCGGCGAGCGTCTGGAGGAACGCCGGCTTCGCGCTCGACGCCCAGGCGTCCGTCACCTGCACCTGCGCGCTGATGCTCGCGCCCGCAGCCTTCAGCTGCGACGTGATCGCATCGACGATCGAGGGGTCCGTCTGCCCGAGCAGCACGACGGCGACCCGACGGCCGGGAAGCGTGCCACCGACGAGCTGCGGCGAGGCCGCCGACAGGAACGCCTGCGCGTCCTTGAGCGAACCGTTGGCTGTGTCGAGCTCTCCCCGCAGCGCGTCCTTCTCGGTGCGCAGCTGTGCGACCTGTCCTGTCAGCGTGTCCCCGATCGTCTCCTTGAGCGGCCCGGCGCCGAGAGCGATGCCGACCGCCAACGCGAGGAACACGGAGATGAGGGAGACGATGTGGTAGCGAAAGTCGATCACGGTGCAGTCTCTCGATCAGTGGTGAGGCAGGTCGGTGTCGGCACTACACGCCTCCGAAGAGCGAGCCGACCCAGGAGAAGAGGTCATCGAACCGCGCCCCGGTCAGACCGAACACGGTCTGACCCGCTGAGGTCGCGGAGAGTGCGACAGCGAGGGCGATGAGCCCGGACAGCACCAGGAGCGAGAGCTGCTTGTTGGAGATCCGCTGGCGGTACAGCCGGGACACGCCCTTCGCGTCGACGAGCTTGCTGCCGACCCGCAGCCGGGTCAGGAAGGTGCTGGCCATTCCGGACCTGCCCTTGTCGAGGAACTCGACGAGGGTCGCATGGCTGCCGACGGCCACGATGAGCTCGGCGCCCTTGTCGTCGGCGAGAAGCATCGCGACGTCCTCGCTCGTGCCCGTGGCGGGGAAGAGGACGTGCGGAACTCCGAGCTTCACGACACGTTCGAGGCCGGGTGCGCGACCGTCCCGGTACGCGTGCACGACGACCTCCGCACCGCAGGTCAGTGCCTTGTCCGAGACAGAGTCCATGTCGCCCACGATCAGCGCCGGCGTCCAGCCCGCCTCGAGGATCGCATCGGCACCGCCGTCGACCCCGATCAGCACCGGGCGGTACTCGATGATGTACGGGCGCAGCGTCGCGAGATCTTCCTTGTAGTGGTAGCCACGTACGACGACGAGCACGTGGCGGCCCTCGATCGACGTGGCGATGTCGGGCACGCCGACTCCGTCGAGGAGAAGGTCGCGTTCGCGCCGGAGGTAGTCCATCGTGTTCGCGGCGAAGGACTCGAGCTGGACGGAGAGGCCCGCACGGGCCTCTTCGAGATTGGCTGCGACGGTCTCCGGGGTCTGCACGACGCCTTCGGCGACGAGCCGGCCGTCCACGAGGACGGAGCCGTCGAGGACCTGAACCGCACGGCCCTCCGTCAAGGACATCACGTCGGGGCCGAGGTCGTCGATGAGCGGGATGCCAGCCTCGAGCAGGATCTCGGGGCCGAGGTTCGGGTAGCGACCCGACGTCGAACGCGCGGCGTTGAGCACAGCGGCCGGGCGGCACGCCACGAGGGCCTCGGCCGAGACGCGGTCGATGTCCTGGTGGTCGATCACCGCGACATCACCGGTCCTGAGCCGCTTGGTGAGCGACTTCGTCCGCGGGTCGACCCGGACGGGCCCGTGCACCCCGGGCTCGGTCGGAACCGAAACGTGTCTGTGCAGGCTGAGTCTCATCGGAGGTCATCGTCCCATGCTGGACTGCTGCAAGAGCTCAGCGGCATGCGCGCGGGCCGCCTCGGAGTCCTCCTGACCGGACAGCATCCGGGCCAGCTCCCGCACGCGCTCCGGCCCCTCGACGGCACGGACATCGGAGTCCGTCACGACGTCGCCACCGTCCGCCCGCGTCTTCGTCACCACGAGGTGCCGATCAGCGAAGGCCGCGACCTGCGCGAGGTGCGTCACCACGACGACCTGCGATCCTCGTGCCAGGACGGCCAGCCGCCTGCCGACCTCGACCGCCGCACGACCACCGACGCCGGCGTCCACCTCGTCGAACACGAACGTCGGCGGCCGACTCGCGCCAGATGTGGGCGCGGTGGCCAACGTCACCTCGATCGCGAGCATGACTCGCGACAGCTCGCCGCCGGACGCACCTCGTCCGAGTGGACGGGCGGGCGCACCTCGGTGCGGGATCAGCTGCATCTCGACGACGTCGGCCCCCCACGGGCCTCGTTCCGCAGCGGGTTCGACCGTCACGACGAGGGCCGCACCTGCCATCGCCAGTCCGTGAAGCTCGTCCGTGACGGCTGCCGCAAGGAGCGACGCGGCCTCCCGGCGTCGGCCACCGATCGAGGCGGCAAGCTCTGCCAGGCGCGCGTCGACGTGGTCGAGCTGCGCGGTCGCGTCGGCGAGCCTCACGTCGCCACTCTCGAGATCGAGCAGTCGGAGGCCTGCCTCACCTGACCACGCCAGCACCTCCGACACGTCTGCCCCGTAGGTTCGCGTCAGCGCTCCGAGCTCTGCGCGCCTGGCCTGCACCGCGTCCAGCCGCCGCGGGTCCGCCTGGAGGTCGTCCAGGTAGCGCGCGAGATCGGTCGACACGTCGCCGAGCGCGTAGCCGATCTCTGCCAGTCGCTTCGCTAGGTCGGCCAGAACGGGATCGTGACTTCCCGCGTGCTCGAGCGCGTGACGAGCCGTCTCGACGTGCGTCGCTGCCGCGACGGTCTCGGCCCCCTCGTCCGAGCCGACGAGACTCCCGTGCGCTTGCGCGGCGGCCGTCCGCAGGTCTTCGGCGTGGCCCAGTCGCTCTGCCTCCGCGGCGAGCTCGACGTCCTCACCCGGCTGCGGCGAGACATGCTCGATCTCGTCGAGCCCGCGCCGGAGCAGCGCAGCCTCGCGCTCGACGTCGTCCCGGCGCGACGAGAGGTCGTCGATCTCCGTCACCAGCCGCATTCGCAACGCCCACTGCTCGCGGTACTCCGTGAGCTCGGCCAGGAGATCGGCCCCGGCGAAGGCGTCGAGCGCATCCCGCTGGCGTGCCGGCGACCGCAGGCGCGCCTGGTCGGCCTGTCCATGAACCGTCACGAGGTCATCGGCGAGCTCGGCGAGAACGACCTGTGGCACGCTCCGGCCGCCGAGGAACGCACGCGAGCGCCCCTCGGCCGCCACTGTCCGCACGAGGATCAGACCCCCGTCCTCGTCCGGCTCCGCCCCGGCCTCGCGGGCGTGGGCGAGCGCCGGCGAATCGGGGGCCACGGACACGCGGCCCTCGACGCTGGCCGACGGCGAGCCCGAACGAACCGAGCCGGGGTCGCCGCGTCCGCCGAGCAGCAACCCGAGACCCGTGAGCACCATCGTCTTCCCGGCGCCCGTCTCTCCCGTGATCACGGTCAGGCCCGGCGCCAGGCGAGCGTGGGCGCGCGAGATCACGCCGAGGTTCTCGATCCGAATCTCCTCGAGCACCGCTCAGCCCTCGTGACCGCGGGCCGTCGCACGCCGCTTGGCGGCGCGCCCTCGCCAGCCGATCACCGGCAGGTCGAACTTGTTGACGAGCCGATCGGTGAACGGCGCACTCGTCATGCGCGCGAGCCGAACGGGCACAGCCCCCTTGCGCACCTCGACGCGCGCTCCCGCCGGGAGGTCGAGCTGGCGACGGCCATCGCACGTGAGCACCCCGGTGCTCCCGGTCCGCGTGAGCAGCTCGACCGCCAGAACGCTGCCTGGACCCACGACGAGCGGACGCGCGAACAGCGCGTGCGCCGACAGCGGCACGAGCATCATGGCGTCCACGTCCGGCCAGACCACGGGCCCTCCTGCGGAGAACGCATGGGCGGTGGACCCGGTCGCCGTTGCCATGACGACCCCGTCACAGCCGAACGAGGAGAGCGGCCGGCCATCGATCTCGATCGCCACCTCGACCATCTTCGCCCGCTCGCGCTTCTCGATGGTCGCCTCGTTGACAGCCCAGCCCGGAACCGACTCCTCCTCGCCCGGGAGGAGGGTCCGCACGTCGAGCGTCCCGCGCTCGTCGACGTCGTAGTCGCCGGAAGCGAGACGGCGCACTGCCGCACCGATGTGGTCCCTCTCGCTCTCGGCGAGGAAGCCGACGTGACCGAGGTTGATGCCGAGCAGGGGTATGCCGGTCCCCCGGGTGATCTCCGCCGCTCGCAGGATCGTGCCATCACCGCCCAGCACGACCGCGAATTCGAGACCGTCGATCCCCTCGACCCAGTCGGACTCGTGGACCGGCTCGATACCGACGGCCTCGAGCTCGGCCACGGCCTCGTCAGATGCGACACCGGCGTCCTTGCGTCCGGTGTGGGTGACCACGAGCGCGCGTCGCGTCATGCGTCATCCCTGCGGGCCCGGATCACGCCGTGGCTGCCCGCAATCCCTCGCTCGACGATCGCCCGGATGGCATCGTCACCGCGTCCCTCATCTGCCGACACAGAAGCTTGCTCCTTCAACCAAAGAAAGTACTCGACGTTGCCACTCGGACCTGGAAGCGGACTCGTGACGACATCGAGGGGCTCGAGCCCCTCCGACGCCGCTGCTCGCGCGACCGCGGTGACGGCCTCGTGCCGCAGCGCGGCAGATCGGACGACCCCGGTCGACCCCAATCTCTCACGACCGACCTCGAACTGAGGCTTGACCATCAGCAGAAGATCGGACGACCGCGCCGCCACACGCCGCAGCGCCGGGAGGACCAAGGTCAGGGAGATGAACGACAGGTCGGCCACGACGAGGGTCGGCGCGGGATCGAGGTCACCGACAGCCAACGCTCGCACGTTCACGCCGTCGCGCACGTCGACTCGCGGGTCCGCTCGCAGCGTCGGAAGCAGCTGGTCGTGACCGACGTCGAGGGCGACCACACTCCGCGCACCCCTGCGGAGCAAGACGTCGGTGAAACCGCCGGTGCTGGCGCCCGCGTCGAGACAGACCCGGTCCCGCGGATCCGGTGCCCGCGCGCCCCACCGGCGGCCGAGCTCGTCGAGCCCGCCCGCGAGCTTGTGCCCGGCACGCGAGGCATAGCCGGGATCCTGGTCGTCACCTTCGACCGCGACGGCCTGTTCGTCACGCGTGATCGTCGAGGCCTTCGTCACGGCGACGCCATCGACCGTCACGCGTCCGGCACCGATCAGCTCCACCGCGTGCCGCCGGGAGCGCGCCATCGCGCCACGCACGAGGCGGACATCAAGGCGTTCTTCGGCTACCACGCGGTCACGCCTCGGTGTCGGCGAGCCGATCCTGGAGAACAGAATGGATCGACTCGAATATGGCGACATGCTCTTTGACGTGGGACGGCGCAAGTCTGTCGAGTCCGGTGAGGGCCTCGTCGACGGCGTGGTCACCCGTCGACACCCGCACATCGTCATCCTCGTGAGCCACGACGTCCACCACCCTCCCGCTCATCACCAGCGCGTGCCGCACGCTTCTCCGCGTGCGTCGTACCACGCTACCGGCAGCCGATGCTTGGTCAGTCGTTGTGCACATCGATCTCCGGAACAGACTCCGGATCAACCACGTTTCCCGCGTCGACTGCCGCCCAGACCGCACTGCAGGCTGCCCGCACCAGGTCGACTCGAGACTCGACGGCGCGGTCGTCGCCGGCCGACGCGCCGGGATGCAGCTGGAGTCCACCGTCGACGACGCGCGCTGCGGCCGCTCCGCACCGCCACCATCCGTCGCCGCGCCGCTCCGGAGCCTCGTGCGCGACGAGAAGGCTCGTCAGGTCGGCGCCGATGAAGTGCGGTCGTTGGGCGGGGACGGCCAGGATGTCGTCGCGTGCGCGGCTGACCCCGGTCAGCACGTGCAGTCCGGGAAAGTCACCCGCCCTGGCCCCGGCGAGGTCCGTGTCGAGCCTGTCTCCGACGACCAGCGGCGAGCGTGCGCCGACTCGGTCGACCGCCAGCTGGTACATCGTCGGTGAGGGTTTGCCGGCGCTGTCCGGCGCGATCCCTGTCGCAGCCTGCACCGCGCCGACCAGCGCCCCGTTGCCCGGTGCGAAGCCTCGCGCCGTCGGCAGACTCAGGTCGAGGTTGCTCGCAACGAACCATGCACCACGTTCGACCGCATAGGCGGCTTCGGCCAGATTGACCCAGCCCAGCTCCGGGGCGAACCCCTGGACGACGGCGACGGGACCGTCATCAGCAGAGGTCACGATCTCGAAGCCGGCCGCGCGAACGGCGGTCACGAGACCCGCTCCGCCGACGACCAAGACCTTCTGCCCGCGAGACAATCGCCTGGACAGGAGCGATGCGGCCGCCTGGGCCGCCGTCATCACGTCGGAGCCGTCGGCCGGTATCCCCAGTCCCGTGAGCTGCCCGGCTACCGACTCAGGCTCACGCGAGGCGTTGTTGGTGACGAACACCATGCGCATCCCGAGTGCTCGTGCCCCCGCAATGCCTGTTGCCGCACCATCGATCGGCTCGTGCCCCCGGTACGTCACCCCGTCCAGATCAACGAGAGCGACGTCGTACCTCTCGGCGAGCGGGACCTCACACGCCAGCAGCGTCCCGCTCACGCCTCGCCCTCACTGTCAGCCGATCCGGCCAGGGTGGTCATCGCGCGCGGCGTCACACCACTACCCGCATCAACGGGACCGATCGCTCCGTCCCCACCACTGGACGCACCCTCAGTTCCGGAATCCGCTGATCCCTCGTCCCCGGAGTCATCATTCGAGTCGTCCCCTGCCTCCCCATCCGCGTCGAGGTCGTACACGACGATCTCGTCGTCGTCCTCCACGTCTCCGGCAGCATCCGCAAGCTGATCCGCCGTGAACCCTCCGAGCAGCGTGGCCGCTTCGTTCGACCGACCGGCCGCTTCGAGCGCCACCGCACGAGCCTGGGCCACGCGTGCCGCCAGCACTCCACTCGCCTCGAGCACCACGTGGTCCGAGAGCGCCGCAATGGCAGCGTCTACCTCACCGAGATCAAGGCGGGCCCCGCTGAGCACGATGGCGAGCTCGACCCGGGACTCAGGATCCAGCTCATCGGCCTCCGGTGAGCCGGCGAGAGCCACCGCGCGCTCGGGTCTTCCGAGGCCGCGTTCACAGTCGGCCATGATGGCCAGGTGCTCGGACGACCCGTTCAGCCGACGCACGGTCCGAAGCTCCCGCAGCGCCTCGGCATACCGACCCGTTCGGTAGGCCGCGAGTCCCGCCGCCTCCCGCACCACGTCGACCCGACCTCCGCGATGTACCGCCACCTGCGCGTGTTCATATGCGCGCTCCGGGTCAGTGTCGAGCAGGCGTCCGGTCATCACGAGGTGAAGCCCGACGATCTCAGCGTTCTCCTTGGTCAGCGTCCGCAGACGTGCACGGACTGATCGATCAAGATCCGAGAACTGGATGTCGTCGGGAAGGTCCAGCGCCTCCGGCCGTGCAGGTTGCGGCGGCCGCGACTCCCGACGGGCAGTGTCCGATGCGCCACGCTCGGAACGCCCCCCGGCAGGACGATACGGCGCCCGCTCGGAGCGCTCACCGGCAGGACGATACGGCGCACCACCGGAGCGCTCACCCGCGGAACGCTGCGGCCCACCACGCTCGGAGCGCTCACCGGCAGGACGGTACGCCGCCCGCTCGGAACGCTCACCCGCGGGACGGTACGGCGCACCACCGGAGCGCTCACCGGCAGGACGGTACGGCGCCCGCTCGGAACGTTGCGGCCCACCACGCTCAGAGCGCTCACCGGCAGGACGGTACGGCGCCCGCTCGGAACGCTCACCCGCGGGACGATACGACGCCCGCTCGGAACGCTCACCCGCGGGACGATACGACGCCCGCTCGGAACGCTCACCCGCGGGACGATACGACGCCCGCTCGGAACGCTCACCGGCAGGACGATACGGCGCACCACCGGAGCGCTCACCGGCAGGACGATACGGCGCACCACCGGAGCGCTCACCGGCAGGACGATACGGCGCTCGCTCGGAACGCTGCGGCCCACCACGCTCAGAGCGCTCACCGGCAGGACGATACGGCGCCCGCTCGGAACGCTCACCGGCAGGACGATACGGCGCCCGCTCGGAACGCTCACCGGCAGGACGATACGGCGCACCACCGGAGCGCTCACCGGCAGGACGATACGGCGCACCACCGGAGCGCTCACCGGCAGGACGATACGGCGCACCACCGG
>JAJYCD010000088.1 GCA_021778635.1 Actinomycetes bacterium
GAGCACCTTCGCCAACGTCTCCGGCGCCACCTCACCCGGCCGCGACAACGCCCGCGACACCGTCGAGACCGACACCCCCGCCACCCGCGCCACATCACGCGCACTCACAGCCACGAGCTCACCCCCGATCACGGACACGTCGGACCTGCACGCATACCCGGGGAGACCCGAGGGTGCGCGCGCCAGAGCCGCACACCGGGGCGGGCCGGCAGACGCGTACCACTGTCGTGGCACGCCAAGGATAGGAGCGAGGTGCGCCGTCGCGACGGGCGCGACCCGCCGGAGGCGACGGTGCGAGCGGTCGGGCGCGGACGTGACCTGGTGAGCGGAGGTGCCGTCGACGAGCGGAAGCGCCCGGGCGACGAAGATCCGCAACGACTACGGAGGGAACCTCGCGGTCCGGCGGCTACCCTCGATCGCGGCGAGCACCGTGCTGCCGCGCGGTACTCCGGCCGGAGAGGGCAGATGACTCCACGAGACACCACCAGGGGACCCGAGGTCCGGTCGCCCGCGGCGTTGCGTGCCGTCGGTGCGGTCGTCACGGCCGCCGTGGCCCTGGGCGCCCTGACCGGCTGCTCGTTCTTCGGCAAGAACGACAAGACGACGGTCGTGTCCGCGCTCAAGGCGAAGCCCGGTGACTGCCTCGTCGCCCCGAAGGCGATCACCGCCGAGGTCACCGACGTGACCGTCGTCCCCTGCACCCAGCCCCATCAGCAGGAGGTCTACGCCCTCGCCGCCTACCCGTTGCCTGCCGGCACCGAGAAGACGGCGGCGTACCCGGGCGAGGCCGTGCTGAAGGCCTTCGCGGACGGGGCGTGCCTGGGCGCTTTCTCCGGGTACGTCGGCAGCGACTACCGCGACTCGTCGCTCTTCTTCACCTACCTGCTGCCGTCGGCCCGCGGGTGGCAGGCGGGCGACGACCGGGACGTCACCTGCGTCATCACCACGACGGGTTCGACGCGCACGTCGTCGGTCAAGGGTTCCAAGCTGTAGGGCCGGGCGGACTCCGCTCCGCCCCGACGAGAGGACCGCCATGGGCAAGCCCGCCGCGACCGCCACCGCGATGCTGCAGTGCAGCTTCGGTCTCGCGCCCGCCACGCTGAACGTCCTGCCGATGGCCCGGGTGCTGATCGAGGGCAAGCCCGCTGCGGCGATCACCGACGCGATCCCGATCATGAACATCCCACCGTTCGGCATGTGCACGAGCCTCGCCAACCCGCAGGTGGCCGCCGCGACGGCTGCGGCTCTCGGCGTGCTCACCCCGATGCCGTGCATCCCGGTCACCACGCCGTGGGTCGGTGGCGCGATGACGACGTTGATCGGCGGGAAGCCCGGGCTCACTCTCGGCGCGAGCTGCACCTGCGGGTTCGGAGGCGTGATCCAGATCATCAACCCGGGGAGCGTCAAGACCCTGGAGGCGTGAGGAGGTCCCGAGACGGCTACCTCGGCCGCTGCCCGGCTACTCGCGGCCGGCGAACACGCTGGCCAGCCCGTCGATCCGGCGGAGCGCACCCTCGTCCCCGTTCGGAGCCGTGGCCCACAGCAGCAGGTCGCCGTTGACGGTCGTCGCCACGGCGAGATCGGTCTGTGCGGCGTAGCCCTGCAGCCGCTCCTGCGCCTCGGCGGCGTCGGCGTAGTCGTCGAACTCGTACACCGAGATGTGCGCCTGCTCGCCGTCCCAGTCGAAGGCGATCGCAGCGACGGCGTCGAGGTCCTCCGCCGTGGGCACGGCGTCGGTCTCCTTGACGTCCGGGTCGTCCGTCAGGCGCAGCAGCGCGAGGATGCGGCCCCGTTGTGCGGTCATGCGGGTCATCGGGTCTCCTTGTCCGGCATCATGCCGTCGAGCATCACGCCGCCGGCAGCAGCCGCGTCGCCCTCGTCCACTTGCCGTCGCTGATGTTCCTCTTGAACGACGCCCACGAGGTGTCGAGCTGCGACTCCGTGAGCGTGCTGTCCTTCGCCTTCCAGGCCGCGCGGAACTTCTCCTCGAGCTTCTCCGTCTTGCCGTCGAAGTAGATCTCGCCGAGCACGGTCTCCTGGTCGACCTTGTTCGCGCCGAGGATCCGGATCATGCCGCGGACGAACGTCACGTTGTCGTCGTAGTTGTCGCGCTCGGGGCCACCGTCCTTGGTGGGGGTGGCGTTCTTCGTCGTCAGCATCCGGGTGAAGTACTCGGTCATGCCCTCGTTCAGGTCGAAGCCGAAGGTCTCCAGGACGTCGTCCTTGGCATAGCGGTGCATGCTCTCGTGGATCGCGGTGCTGGGGGTGCCGCGATCGGCGTGCAGGATCGCGGGCTCGTCCTTGTTCTTGGTGGAGGCGTAGGCGTTGGTGCTCTGCTCCTCCGCGACCGAGTCGGTCGGGAACTCGACGCCGTAGACGATCGCCCAGTCCTCGGGCGAGATGCTCGCGACGTAGCCCTCGCCCTTCTTCCCGGCGCTCACCGCCGCGGCGATGAACGGCTTGATGTGCGGGTAGTCCTCGATGTTCGTCGTGATGAACTCGTCCGCCTCGGCACCGGTCAGGTGGTGCTTGACCTTCGTGCCGTTGGACTTGGTCTTCTTCTTCGCCATGTCCACCGCGGCCAGGAGCGACATGTAGTAGAGGTCGCCGAGGTGCGCACGTCCGATCGCCATGGCGGCGCCGTCGTTCGCGATCGACTGCTTCTCCTCGCGCGAGAAGGTCGTGATCAGCTGACGCAGCACGTCCATGCGGGACTTCGCGACGGTCTTGCTCGGCGGCGCCGTCTGCGGGTCGCACGCCTCCTCGAAGCGTTCCTTGGCCGACTTCGGGGTGGGCTGCACCTCGGGCTGCTCCACGACCGTGTCCTGCGTCCGCTCACCCGTGTCCTGCGTCTGCTCACCCGTGACGGGCGTCTGGGTCTCCGGCTGGTTCTCCGGGGTGTTCGTCACCTGCTCCTGCGTCACCCGGGGCTCCGGCTCGGTCGACACCTGGGGCGGCGTCTCGCTCGTCGTCGACTGGCTCGTCGGTGTCTCGCTCGTCGGGGTCGGGCTCGTCGGGGTCGGGCTCGGCGGTGTCCGGCTCGGCGGGGTCCGGCTCGGCGGTGTCTGGCTCGTCGACCGCGGAGCCAACGCCGTCCGCGACGGTGTGAGGAGCGGCGCGTCGGGCACCGTGACGGGCTTCTTCTTCTTCTTTCCACCGAAGAGCTTCTTGAACGGGTTCCACCGCCGGATCGTCGACGCCTCCGCGCGTCCGGCCTGTCTCCGGAGTGCATCCGTCCCGGCCGCCGACCCCATGCCGCCCGTCGACTCGACGGCATGCGCACGTGCGGGTTCCCGATCGGACGACGCCCGGCTCGCCTGTCGTCGCAGCCGGTGCACGGCACTGTCGGCCATCGCGTCCGCCGCCGCCTCGGCGGGGTCGTCGGCCTTTCCGATGACCGGTCCGGCCGCCGCGCTCGCACCCCGACCGCCCTGGACGACGTGCGCGAGCTCGTGGCCCAGCAGGTGGTCCCCGGCCGAGGTCCCCGGCGCGTAGGTGCCGCGGGAGAAGTACACGTCCGCCCCGGTCGTGAACGCGGTGGCCTGGACGGAGCGCGCGATCCGATCCGCCTCGGCGTCGTCGTGGACCCGGACAGCGCTGAAGTCGGCCCCCATCGCCGCACCCATCCGATCGGCGACGTCCGGATCGAGCGGGCGTCCGCGACCCTGGCGCCGTCGGAGCACGTCCCCGACCTCGGGCGCGGCGGTCGTGCCGCCGAGCGGGTCGTCGGTCGCCGCGCGGCGCCGGATCCCCACCGCCAGACCGGGGACGGCGACCGCCTCGACTCCCGGCGCGTCGGGGACGGCTCGAGCCACCACGGGGCCCGGCACCTGGAGGGCGGGCGTCACGCGCTGCTTCTCGAGAGTGGAGCGCTCGCCCTCAGCCGGCATCGTCGGCCTCTCCTTCGATGTGAGTGTCGCCTAACCTAGTGACCCCGGCCCGGCCCGACAAGGTCGCGGCGACGTCGGCGACGAACCCGTTCGCCGGCACGCGACGACCGAGCTTCTGGTACTCGGCCACGGTCGCGGCCAGCACGTGTCGCATGCCGACCGCCTCACCGGCACCGATCGCGTCGTACGCGGCCGCGAGCACGATGTTGCGGATGTCTCCGCCTGCGAGCTCGACCTGCCGGGCCAGCTGGGCGACCTGCACCGGGTCGTCGGGATCGGTCCCGACCCGCGCCAGGTTCGCGTCCCACAGCCGGTGCCGTGTCGGCGCGTCCGGGTCGGGGAAGTGCACGATGAAGCTCATCCGACGGCTGAACGCCGGGTCGAGGTTCCCCTGCAGGTTGGTCGCCAGGACGGTGATCCCGTCGAAGTGCTCCATCCGCTGGAGCAGGTACGCGACCTCCTGGTTGGCGTACCGGTCGTGCGCGTCCTTCACGTCCGACCGCTTGCCGAACAGGGCGTCCGCCTCGTCGAAGAACAGCAGGACGTTCAGGCTCTCCGCCTCGTGGAACACCCGCTCGAGGTTCTTCTCGGTCTCGCCGATGTACTTGTCGACGATCGACGACAGGTCCACCCGGTACAGGTCGAGCCCGAGCTCCGCAGCGACCACGTGGGCGGCCAGCGTCTTGCCGGTGCCCGGGCTGCCGCTGAACAGCGCGGCGATGCCGGTCCCCTTGCCGCCGACGTCGACGAGGCGCCCGTCCGCGAGCACCTCGTCGCGGTGGCGCGCCCAGGACACCAGCCGGCGCAGCGTCGCGCCGGCGTGGTCGGGGAGGACGAGGTCCGCGAACGACGGTGGCCGCTGGGGCACCGACGCGGCCCCTGACGTCATCGACCCGCCCACCCGGCGCGCGGCCGCGCGAGCCGAGTCCGCCGAGACCGCGGTCCCGGTGACCAGGGCGAGGCTCCTCGCGTACTGGGCGGCGTCGGCGATCGACTCCGGGGCGAGACGGAGCGTCGACAGGGCGTGGTCGGCGACGCCGGCGCCCAGGTGCTCCGCCCACACCGCCGCGCGGTCGTCGGTGGTCACCGCCGGCGCCTCGACGACGAGCGGGTGGTGGGGCAGCCATGCGGGCTGCCACGGCTTCGCGCTCACCGCGAGCACCGGGACCGCGGCGTCGACGAGGGCGCCGAACAGGGCGGCCGGGTCGTGCATCGCCAGACTCTCCGCGTGCACGACCACCAGGCCGGCCCCGCCGAACGCCGCCTCCCGAGCCACGATCGCGACCAGGCGACCGAGGTCCGCCGACGGCGGCACCCGCGCGAGGTCGACAGCCAGGCACCCCACCCCGGCGGCCGAGAGCGCGCCCGCGGCGAGGGACAGCCCACCCGCCCCGAGCGGGGACCGCACCCAGACGAGCGGCACGCCTGCCTCGACGGCGGCCGCGACGAGTCCCCCGGCGTCCAGACCGGCGATCGGCACGGGGGCGACCAGGACGGCCGCGACGTCCGGGTCGATCTCGTCCACGCCGAGGAGGTGTGCCACCACCCGGTCGGGCAGCCACAGGTCCCGGAGCAGCCAGGGTTCCCCCGACGACACCTCCAGCAGGCCGCTGCGCCGGGTCAGGGCGCCCGCACCGAGATGCGCAGGTCCGGCGCCGGACAACGTCGGCAGACCGACCAGCTCGAGGGCGAGACCGACCGACGCGCGCGCGGGCGCCCGCCCGCCGCGGAGCAGCCCGAACGCCAACGCGAGGTTCGCGTCCAGGTCGGGGGCCGCCGCGATCGTGACCAGGTCGACGTCCACCGGGTCGAGGCCGAACACGTCGGCGAGCCCGGCGAGTCGGTCCTCGCCGGACGGCCCGGGCGCGTCGTACTCGTCGCGCAGGACGTCCAGCACGGCGTCGAGCCACGCCTTGGCCCGGGGCTCGAGGTCGGCCCGGCGGTCCACCGCGAGGGTCAGCGGCTTGAGCAGAGCCGCCAGACGCTCTCGCATCACTGACCTCCTCCGCCGCAGACGACCGGACCCGGCGCGATCGTGGACGGTCGGCCGCGACCCCGCGCGCGCGGGCCGCGACCTCCCGGTCTCGCGACGTGCACGCCGAGGTCAGCGCAGTCGCGACCTCGGCCAGGATCGAGTCTGACGGGACGCGCCGGGCGCGGTCGAGGCTCTGCGACGAACTTCGGTAGTGATTACCGATGTTGGGACTTTCGGCCCATTCGTAGCATGCACAGTGCCTCTCGGGTATGCGCTGGATGCTGGGTGGGTACGGGTCCACGAGCGGCACACCGCGCGACGAGAAGGGAGAGCGTCATCCTCATCCCTACCGTCGAGGACGGGCTGGAAAGCTACCTGCGGTCCGCACTCCCCCTGTCGCGCGAGATCGGTGACATCTCCTTCGAGCCACCGTCCTCGACGTGGGCCGCCCAGGTGAACCGGATCACGGTCAGCCTGTTCCTCTACCACGTCGCGCGGAGCCCGCTCCCGCCACGCGCGAGCGCACCCCGCACCGGCACGGACGGCACGGTCGAGAGACGCGCGCCGCTGCCGATGGTGCAGCTCTCCTACCTCGTGAGCGCCTGGGCCGGGAGCACGCGCGACGAGCACCAGCTGCTCGGCGACGTGCTGACCACGTTGCTCGCGCAGCAGGTGCTGCCGGCCGAGCACCTCGAGACGCCGCTCAGCTCGAGCGTGCAGCTCACGCTCGCCACCGACGAGCTCAACCGTCCCCGAGACGTCTGGTCCGGCCTCGGCGGCACCCTCAAGGCCTCGTTCACGCTGCTCGCCACGGTCGCCGCCGACGCGTACCCCTGGGAGACCGCGCCCCCCGAGATCACGTCCATCGACGGCAACCTCGGGCTCATGCCACGCACCCCCGTCACGGCTGCACGACGCGCGAGCATCGGCCCGGTCGGGCGTGCGGGCAGCGACCTCCCCGTCCGGCGTGGCGCGGACGGCGTGCTCCACGTGGCCGTCCCCGACGACAGGTCGTAGCAGCCGTGCGTGTCGTCAGCGGCATCGACGTGCTCGAGGTCGCCCCCGGAGGGTCGGGGGAGATCCTCCTCGACGTCGTCAACACCGGGACCGTCATCGACGGCGTCAGCGCCCACGTCATGGGGCTGCCCGTCGAGCACGCGACGTCGCGACCGTCGGTGCTGGCGCTCTTCCCCGACGCGACCGGCCAGCTCGTCGTGCGGCTCGACCTGCCCACCAGCTTCCCGGCCGGCACGCACCCGATCACCGTCCAGGTCGTCGGCCAGGCGGGCGTCGCGGACGCGGTCCACCACGACGTCGACCTCGTGGTCGGCACCCGTCCGCAGCTCTCGATCAGCGCCGCCCCCACCGTGGTGCGGTCCCGGCGCCGCGCGACCTTCGACGTGCAGGTCCAGAACCGCGGCAACGTCCCCCTCGACGTCGCCCTGCGCGCGACCGACAGCGACCGCAGCCTGCAGGCCACGCTGACACCGTCGACCCTGAGCCTCGCGCCGGGCACCGCCGCCATCTGCTCGGTGCGCGTGCAGGGTCCGCGCCAGCTCCTCGGCGGCGACCGCGAGCGCGCCCTGCAGGTCGAGGCGACGGCGCTCGACCAGCACGAGGTCGTCCCGCTCGTGCTGCGGCAGCGCTCACGGTTGAGCGCGGGCGTCATCACGGCGATGGTCCTGCTGGCGATCCTCGGCGCGTGGGCGTCGATCTTCCTGTTCGGCGTCGGGGCGATCCTCGGCGCCGACCCCTACACCAAGGTCGCGCCGCCGTCGTTCTTCGCGGCCACCGCGGTGACCGGTGCCGCCGGGACCGCCGCGGGTGCGGACGGCTCGGCCGCCGGCGCACCGGCCGGCGCCGTTCCCCGTACCGGGGTGCTCCCTGCGGGGGTCGGTGGCACGCTCGCCGGCACCGTGACGGCGACCAGCGACGGGCTCGGCGTGGGCCGGATGACCGTGGAGGCCTGGCGCACGTCGCCCGCCGGACTCGTCCTCGTGGGCTCGGCCGCGACCCAGCAGGACGGCAGCTACGCGATCGCCGGTCTCTTTCCCGGCTCCTACCTGGTGAGCGTCAAGGCCGACGGCTTCACGACGGTCTGGTACCCGAGCGCCGCCGCCTCGGCCGGCGCGAAGCCCGTCACCGCCGTCGCCCAGACCGTGACGGGCAAGGTCGACCTGACGGTCACCGGCGCGCCGGCGGTCATCAACGGCAAGGTGGACGTCGGCGCCGTGACCACCCCGGTGGTCACGACCGTCGTGGCGCGCGCGACCTGGGCCCGCGACGACGCCACCCTCACCCGCACCGTCCAGGCCGCGGCGGACGGGACGTACACGTTGCCGAACGTCGTGGCCCCGGGCACCTACGAGCTCTCCTTCACGGCCCCGGGCTACCAGCCGACCACCATCACCGAGACGGTCACCGGTGGTCAGACCCGGTTCGCTCCCTCGGTGACCCTGCAGTCCGGCACCGGCCAGATCTCCGGGACGGTCACCGACGGCAGCCATCCGCTCGGCGGCGTCGTGGTGAGCACGACCGTCGGCAGCGCGCCGATCGTCGTCGGCACCCCGACGCTGGGTGCCGTCGGCACGTTCGTGATCCCGGGGCTACCGACCCCGGGCACCTACGTGGTCACGTTCACGGCGACCGGGTTCACCCCGGCGACCGTCGTGGTCGACCTCACCGCCGGCCAGTCCAAGAACGACGTCGCGGTCGTGCTGACCGGTGGCGCGGGCACCGTGACCGGCCGCATCCTCGCGCCCGACGGCAGCGGGCTCGGTCAGGCGACGATCACGGCGACCGGCGGTCCGAGCGCGGTCACCGGGACGTCGCTCACGACCGGCACCGTCGGCGCCTTCACGCTCGCCGGACTCAAGCCCGGGATCTACACGCTCATGGTCACGCTGCCCGGCTACGCGTCGCAGAGCGTCGCCGTCGACCTCTCGACCGGGGTCGCGGCGCCCGTCACGGTGACGATGCGCCCGTCCTGGGGCACGGTGCAGGGGGTGGTCCGGACGGCCTCGGCGGGGGCGGCGACCGGGACGGCCGGGATCTCGGTCCAGGCCACCGACGGTCAGCACACCTGGACGACCACGTCCACGGCGGTCGCCGGCACGCCGACCGGCTTCTACCAGTTCGGCCAGCTCCCGCCCGGCTCGTACTCCCTCACGCTGTCGGAGGCGGGCCGCGTCGTGACGACGGCGGTCGTCCAGGTCGTCGCCGGGTCCACCGCCAGCCAGGACCTGACCCTGCCGGCGGGAGGCTGAGATGCGCCTCGACCTCGCCCCGCGGCGCGTCGCCGCGGTAGCCGGCAGCCCGACCACCGTGATCGTGACGATCACCAACACCGGCGACGTGATCAGCGGCTACACGATCCGTTGCCTCGGGGTCGACCCGGCGTGGGTCCAGGTCGACCAGCCCGAGCCCACGCTGTTCCCCAGCGAGACCGCCGCCGTGACGATCACGCTCGACCTCCCGGCCGCGCTGCCGGCCGGCGAGCGCCGGGTGGCCGTGCAGGTGCGCGAGCTGACCGGTCCGGGGCGGACCGCCGTCGAGGAGCTCGTCGTCGACGTCACGGGGGTCACCCGGGTCGACGTCACGCTCGACCCCACGATCGTCACCGGTGGCCGGTCGGCCGTGTTCGGCGTCGCGATCGCGAACAACGGCAACACGACGGTCGACGGTGCCGTCGTCGGCAGCGACCCGGAGCGCGCGATCACGTACCGGTTCGACCCGGCGGAGTTCCACCTCAGCCCGGGCGAGCAGCTGTTCGCCGAGCTCCGCACGACGGCCAAGCGACGGCTGATGGGGTCGCCCGAGCCGCGCTCCTTCGAGCTGCGGATCGAGAACCGTGCGACGGCGGGAATGGCCGCGTGGCCGGGCCCGGGCCCGAACGGCGCCTCTGCACCGGCACCGGCGACGGCGGTCCAGCAGCTCGAGGCCCCGCCCCCGGCCACCGGTCCGCCCGCCGCGATGGGTGCGTTCGTCCAGAAGCCCGTTCTCGGCCGCGGGGCCCTGGCGATGCTCGGCCTGCTGGTGGCGATCTCGATCTTCGCGATCGTCATCACGACCGCGCTCGGCGGCGTCGTGCAGCGATCGGCTGCCGACCGGGACCTCGCGCTCCAGGTCGCACAGGCACGCACGCAGAAGGCCACGACCGGGACCTCCGCGCTCGGTGGCCAGGTGCGTCTGCTCTCGACCGGGGACGGCGTCGTCGGTGTCTCGGTGGATGCGTTCGACCAGTCGGACACCACCGCGCCGGTGGCCACGACCGCGACCGATGCGACGGGGGCGTTCCACATCGGGTCACTGCCGGCCGGGTCGTACGCGCTGCGGTTCCGGGCCGCCGGGTTCGCCGAGGTCTGGTACCCGTCCGCGGCGACCGCGGCGAAGGCCCAGCTCGTGACGCTCGCCGCCGGGCAGGACGTCACCGACCTCACGGTGCTCGTCGGCGGGGTGCCCGCGAGCGTCTCCGGCACGGTGACCGGCACGAACATCGCCGGTGCGATCGTCCGGCTCGAGCTGCCGCTCGACGCCCCGCCGTTGGCCGGCAACGTCGCGCCGATTCCCGGCGAGGCTCCGGCGACGGCCACCTCCGGGGCCGTGGTCCGCAGCGTCCCGGTCGGTGCCGACGGCACCTTCACCCTCGACCAGGTACCGTCCCCGGCGGTCTACGACCTCGTCACGACCGAGACCGGCTACAGCACGCAGGTGCAGCGCATCGACGTGGCAGCCGGTGAGAACCGGACGGGCATCGAGGTGCAGCTCCTCGAGGGCGACGGGACGATCTCGGGCGTCGTGTCCGGCGCGGGCGGTCCGATCCCCGGTGCCACGGTCGTCGCCACGTTCGGCCAGGTGTCGGTGCGCACCGTGACCCTCACGCAGGACACCCCGGGCGGGTTCACGCTGCGCGGGCTCCCGACGCCCGGGACGTTCACCGTCGTGATCAGTGCGCCCGGCTACGCCTCCGCGACCCTCAACCTGAACCTCGGTCCCGCGCAGCAGCTCACCGGGGTCGCCGTCACGCTCGGCGCCGCCGCCGGCACGCTCGCCGGCACGGCGACCACCCCGGACGGGACCGGTGGGGTGACCGTGACCGTGAGCGACGGCGCCGACACCCGCCAGACCGTCACGCAGAGCCAGGCCCCGGTGGGGTCCTGGGCGATCTCCGGCCTGCACATCCCGAGCACGTACACCGTGACGTTCTCCCGCGCGGACCTGCAGTCCCAGGTGCTGTCCGTGAGCATCGACGGGTTCGGCCACGTGACCGCGGGGGCGTCGAGCGCGGCCGCGGTCAGCGTGACGATGCGGCCGGCGACCGCGCAGCTCGTCGGGACCGTGACGCAGAGTCCGGCCGGCGGCGGCACCGCGACGCCGACGGGGAACGTCCAGATCGCCGCGAGCTCGGGGCAGGCGCAGTTCGCCGTGACGTCGGCGTCGACGCCGCCGAGCGCGGTCGGCTCGTTCGTCATGCAGAACCTCCCGCCGGGCACCTACACGGTGACCTTCAGCCGCAAGGGGACCCGGCCGACGTCGATGATCGTGACGCTCGTCGCGGGCCAGGTCCAGACGCTCAACCCCGTCCTCGTCTCGCCCGCGTCGATCGCGGGCGTCGTCGACAAGGCGGGCGTCCCGACGGTCGGCGCCGAGGTCGACCTGTACCTCGCGTCGGACTACGGCACGGCCGCGGCGCCGGTCGCGACCACCACGACCGACGGCTCGGGCGCGTACTCGTTCGTCGACGTCGACGCGCCGGCGTTCTACATCCTCGAGGTGAAGCCGTCCGCGAACGCCGCAGCGGTCGCGACGTCGCCCCCGGTGACGCTGAACCCGAGCCAGCAGCTCACCCAGAACATCACGATCCCCGGGCCATGAGGGATGACGAGCCGATGAACGCACCGACACCGGGCAGACCCACCGTGAGCGTCGCGCTCGAGCCGGGGACCCACGCGCCCTCCGGGCAGTCCGCGATCGCCCGTGTGCACGTGCGGAACCTCGCCGACGGTCCGCGCGACGTGTCCGTGTCCGCGATCGGCCTCGACGGGGCGTGGCACTCGCAGCCCGTGCGGGTGCCGGCCGTCGCCGCGGACGCTACCGTGTCCGTCGAGCTCGCCATCGGCATCGCGCGCGGCGCGGTGCCGGGCACGTACGCGTATGCCCTCGCCGTCCAGGCCCAGGTGCCCGGCGGTCCCGGCGGTCCGGTCACGATGCTCGACGCCGCCGTCACGGTCGACGCGCCGAGCACCGTGGCCCTCGGCATCGAGCCCGCCGAGGCCACGGCGGTGTTCTCCCGGCGGGTGACCGTCGTCCTGAGCAACAGCGGCGACCACCCGGCCTCGGTGCTCGTGGACGGCGGGGTGCCCAGCGACCTGCGCCTCGACCTCGCGGGTCAGGTCGTGACCGTCCCCGCGCACACCACCGTGCGACTGCCCATGCGTCTGTCGGTGGCCCGGCCGCGCCTCGTCGGGCACCACAACCGCGCGTCCTACTCGGTCGTTGCGCACGGCGACCAGGCTCCCGCGCGCGCCCAGGGTGTGCTGACGGCACGACCGATGTTCCCCGCCGCCGCCCTGCGCGTCGTCGCGATGCTGGCCGTCGTCGCGTTGTGGGTCACGGGCGTCGCGATCGGCCTGCCATGGCTCTCCCACCGGACGAACCAGTCGACCGTCGCCGCCCCGGCGGGGGCTCCGGTCGCCCCGGGCGCCACGCCGTCGGCCGGCGGCGCGGGCGGCGCGGGCGGGAG
>JAJYCD010000089.1 GCA_021778635.1 Actinomycetes bacterium
TCCGCAGGTCGCGCATCGCTCGCCCGCGGGTGTCGGTGAGCACGGCATCGACGGACGCAGGGTCGACGCGTGCACGACCGCGCGGCGCCTCCGGTGCTATGCGCATCCGACCCACTCGTCCGTCCCGTCCGTGAAGACCTGGCGCTTCCAGACCGGCAGGAGCCGCTTGACCTCGTCGACCAGGAGCGCCGCCGCCGCGAACGCCTCGGCGCGGTGCGCGGCGGAGACCGCGACGGCCAGCGCGCACTCGCCGATCCCGAGCTCGCCGACCCGGTGGGACACCGCGAGCGCCTCGACCTCGGTCCGGGCCGCGACGTCCGCGGCCACCCGCGCCAGGACCTCCCCGGCATCCGGGTGCGCGACGTACGCGATGCGCTCCACCGAGCGGCCGCCGTCGTGGTCACGCACGACGCCTGCGAACGTCACGACGGCCCCCGCCTCCGGGCGGTCGACCTCGGCGGCGTGCCGGGCAGGGTCGATCGCCGTCTCGGTGACCTCGGCGCGGACGACGAACCGGGCGGGCACGCGCGCCCGACCGAGATCCGTGGCACCGTGCGCGGGAGTCGTCATCGGGACACCCTAGGCCGGTACGCCTCGACCGGCCCGCCGGCACCGGCACGCGGACCGCACCACGGTGCCCGCGACTCGTGCGGTCGGCCGGCGGAGCGCCGTGCGCCACAGGCGCGCCGCTCACCACAGGTGCACATGAGACACCATCACCTCGATCTCGTCACCGGCAGCCAGCTGCGTCACGTGCTCGGGCACGACCGCCAGCGCGTTCGCCCGGGCGAGCGCGCCCACCAGGTGGGACCCGGAGCCGCCGACCGGCGTGGCGACGTACCCGGCCACGTCGTTCGTCAGGTCGACGCGCACGAACTGCCGACGACCGTCCGGGGAGGTCAGCGGCTCGCGCAGCCGGGCCCGCACCGTGGGGCTGCGCACGTCCCGGTGTCCCTGCAGCCGCCGGAGCACCGGGCGCACGAACACCTGGAAGGAGACGAACGCGCTCACCGGGTTGCCGGGCAGCGTGAGGACCGGGACGCGGTCCGGGCCGAGCACCCCGTGGCCCTGCGGCTTGCCGGGCTGCATCGCGACCCGGTCGAACGTGACCGTGCCGAGCACGCCGAGCGCCTCCTTCACGACGTCGTGCGCGCCGACGCTGATCCCCCCGGTCGTCAGCACCAGGTCGACCCCGTCGAGCGCTCCGAGCAGCAGCCGCACGAGCGCGTCGGGGTCGTCGCGCACGGCGGTCAGCTGGCGCGGCTCGCCGCCGACCTGACGAACGGCCGCGACGAGCATGGCCGTGTTCGCGTCGAAGATCTGCGCCGGTCCGAGCACCGATCCCGGGGCGACCAGCTCGGAGCCGGTGGAGAGGATCAGGACCCGCGGCCGACGGTGCACCGTGACGCTGCTCGCACCGATCGCGGCGACCAGCGCGACGGCCGCCGCGTCGACGACCGCGCCCGCGCCGAGCACGACCGACCCGCGGGACACGTCCTCCCCCTGCAGGCGGATGTTCGCCGACGGCGCGGGCCGGCGCGAGATCGTCACCGACCGAACCCCGCCGTCGGTCCACTCGACCGGCACCACCGCGTCGGCCCCCGCAGGCACGGGTGCGCCCGTCATCACGCGCACGGCCGCGCCGGGCTCCACCGCCGGCGCGACCGTGCCGGCACCGACGTCGCCCGTCACCGGCAGCGTGACCGGGTCGCGGTCGCTCGCGCGCTCGAGGTCGGCGCACCGGACGGCGTACCCGTCCATCGCCGAGCTGGTGAACACGGGCAGGTCGATCTCCGCGCGCAGGTCCTGCGCGAGCACCGTGCCGAGCGCGTCGTCCAGCCCGACCGGCACCGGCGGCAGCGGCCGTACGCCGTCCAGGACCTCGGCGAGATGCGTGTCGACGCTCTTCACAGGTGCCTCTCGTCGTCGGCGCGTGCCCGGCTGTGGCCGTCCGCGGGGCGTCGGTCCTGCGGTGGCGTGCCACGATGGGCGGCATGGACGCAGCACCCGCTCCGGGCGAGGGGCAGGCCCCGTCGACCGAGGGTGAGCGTCCTCGCCCGCCTCTCGCGATCGGCGTCGTGATCCCCGCCGGTGGCACGGCGCGGCGACTGGGCGGCGTGTCGAAGCCCGCCCTGCAGGTCGGCGACCGCTCGATCGTGGCGCGCCTGGTCGGTGACCTCCGCGCGTTCCCCCTCGTGGTGGTCGGCCCGCGGCTGGATGACGTCGCGGCCACCGGGGCCGACGTGACGTGGTGCCGGGAGGACCCGCCGGGCGGCGGTCCGGCGGCGGCACTCGCGACCGGTCTGCGTCATCTCGCCGGCGTCGACGTCGTGGTCGTGATCGCCGGTGACCAGCCGTTCGCCGCGGGGGCGGTCCCCCGCCTGGTGGCCGCCCTCGCCGCGGACCCGTCCGCCGACGTCGCCTGGGGTGTCGACGCGGAGGACCGCGACCAGCCGCTGCTCGCCGCGTACCGGGCGGCGGTGCTGCGCGCCCGTCTCGCGGAACCCGCCGACGGCCTGTCGATGCGGACGGTCACGGCGGGGCTCCGCGCCGCGCGGGTCCGGTTGAGCCTCACCGAGGCGACCGACGTCGACGAGCCCGGCGACCTCGCCGACGCGCGCGACCGGGTGCGCGAGACCTGACGGCGGTGCGTTCACCGCTCGCGCACCGTCTCCCACAGCGCCACGAGTCGCGTGACCTGCTCGATCCGCGACCGGACCGCGTCGTCGAGGTCGGCACCGCTCGCCTGCGCCGCACGCCCTGCGGCGAGACCGACGAGGAACGCCGTCAGCGGCGCCGACGGACGGTTCACCCCGTGCGCGACGTCCCGCACCAGGTCGAGCACGGACCTGCTCACCCGGTCGAGGTCCTCGCTCGCGATATCGAGCTCGGAGGTCACGATCGCGGCCCAGCGCACCGCGTCCTCGACCGGGTCGGGCCCGTGGTCGACCGGGTCGGGCGCGCTGCCGTGCGCCGCGTCGTCGCTCATGCCTGCACCTGGACCGGCAGGCCCGCGACGAGCGGCGTGTCCGCGTCGACCGTGCCGAGCCTGGCCGCACCCCCGGGCGAGCCGAGCGGCTCCTCGCGACCGGGCAGGACCTCTGAGAAGAAGGCCGCGTTGTCCGCGAGGTACGGCGCCCAGTGGTCGGGCAGGTCGTCCTCGTAGAAGATCGCCTCGACGGGGCACACCGGCTCGCAGGCGCCGCAGTCGACGCACTCGTCGGGGTGGATGTAGAGCGTGCGTTCACCCTCGTAGATGCAGTCGACCGGGCACTCCTGGACGCACGCCCGGTCCTTGACGTCGACGCACGGCTGGGCGATCACGTAGGTCATGGCAGGTTCTTCCTCATCCTTGTCGGGTCGGGGTTCAGGCGGCGGTCGGTCGCAGGTCGGCGAGGCACGCGGTCGGGGTGACGAACGGCTGGAGGCGGTCGAGCTCGTAGGGTCCGTCCAGGTCCGCGAGCGCGCCCTGCATCAGCCCGAGGTGGAGCGCGCACACCACCTCACGGTGCCGCGTCGCGACCTCACGAAAGGGGCAGTGCCGCAGCAGCAGCCGGGGGCGACCCTCGGCCGTCCGTTCCTCGGGTCGGAAGCCCAGGTCGTCGAGCATCCGGAGCAGCGGGCCGAGGGCTCCGTCGGTGTCGACCGCAGGGGTCGACGCGGGCCGCCGGACGAGCCGACGCCCCCAGTCCCGGCCGGCCTCGACGGCGACGTCGGGGGCGGCGACGGTCGCGACCGTCGCGACGAGGCCGACCAGCATCTCGGCGAGGAGCCCGTAGCTGCGCGGGCCCGAGCGCTCCGGGCGCCCCGCATAGAGGACCCGGCGGCGACCGGGAGTCGCGCGCTGCTCCACCGTCCGGTCGGCGAGCCCGTCGGCGACCAGCCCGTCGAGGTGGAACCTCGCCGTGCTGAGCTGCAGACCGGTGCTCCGGGCGACGTCGGCCACCGCGAGCGGGTGCGCCGCGTCGAGCAGGCAGTCGAGCGCGTCGCGGCGTCGTCCGGTCACCTGCGGGGACACCGCGTCGAGCAGGGACACCGCATCGATCAGGTCGGTTCCGGTCATGACCCCATTCTTCGCCCCGGACGGCATTGACACAAGTTCCATTGCGTCAATCACCCGCCGCGGTCGTGCCGGCCCGCCGGTCGAGCAGGTACGCGCGCAGCGCCACGGCACTGTTGCGCTCCCGGTCCCGGGCGCTGTACAGCAGCGTGACGTCGCCCGTGGAGTCCCGCAGCAGCCGCCACGCGTCCGGGTCGGCGTCGAGCTCGGCGGTGTACCGACGGCAGAACTCGTGCCACTTGGCGGGGTCGTGGGCGAACCACCGACGCAGCTCGGTCGAGGGCGCCAGGTCCTTGAGCCATCCGTCCATGGCGACCTGGTCGCGACGGAGCCCACGCGGCCACAGCCGCTCGACCAGATACGTCGCTCCCACCGTCGGGGGGTCGTCGTCGTAGACCCGGTGCAGATGGACGACGAGCCGGTTCGTCACCGTGGCACCTCCTCCTCGGCGCCGGCGGCGTCCCGGGCCGGGACCGCCGTTGCGGGCCGTTCGATCGTCGTCCTGCGGCCGGTTCGGTCACTCCGCGGCGCGAGGCGCCGAGCCGAAGAGCTCCGCCATCGCGGTGCTGAAGAGATCAGCCCCCTTGATCGCGCTGGTCTCGCTCGCCCCGAGGACCTGCCGGATGCCGTCGGGACCGAGCAGCTGCGAGGCGCCGCCCTCGGGCCCGAGCGGGAGCACGACGAGCTCCGCCGCGGCCTCGTGGACGGCGACGGGTTCACCGCCCGCGATGAGGGCGCGGATGTTCTCGGCAGCGACGTGCGCGTGGGCGATCGCCGCCGACGCCCGCTTGGACTCCGGGACGTCGGTGATGTCACCGATCGCGAACACGGACGGGTAGCCCCGGACGTTGAGCGTGGGGCCGACGGCGATCCGGCCGTCGGGCAGCCGCACGCCGGCCAGGTCACCCACGAGATAGTCCGTGACGGGCTGGTTCCCGTAGCACCGGAACCACAGGTCCGCGTCGATCCGCCGCCCCGCGCGCGTGTGCACGGTGAACGGCGCGAGGACGCCCACGTCGACCGGCGGGAGGTAGCCCAGCGGCGAACCGAGCGCGAACGTGACCCCGCGGGCCTCGAGCTGCGACCGGATCGCACCGCGCAGCTCGGGCAGGTAGTCCCCCGTGGTCAGCGCGTCGTCGGCCTGGTCCACGATCACCAGCTCGATCCCCGGGAACGCGGACGAGATCTCCCCGGCGAGCTCGAGCCCGACGGGGCCCGCACCCACGATCAGCGCCGAGCGGGCCTCCCGGAGGGCCTCGCGGAGCCGCGCCAGGCGCGCCTTGGCGACCAGCACGTCGGACTCGATGAACTTCGCAGGGAACGGGTACGCGGTGCCGGTGGCGAGCACCAGGTAGTCGGCGTCGATCACTCGGCCGGCGGAGAGGCGCACCTGCGTCGACGAGACGGCCTGGGCATACTCGTGCAGCACCCGACCGCGCGCCAGCAGGTGGTCGTACGGGAAGAAGACCCGGTCCTCCCAGGACACGTCGACGGCCGCCCTGAGCGCACCTGTCGCGTGGACGAAGCTGTCCTTGGGCTCGACCAGCGTCACGTCGGCCACCGCATCCAGCGCGGTCGCAACCGTGGCGCCGGCATACCCGCCGCCGACCACGACCACTCGCGGATCACCCATGGCACGCACCCTCTCCACGCTCCTGCACGCCTGACGACCACGCCGCGACCGACCACGCCCCTGACGACCACGCCGCTACCGACCACGCCCCTGACGACGGAGCCGCGGACGGCGACCCGACGGGACGGCCGCCGAGCTCTGTGCGCACCTCGCCGCGCGACGACTCGACACTGACTTTACTACAGCACTTTTCGTAAATACTGTGTCGGGTGCGCCCACGCGGTGTGGGACACGCCACGTCGTCGGCAGCCGTCCGACGGTCGGCCGGGTTCCTGACGCGCCGCGCGACCTCACGCCCCGTCGTCGAGAGCGGCGAGCACGACCGTCAGGTCCTGGTCCCCGTAGCCGCCGTCGACCGCGCGCTGCCACTGCCCCGCGAGGGCGTCCAGGGTCGGGAGCGCACCGCGACCCGCGGCGTCCCCGGCGAGGTGGACATCCTTGAGCGCGAGCGACAGCGCGAACTGCGCGGAGAAGTCGTCCGCGGCGATCCGGCGGAGCTTGGCCGCCTGCCACCCGGAGACGAGCGGGCTCCCGTCGAGCGCCTCGAGGACGAGACCGGTCTCCAGCCCGAGCCGGTGGGCGAGCGACAGCGAGGACGCCACCGCCTCCGTGGCCAGCGCGAGCCACGAGTTCAGGACCAGCTTCATGCGTGACCCGGCGCCCGCCTCACCGACCCAGACCGTGCGCCGGCCCACCGCGTCGAACAGCGGCTCGAGCCGCGCACGCTCCGACTCCGGGCCCGACGCCAGGATCGTCAAGGTCCCGTTGCGGGCAGGCTCCTCGCTGCCCGAGACCGGCGCGTCGACGAGGACGACGTCAGGCCGCTCGGCGGCGAGATGCTCCAGGAGCCGCGCGGTACCCGCCACCCCGATCGTGCTCATCTGGACCCACACCGCTCCGGGTGCCAGTGCCGCGAGCACGCCCTCGTCGCGGGCGATCGCGAGGACCGCCGCCGCGTCGGAGACCATCGTGACGACGATCTCCGCCCGCGCCACCGCCTCGGCCGCCGTCCGGGCCACGTCGAGTCCGTCCAGAGCTCTCTCCGGGCGGGGCGTCCGGTTCCAGACCACCGTGGGTAGGCCGGCGTCGCGGACGTTGACGGCGATCGGCAGGCCCATCGTGCCGAGGCCGAGAACGGCGACCGTCGTGGGTGTGGTGCTCATCGTGACCTCCCGCTCGAGCTGGACCGGTGTCGGACCGGTGCGCGGGCGACCGTCGTCGCCCGGGCGATCGTGCCTCGGCGTCCCAGTGCGGGCAACTGCGCCGGCAGTCGCGCGCCGACAACCGCACGACGACGACCGCGGGCGTCGCGCCCGCACCGTCCCGCTAGACCGAGCGGTCGGACAGCACGACCGCCATGCCGGTGTCCCCGGAGACGCTGACCTCGAAAGCCGCATCGCTCACGTCGAGCACGAGCTCGGCGCGATGCTCGGCGACGTTCCACGCGAGCTCGGCGCGCGTGCCGTCGATCGCCCAGGAGAACTCCCCGCCGAAGGCCGGGTGCGTACGCCGGAGCCGCAGCGCCGTGAGCAGCGCGCGGACCACGGGCCGGCCGAGGTCCCGCTCGACCTCCTCCGGGGTGTACCGGTGCCGGTTGACGTCGCGTCCGACGCCGGTCGCCTGCAGCAGGTCCATGTCGTTGCCGCCGGCCAGCAGACCCACGTAGTACACCTGCGGGATGCCCGGGACGAACAGCTGGAGCAGCCGTGCGAGCAGGTACCGCCGGTCGTCCCGGCCCAGCGCCTCGAAGTAGGTGCAGTTCACCTGGTACAGGTCGAGGTTCGAGGCGGCCGCCCCCGTCGCCTGACGACTGGTGCCACGGCTGTTGACGTGGATCGTCTCGACGAGGGCGTCGATCTGCTCGGGTGCCATCAGCCCGGGTACGCCCGGGACCAGGTCGCTCGAGCCGACGTCGACCACGCCGATGCCGTCGTGCGTGTCCAGCACCGTGACGCAGTTGCCCGGTCGCAGCGCGAGCCAGCGGCCCAACGGTTCGAGGTCCGCCGCCGTCAACGCGTGCAGCAGCAGCGGCGGCAGGGCGAAGTCGTAGACGAGGTCCACGTTCCGCGCGATCTCGATCTGCTGCAGGTGGTGGCCGTGGACCTCGACGAGCACCTGTGCCCCGCGTGCGTGCGCGTGCTCGCAGATCCGCGCGGTGAGAGCGTGCGAGGACGCGGTCATGAAGCAGTCGGTGCCCGGCTCCTTGCCGGTGTACCCGACCGCGTCGAGCCGCAGGATCCGCACCCCGGCCGACGTGAGCGCGTCGATGACGGACGTCAGGTAGTCCCAGGCGACCGGGTGGCGCACGTCGAGATCGACCTGGTCCGGCGTGAACGTCGTCCACACCAGGCGCCGCTCCCCGCCGAGCGTCATGGCCGTGAACGGGAGGCCCGGGCGCGGTCGGTAGATCCGGGCGAGGTCGGCCTCGGTGGCACCGTCCGGGAAGACGGACGACAGCGTGAGGAACATGCCAGCCCACGGTGAGTCGTCGCCGCGCGCCCGGACGTCGGCGAACCGCGCGGACGCGGCCGACATGTGGTTGACGATGACGTCGGCCATGACGGCACGGTTCGCGCTCAGCGCACGGACGTCGTCCCACGACCCGAGCCGCGGATCGACCGCCGTGTGGTCGCGTGGGTCGAAGCCCGCGTCGGCGCCGTCGTACGGGTCGTAGAACGGCAGCACGTGCACCCCGTCGAACGCGCCGGCGAGCGGCCCGTCGAGCAGGGCGCCGAGAGCGCGGACGTCGCCGCCGAGACGGTCGGCGTAGGCGATCAGGTGGGGTCCGGTGCGAGGCACCGAGGAGTGCTGGGGCATGGGAGTCCTCTGCTGCGGGTTGGTGCGGGTTGCCGCGGATCACTGCGGGTACGGAACGGTCGACGCGCGGGTTCGGTCAGGAGGTGGGCACGGGCACGACGTCCGAGGTCGCGACGGGAGACGGCGGCGAGCCGACCGCCCTCGCGAGGACGCGGGTCAGCCACCGCACCCGAGCGGCGCGCGCGTCCCGCGACATGCTCGCCGCGGGGACGAGGAGGTCGAAGCCGTGGCAGCCACCGGGCCACACGTGCAGCTCCGCGTCCCCTCCGCACGCCCACAGCCGCGAGGCGTAGGCCACGTCCTCGTCGCGGAAGGTCTCCGCGGACCCGACGTCGAGGAAGGTCGGCGGCAGACCGGCGAGGTCCTCGACCCGGGCCGGCGCGGCGTACCCGGGAACGTCGGGTCCGCCGGCACGGTCGCCGAGGTATGCCCGCCACCCCGTCCCGTTCGCGGCACGGTCCCAGGCGCCGACGCCGGCCATCTGGACCGCCGACCGGGTGTCGTTGCGGTCGTCGAGCATCGGGTAGATCAGCAGCTGTCCCGCGAGGTGCGGCCCGCCCCGGTCCCGCGCAAGCAGCGCGATCGCGGCGGCGAGCCCGCCGCCTGCGCTCACGCCGCAGACGACGACGCGGCCCGGGTCGATCCCGTGCGCGGGACCGTGCTCGGCCAGCCAGCCGAGTCCGGCGTAGCCGTCCTCGACGGCCGCGGGGTACTGCCACTCGGGCGCGAGCCGGTACTCGACGGCGGCGACCGCGGTCCCGGTCTGCGCGGCCAGCTCGAGCAGCCAGGGGAGGTCGTCGTGGGCGGAACCCGTGACCATCCCGCCGCCGTGCAGGTGGTAGAGCACGGGCACCGGGCCGGGGTGCGCCCGCGGCCGGACCAGGACGAGTGTCGTCTCGGACGTGTCCCAGGCCACCGGCACCCGGTGGGAGGTCACGGTGTAGGTGCCGCCCAGGGTGAGCGCCGCCAGGTCCGGGGGCTGGACCCGGCGGCGCAGCTCGTCGATCTCCTCCGGCGCGAGGCCCGTGACGACCTCGTCACCCAGTGCTGTCAGTGCGGCCGCGATCTCGGGATCGAAGGGTGGTCGCGATGGCGTGGCCGTCATCCCTTGAGCGATCCCTGCAGGAGGGCGGAGACGAACCGGCGCTGGAACACCAGGAAGATGATCAGGGTCGGGGTCAGGATGAGCAGCGATCCCGCGCACAGCAACGGGATGTCCGTGCCCCACTGGCCCTGGAACGCGCCCAGCGCCCCTGCCATGGTGCGCTGCAGGGGATCGGACACGAGGACGACGGCGAGCAGGAACTGGTTCCAGGTCCACAGGAACAGCAGGATCGCCAACGACGACAGCGCCGGCATCGAGAGCGGCACGTGGATGCGCCAGAACAGCTGCCACGTGGAGGCCCCGTCGATGCGGGCGGCCTCCGAGATGTCGTCCGGCATGGTGATGAAGTGCGCGCGCATCCAGTACACCGCGAACGGCATGTACAGCCCGATGAGCGGCAGGATGATCGCCCACCGGGTGTTCAGCAGCCCGAAGTCCCGCATCTGGTAGTACAGCGGGATGATGATGCCCTCGAACGGCAGCGTCAGGCCGAGCAGGAACCCGATGAGCACGGCCCGGCCCCCGGGTGGCCGCAGGTGTCCCAGCGCGAACCCCGCCAGGGTGCTGATCAGCATCGAGACCGGCACCACGCCGATCTCGATCAGCACGCTCGACCACAGCAGGTGGCCCATGTCGGCGGCCTTGAAGGCCTCGAGGAAGTTGGACCAGTGCGGCGTCGCGGGCCACGACAGCCCGGAGGGATACGTCCCCGACTGATGCAGCGCGGTCGCGAACAGGCTGACGAACGGCATCACGGTCACGAGCATGAGCAGGACGAGGAGGATGCGACCGAGCCACTCCTCGCGGCGGGAGACGATCACGACGCACCTTCCCGGTTGATCCGTTGCAGGGGGAGCACGACCGCCAGGACGAGCACCATGAGCGCCACGGCGAGCGCCGACGCCGTGCCCACCTCGCGCTGGAAGAAGGCCAGGTAGTAGATCTCCAGCCCGGGGACGAGCGTCCTGTTGCCCGGACCGCCCTGCGTCGCGATGTAGACGATGTCGAAGCTCGCGAGCGCGGCGATCACGGTCACGGTCAGGCACACGACGATCTCCTGCCGCAGGCTCGGCAGCGTGATGGAGAAGAACTCCCGGACCGGACCCGCGCCGTCGACGCGAGCCGCCTCGTAGAGCGACGGGTCGATCTTGGTCATCCCCGCGAGCAGCAGCAGCATGCACAGGCCGAACAGCACCCAGGCGCCGATGACCCCGACGGCCGGCAGCGCCGTGGTGAAGTCACCGAGCCAGGCGCGAGCGACTCCGCCGAGCCCCACGAGCCGCAGGAGCTGGTTGACCAGACCGTCGGTGGACAGCTGCCAGCTCCACATGATGCCCGCCGCGACGAGCGGGATGATCTGCGGCAGGAACAGCACGGTCCGCGAGACGACCGCGAGCCGGCTGGTGGCGAACCCGCGGATCGCGTTCGCCGTGAACAGGCCGAGCGCGACCGGGAAGAAGCTGAAGAAGACGATCAGCTCGAACGCGTTCACGATCGATCCGGAGAGCTCCGGGTTGTGGACGATCTCGACGTAGTTGGCCAGGCCCACCCACGTGGAGGGGGTGATGCCGTCCCACTTGTAGAACGAGTACTGCACCGTCATCGCGATCGGCCGGAGGACGAAGATCGCGTACGCCACGGCTGCCGGTGCCACGAGGGCCAGCGCCAGCCCGCCGCGGCGCAGGCGCCGCGCGCTGAGTGCGCGGCGCCTGCTCTCCGTGGTGAATCGAGCGACTGCGTCTTCCTCGCGGCGACCGGTCATCACTGTCGACCGCTTGTGCATGGTTGTTCCTCAGCCACCGATCTCGCTCTGGTAGTCCGCCTGGACCGCGGAGAGGAGCCCCTTCGCGTCGAGCTGGCCGGCCACCATCTTCTGCAGGTTCGGCGTCCAGCTCTTGGCGTAGATGGCTCCGGTGGCGTTCGCGATGAAGTCCATCGCGCCGTTGTCGGCGCCGATCTGCGCCCCCGCGGCGAGGGTCTGCGCCGTCACGGTGCTGGCGTCGACGCTCGGCATGAACGCGTCGGCCGGACCCATCGGGTGCGACCCGCCGACCTGGACGTCGATCGTCCGGGCCTTCTGGTTCGTCGCCACCCAGTTGAGGAAGAACGCCGCGCAGTCCGGGTGCTTGGCCTTGGCCGAGATCCCGTAGGTGAGCGGCGCCGACATGGCGCCGAACTTGCCACCTGCTGTGGCCGGGGGCATCAGGAAGAAGCCCACCTTGCCGGCCATCTTCGCGTCGAGGTTCCCCGACTCCCAGTCACCGTCGAAGATGAACACGCTCTTGCCGTCGATGAACCGGCTCATCATCGTCGCGTAGTCGATCGAGTTGATGTCGCTGGCGAAGTAGCCGGCGTCGATCCAGGACTTCAGGTGCTCGGCGGCCTGCAGGTTGGTCGGGGTGTCGATCGTGGCGCCCGGCTTCTGGTAGATCCAGGCGTTGATGGCCGACGCGTCGCCGTAGGCGGCCATGAGGCCCTGCAGCGGGAACGCGAGCCCGCCGGTCGCTCCACCGTTGAACTGCGCCGCGGGGGTGAGGCCGGCGTCCTTGGCCTTCTTCAGGTCGGCGTCGAGCTCGGCCAGGGTGGTCGGCGCCGACGTCATGCCGAACTTCGCGGCGAGATCCTTGTTGTAGAACACGCCGGTCATCGAGAAGTTGAGGCCCATCGCATAGAGCGGGCCGTCACCCCGACGGCCGCTCGAGTCGACCCGCATCTGCTCGAGCTGCGAGGCGGGCCACGTGTCCCAGCCGAACGCCTTCGCGTACGGGTCGAGGTTCAGCAGCAGGCCGTCCTTCACGAGTCCCGAGACCTGGGGAAGCCGCATGAGGTCCGGCGGGTCGTCCACGAGGACCCGCGGCGCATTCGAGGTGATGACCGCGAACTGGTCCTCGCGGATGTTGAACGTGACGTTCGGGTACTGCTTGGTGAACTCGTCGGTGAGGTCCTTCGGCAGCGGGAACCCGGTCTCGATGTACGCACTGAGGGTG
>JAJYCD010000090.1 GCA_021778635.1 Actinomycetes bacterium
TGCGAGAGACCGAGGTCCGACGCGAGCGTCGAGACGGTGCCCGGCGCCAGGCCAGGGGCTCCGGCGTACAGCCATGACGCGACGGCGAGCGCCGCCACGGTGAGGCCCACCAGCAGCGGCCTCCGGCGTCGGCGAGGCGGCGGCGTGGCGGCCGCGAACGGCGGGGCGGGTGAGCGCCACGGTGCGGGGTCGACCGTGCGACCTGCCGCCTGGTCGACGACCCATTGAGGCACGCGCCCGGTCGGCGAACGCGGCAGGTCGTCGGGAGGAACGGTCACCTGGACCTCATCGGCACGCCGGTGCGGGTCATGGAGGCCAACGAGGCAACTGTCGCCGCGTGGGGTACCGGGCGCGGTGAGCGCCGTGGTGGACACCCGCGCATCGTCCGCGATGACCATGGGTCGGGCGGTGCAAGGAGGCGCGTGGTCGTGACCCGGTCAGGGTGAGAGGGAAGTCGTGCGATCTGCGGTGATCGTCAGCGACGGCCTCGCCATGGTGTGACCGCTGGCGGCGGCGTCACAGCGCCGCTGGGCCGCCCGTCACCGGCACGACGACAACCCGCCCGTGCACGTCGCAGGCCGCAGCAAGGGTGTTGACCACGGTGCCGAACTGCCGCAGGTTGCGGTGCACGAGGTCGGCCCGTCGCTCGGCCTCGTCGGTGACCAGGCGGATCTCGTACTCGAGCTCGACGAACCGTGGCGGGACGTCCTGGCGGCGGGCGCGGACGTCGACCTCCGCGCTCTGGTAACGGAATCCCAGCAGGGCGCTCGAGCGCTCGAGGTTCTTCATCAGGCAGGCCGCGAGGGCGCCGGCCAGCAGCTCGGCGGGGCCCGGTTCGCCGGAGGGCTCGGCCGCCGCCCAGGTGGCGTCGACCGGGATCGCCTGGTTGCCCGCGGTGAGGGTGGCGTGGCCGCCGGCCGACACCGCGCCGTGCACGTGGTAGCTGGTCGGCGGTGTCGTCATGTGCGTGCTCCTCGCGTACAGGTCTCGCGGGTCGGGCGACCTCGCCGTCGGACCGTGAGGGCTACTCGGCGGCCGTCGGCCGCGCGGCCGCGGCGCCGGGCAGGGCTGCGGCCAGGCGCTCGAGCGCGTCGGGGGCGAGGGAGTAGTCGATCCACCGGCCGCGGCGGCTGGTGGTGACGAGTCCGACGTCGCGCAGCACCTTCAGGTGGTAGCTGAGCAGGTTCGCGGCGATCGGGATGTGCTCCTGGAGGTTGCACACGCAAGAGTCGCTGTCCGCGAGGAGCTGCAGCGCGGTCCAGCGGATCGGATCGGCGACGGCGGTGAGCAGGGGCATCGCCGGAGCCGGGTCGACCGGGCGCGCGCTGCCCAGCACGACGGGGTTCTCGCGGGTCATCATCGCATCAGCCACGTTTGAAGTATAGGTCACGCGGGATCCGGCCCCGAGGACGTGACCGCCACCATTCACCCGCACCCGCACCCGACCCTGACCGAGGCCGTCGGGCTCGCGGCGCAGACCGCTCGCGGCTGAATGACGCGCGTCACTGCGACACGCACTTACCTCGAGGACCGGTCGTGTCGATAACCACTGTGCCGAAATCAGTCGGTGGTGACGTTGAAGGTGGCCTCGGACAGTGGACGAGCGCGAGCAGGCCGGACCGGCCGATCTCCCCCGTGATGTCGCAGCGCGCGGCAGCTCGGCCGCCGCGGCGCGCGCCTCGTCGCACGCCAACGGGAGCCAGGCGAACGTCGGCGTCCCCTCGCCCCGCCACGACCAGGACGGCGGGACGGACAAGACCGCAGAATCCCGTGAGCAGCGCCCTGGCGCAGGAGCGTTCGAGCGGCTGATCGGCCTGGTGATCTTCGGGCTCGCGGCGATCGCCAGCGCGCTGCTGCTGGCGGCCGCGAGCACCGTCGGCCCGCCGGTCGAGCACACGCCCAACGAAGGGGTCTTCCTCGGCGTCTGGCGTGTCCTGTACGCGACCGAAGCCCCCTCGGCGCGCGTCGCGCTCTCGGCCGTGGCCCTCGCGGCGCTGCTCGCCGTCGGCGTCGCGATCGTCGAGCTCCGGATCACCAACCGCTCCCGTCGCTCGGTGGACGCCGGCGCCGACCCGTTGGCGCCGAAGCTCGTGATGGCGAGGACCGCCGGCGTGTTCGCGGGCCCGGTGACCGTCACGATCCTCATCCCCGCGCACAACGAGGAGGCCTCGCTCGCCCAGACCGTCGGGTCCCTCGTCGCCCAGACCCGCCCGCCCGAGCGCATCATCGTGGTCGCCGACAACTGCACCGACTCGACCGTCGAGGTCGCGCGTCGCGTCGGAGTCGAGGTCGTCGAGTCGGTGGACAACACCCACAAGAAGGCCGGCGCCCTCAACCAGGTCCTGCGTCGCCTGCTCCCCACCCTGGGCGACAACGACGCCGTGATGATCGTCGACGCGGACACGCGCCTCGACGACGGGTTCCTCGAGGCCGCCGTCGCACGCCTCACCGCCGACCGCGCCCTGATGGCCATCGGTGGCCTGTTCTACGGCGAGGACGGCGCCGGGGTGCTCGGTCAGTTCCAGCGCAACGAGTACAGCCGGTACAGCCGCGACATCAGACGCCGACGGGGCCGCGTGTTCGTCCTGACCGGCACCGCGTCGATGTTCCGGCCGGCTGCGCTGCGAGCCGTCGCGGAGAGCCGCGGCTCGACGATCCCCGGGGTCCCCGGCGACGTGTACGACACGGCGGCCCTGACCGAGGACAACGAGCTCACGATCGCCCTGAAGTCCCTCGGCGCGCTGATGATCTCGCCGAGCCAGTGCAGCGTCGTCACCGAGGTGATGCCCACCTGGCGCGCCCTGTGGAACCAGCGGCTGCGGTGGCAGCGCGGCGCCCTGGAGAACCTCGGCGCCTACGGGCTGAGATCCAAGACGTTCCGCTACTGGGCCCAGCAGCTCGGGATCGGCTACGGCGTGATCGCCCTCGGCGGGTACATCGCCCTCATCGTCCTCACCGTCCTGTCGGTCAGCTCCTGGGTCTGGTTCCCGTTCTGGATGGGCCTCGGGGTCGTCTTCGCCGTCGAGCGGGTCGTCACCGTCTGGGCCGGCGGGTGGCGGGCGCGCCTGCTCGCCGTCCTGCTGCTCCCCGAGCTCGTCTTCGCGACGTTCCTGGACGTCGTCTACCTCAAGGGTGTCGTGGACATCCTGTTCGGCCGACGTGCCGGGTGGACGCACGTCGCGCACGCTCCGGTGGCGTCGGCGAGCGACGACGACGTCGCGGCGGTGAACCACCGATGACGAGCGTCGCCGCAGCCCTGTCGACCGCAGCCCTGCCTGGTGCTCTTCTGCCCAGTGCCCTCGTGCCCAGTGCCCTCCTGCCCACGGGGCTGCTGCTCCCGGAGTCGACGCTGCACACCGACGCGTTCAAGGTGCTGGCGACCTTCGTCGCGCTCAACACCCTCATGTACGTGACGCTCGCCGTGCTCAAGGTCCTCCCGAAGGGCTACGCGTTCTCGTGGTTCCGGGGGCGCAACCGCCGCGCGCAGAACCGCAGCATCTACCCCGAGCCGCCGAACTCCCAGCGCTGAGCGCTGAGCGCTGACCGCTCACCCGCGCAGGCGACCTGTCTGACATGTGGGGCCATCTTCGCCGCTGCCCTTGAGCCCCAGGCCGTGTCAAACCTAGATTCGCCCGTAATGCGGGGCCAACGGGGTCCCACCTGTCTGACAAGTCGAGGGTGCCATGGCTACCGATCTCGAAGCTCGGCTCGTCAAGCACTTCCGTGTCCTCGAGCTGGTGGCCGGCGATCCGCTCCCGCGTGAGCAGGACCTGGTCCGCGACCTGCAGGTGAGCCGGCCGGCGCTGCGCGAGGCGCTGGCGGCGCTCGAGGCGGTCGGGCTCGTCGTCTCGCGACAAGGAGCGCGACGGACGCTCGGCACGTTCGACGTGCAGACCGTGGTCGAGGCACTCACCCGCTACGTCGAACCCTCGACGGAGCTCATGCTCGAGATGCTCGACGTCCGCCGCATGCTCGAGGCCGCGTTCTTCCCCATCACCGTGGCGAAGATGTCGGCGAACACGCTGCGCGAGCTCCGTGTGATCGCCGACCGGATGGAGGCCAAGGCGGCACGCGGTCAACCCTTCGTCCAGGAGGACGCGGCGTTCCACCAGGTGCTGTACGAGCAGCTCAGGAACAAGACGCTGCAGGGGCTCATCGCGGCGTTCTGGCGGCTCTTCGACGAGATGTCCGAGACCTTCCAGATCGGCGGGGACCTCCGGACCACCGCGCACCGTCACACCCGCATCGTGGAGATGCTCGAGGCGGGTGACGCCGCGCTCGCGGCTCATGAGCTCAACGTGCACTTCTTCGACGTCCGCGCGCGCTTCACCGGGCTCCGGGCCGGCGAGCGCGCGCACGGTCTGACCGTCCCGTCGGACGCGCCGTAGCGCGCGACCCGTCCACCCGCACCATCCGCCCGACGCAACAGCTGCACCCCCATGCACCCCCATGCACCAGATGCAACAGAGAGAAGACTGCAATGAAGCAATTCTCGTGGCGCCGCACCGGAGTCCTCTCGGTGGCCCTGGCCACCGTGGTCGCGACCCTCGCCGGCTGCTCCAGCGGAACCTCGGCGGCATCGACCCCCGCCGCCCAGAGCACCGACACGACGGGGCAGACCCTCAACTACTGGCTGTGGGTCGACAACGCGACCGACCAGACCTGGCAGCAGCTCGCGGACGAGTTCAACGCCGAGAGCGGCCACGGGAAGGTGAAGCTGCAGATCGTCCCGGCCGGGCAGTACCTCGACAAGCTGCAGACCGCCCTGAGCAGCGGGACCGGGCCCGACGCGGCGCGCATGAAGGACGAGTGGATCGGGTCTTTCGTCAAGTCCGGGGTGCTCGCCCCGCTCAGCAAGCAGATCGACGCCTGGAGCGGGAAGTCGACCGTGATCCCGTCCGCGTGGAACGCCGGGAAGGTGCCGGGCAGCAGCGAGGTGTACATGATGCCGCACCAGAACACGGCGCTGTACCTGTACTACAACACGAAGCTCTTCACCCAGGCCGGCCTCACGGCGCCGAAGACGCAGGCGGACGTCGTCGCTGACGCCCCGAAGCTGACCGGGAACGGTCACTACGCGTTCGACGTGCGTGGCGGTGCCGGCGGGCAGGACCAGTGGGCGGCGTGGATGTATGCCGGTGGCGCCCAGTTCGTCGACTCCAGCGGCAAGGTGACGCTCGACAACTCCGTGGCCCAGCAGGTCAACGCCGCCTATCTCGGCCTCGTGAAGTACGCCCCTCCCGGTTCCGCGACGGCGTCGTACGCGCAGGTCCTCAGCAACTTCCTGTCGGGGACGACGGCCATGATGATCCACCACGTGGGGAGCCTCGCGGCGGTGCGCAAGCAGTTCGGCCAGGACGTCGGCGTCATCCCCGTGCCGAGCGCGGACCCGTCGAAGCCGTCGACCCTGCAGACCATGAGCGGGAACGTGATCTTCACGTCGTCGAAGCACCAGGAGCTCGCCTGGCAGTGGGAGACGTGGCTGCTCGGCAACGCACCGATGCTGAAGATGAGCACCTCGCCGCAGGGCCAGCTGCCGGTCACGACGGCGGTGTCCCAGAACCCGGCGTTCACGAAGGACAACGGCTACCAGGTCGCGATCACGGCGGAGCAGACGGCGCAGAGCTGGCCTCAGCTCCCCGGCACGACGAACGTCGTGAACGCGACGTGGGGACCGGCCATCCAGGAAGCCTTCGCCGGACAGATCAGCAGCGGGCAGATGTTGCAGACGCTGTCGACGGACCTGTCGAAGTAGCCATCGGATGACCGCGCTGACAGCAGCACCGTCGGCGAAGAGGAGGCGGCGCCCGGACCTCACGGCGCCGCTCTTCCTCTTGCCGACCCTGCTCCTCCTCCTGGTCTTCGTCGCCTACCCGTTCCTGCGTGCCATCTGGTTGTCGTTCACCGACACCACGCTGCTCGGCGGGACGCTCGGATTCGTCGGGCTCGACAACTTCAGGTCCCTGTTCACGGACCCGAGCTTCGGCACGTACCTGCGGAGCTCGATCGTCTGGATGACGGGCGGGGTGGGCCTGCAGCTCGTGTTCGGTGTCATCGGGGCGTTGCTGCTCAACCAGCGGTTCCGGCTGCGAGGGGTCGTCCGGGGGCTCGCGATGATCCCCTGGGCGACGCCCAGCGTCCTGGTCGCCCTGATCTGGATGTGGCTGCTCGACCCCAACCACGGTCTCGTCAACGCGGTGCTCACCCGGGTCGGACTGATCCACTCACCGATCGCCTGGTTCGGGAACCCGCACTCGGCGTTGCCGACCCTGATCGTCGTGGACGCCTGGCAGGGGATCCCGTTCTTCGCGGTGATGGTCCTGGCGGCGCTCCAGGCCGTTCCGGAGGAGCTCAAGGAGTCGGCCCGGACGGACGGGTGCGGCACCCTCCGCGTCTTCTGGTTCATCACCGTGCCGAGCATCCTTCCGACGGTCCTCATCACCCTCGTGCTCCGGCTCATCTGGACGGCCAACTACATCGACCTCGCGTACGTGCTGACCGGCGGCGGGCCGGGGATCTCCTCGACGACCATCCCGCTCGCGTCGTACCTCACGGCCTACAAGGAGGGCGCTCTCGGCTCGGGTGCGAGCTACGCCGTCGTCCAGGCCGCCGTGCTGGCCGTCCTCGTCGCGATCTACATCCGCCTGACCAGGCGAAGGGAGGCCTAGGTGGTTGCCCTGGAGAGAACCGCAGCCGGCGCGATCGGCGTCCGGCACCCCGATCGGGTCGCGACCGAGCGCCGTCGAACCCGGACCGCCAGCATGCTGAAGCGGATCGTCGCGCGCCCCGCGCTCTACGTCGTGCTGGTCCTGTGGATGGTCGGCACGCTGGGGCCCTACGTCGTCATGGCGTTGACCTCGGTGACTCCGGAGAAGCAGCTCATCGCGTACGGGATGAGTCGGCTCCCGTCGCACTTCTCCGTCCGGGGATACGCCGAGCTGTTCTCGACGACGCCGTTCGTCAGCTACATGGCGAACAGCATCATCACGGCACTGAGCACCGTGGTCTTCTCGTTGATCGTCGCCAGTGCTGCCGCGATCTCGCTGTCGCGCTTCAGGTTCCGGGGCCGGACGACGGTCCTCACGACGTTGCTGATCGCCCAGCTCTTCCCTGCCGTGCTGCTCGTGATCCCGCTGTCGACGATGCTGCAGTCCGCGCACCTCCTGGACTCGCGGGCGGGCCTCGTGCTCGTGTACGTGACCTTCGCGACGCCGTTCGCGACCTACCTGCTCAAGGGGTTCCTGGACAGCCTGCCCCGGGAGCTCGACGAGGCGGCGACGGTCGACGGGTGCACACCGATGCAGATGGTGCGCTACATCCTCGTGCCGCTGCTCCGGCCGGGTCTGGCGGCCGCGGGGACCTACATCTTCATCTTCTCGTGGAACGAGTTCCTGTACGCCCTGACGTTCACGTCGAGCACCGCGAGCCAGACGATCCCGGTGGGTCTGCAGTTCTTCATCGGGGACTACCAGATCAGGTGGGACCTGCTCACCGCGGCGGGCGTGATCGCCGCGGTACCCGTCCTGGTCGGATTCATGCTCGTGCAACGCCAGCTCATCGGCGGCCTCTCCGCGGGCGCGGTCAAGGGCTGACCTCCTCTACCTCTGCAGAAAGGACTCATCGTGTCCGAGATCGAGACCGTTCCGAGACGGCCGTCCGGGGGGACGGCGCCCGTCGCCGTGCCGCGGATCGACGGCGTCGAGATCACCCTCTCCCGGGTGCCCCTGCCCGAGGGCCCGTGGGGCGACCAGATCCACCGGGTGACCGACATCGAGGTCACCGTCGTGGACCTCCGAGGAGACAACGGTCTCGTCGGCACCGGGTTCAGCCACACGTCCGGCATGGGCGCCGCCACGATCGGTGCCCTCGCCCGGGAGATCGCGCCGACGGTCGTCGGGCGCCGGGCGTCCCCGCGCGGCCGGTGGCACGAGATGTACAAGTACGTGCACGACATCGGCGGCGCGGGCGTCACGACGCATGCGATCTCGGCGTTCGACATCGCGGTGTGGGACCTGCTCGGCAAGTCGCTGGGCGTGAACGTCGTCGACCTGATCGGGCGCGTGCGCGACGTCGTCCCGCTGTACGGCAGCGGCATCAACCTCGACAAGTCCGTCGACGAGGTCGTCGAGCAGGTCCGCCGGTGGCGCGCCGACGGGTACGTCGCCGCGAAGGTCAAGGTCGGCAAGCCCGACCTCGAGGAGGACGTCGAGCGGCTGGCGAAGATCCGTGAGGCGGTCGGCGCCTTTCCGCTCGCCGTCGACGCCAACCAGGGGTGGGACTACCCCGCCGCGGTGCGCGCCTTCAGGCGCTTCGAGCAGTTCGACCTGCTGTGGATCGAGGAGCCGCTTCCCGCCGACGACATCGCGTCGCACCGACGGTTGGCGACCCAGACGTCCACACCGATCGCCGTGGGGGAGAACGTCTACACGGCCGCCCAGTTCTCCCAGTACTTCGACGCCGACGCCGTCGGGTTCGTCCAGGCGGACCTTGGACGCGTCGGCGGCATCACCGGCTATCTCGACATCGCCGCCGTCGCGAGGACGCACAACCTGCCCATGACCCCGCACTTCGTCATGGAGCTCAGCGCGAGCATCCTCGCCGCCGTCCCGAACATCGCCAGCGCCGAGATGACCGACGGCGGCACGTGGACGGATCTCGGCATCATCGCCTCCGCGGGCCGCGTCGAGCACGGGCGATACCACCCGCCGACGGCACCCGGGCTCGGGCTCGAGCTGAACCGCGCCTACCTCGACGCCCACCGGATCGACAACCCGACCTCACGACACGAAGGACAGGACTCATGACGTACGCGACGCTCGACCTCGCAGGCACGGTGGCCGTCATCACGGGAGCAAGCTCCGGCATCGGCGAGGCGCTGGCGCGACTGCTGAGCGCCCAGGGGGTCAGGCTCGGGCTGCTCTCACGCTCCGGGAGGGACCTCGGGCTCGAGAACTCCTTGACGCGCGCCGGCGACGTCGCCGACCGCGCGGTCGTCGAGCAGCTCGTCGCCGACACGGTCGCGGAGTTCGGGCGGCTCGACATCGCGGTCGCCAACGCGGGAGTCGGCTCCTACGGCCAGTTCCTCGACGTCCCGACGGCTCACGAGGACGAGATGATCCGCACCAACGTCCAGGGGACCATCAACCTCTACCACGCGGCCGTGCCGCACATCATCGAGGCGGGCGGCGGTGACCTGGTCACCGTCGCGAGCGAGGCCGGCCGGCGCGGTCTGCCCGGCGAGGCCGTCTACTCCGCCAGCAAGTTCGCCCAGATCGGGCTCACCCGAGCCCTGGACAACGAGCTGCGCGAGAAGGGGATCCGCGCCACCAACATCGCCCCCGGCGGGGTCTGGACGCACTTCGCGATCGACGACGACCGCGGCCGCGTCGACGGGAGCGAGCAGCTCCAGGGAATGATGCGGCCGGCCGACATCGCCGAGCTCATCTGCTTCGTCCTCACGCGGCCGCGCCACTTCCGCATCCTCGAGACCGCCCTCCGCCCGATGACCGAGGCGCAGTGGGGCTGAGCCCCGCCGCCGACCGGACCTCCGCACCACCGACAGAACGGACTGCACCATGACCACCGCACGTGAACCGCTCCGAGGAGTCATCCCCCCGATCATCACACCGCTCACGCGGTCGGGTGACGTCGACGTCGCGTCTCTCGTGCGACTCGTGAACTTCGAGGTCGACGCCGGTGTGCACGCGATCTTCGTCCTCGGCACCGGGGGCGAGGGCCCGTACCTGACCGAGGACCAGCAGCGGATCACCCTCGACACCGTGACCGCGACCGTGGCCGGCCGCATCCCCGTCCTCGCGGGGGTGAGCGACATCGGGACCAGGCGCGCCCTGCACAACGCCGCGATCGCCCAGGAGTACCCGATCGACGCGCTCGTGAGCACGAGCGCGTTCTACGGGACGGTGGGCTGGCACGAGATCGACCACCACTTCCGGGCGCTCGCGGCCTCGACCGACCTGCCGGTGTACGCCTACGACATCCCCGTGTTCACCGGCGTCAAGATCCCCGCGGAGCTCACGGTGCAGCTCGCGACCGACGGCGTGATCGCCGGCATCAAGGACACCAGCGGCGAGGAGGACGGCTTCCGCTACCTCATCGAGCAAACGCGTGACATCCCCGGGTTCTCGGTGATCACCGGGTCCGACATCACCGGCGACGCCGCCATGCTCCAGGGCGCGCACGGCATGATCGTGGGGGTTGCGAACATCGACCCGCACGGGTTCGTCCGGGTCTACGACGCCGCGCTCCGGGGCGACTGGGCCACCGCGCGCGCGGAGCAGGAGCGCCTGCACGCGCTCCGTCGCATCACGAAGATCGCCGGGAACCGCCTCGGAGGCTTCAGCGCCACCCTCGGCTCCTTCAAGGCGGCTCAGGTGCTGCGCGGCATCATCGACCACGACGGTCTCCAGCCGCCGCTGCAGCCGCTGAACGACGCGGAACGCGCGCAGGTCGCGGCCGTGCTGACGGCGCAGGGGCTGGGGCGCATCGCGGGGTGACGTGGCGCGAAGGGGGGCTGCACCCCGACGTCCGCGTCGCCGACCCGCCGCTACTCCGCGCCGGGTCGACGGAACCACGCCGTCGACTCGGGCGGGACCTTCCCGCCGTCGAGCGGCTCGCTGCTCAGCAGGACCTGGCCGTCGGGCAGCTCCGACGGCACGGTTCCGAAGTTGACGAGGCACTCCCAGCCGTTCGACCGCCTGAAGTGCAGGACCCCCGGGTCGTCGGTGCTGAGCCAGGTCACCGTCGTGTCGGGCTCCTGCAACGCCTTGCGGAGGGCGATCGCGCGCCGGTAGAGGGTTAGGGTGGAGGCCGGGTCGTCCGTCTGGACATCGGCGGCGTACGGGGCGAACGACGGCGGCTGGGGCAGCCACGAGCGTCCGGTGCTGAAGCCGAAGGTGGGTCCGGTCGATGTCCAGGGCAGGGGGACGCGGCAGCCGTCACGGCCCGGGAGGTCATGGTCGCTCCGGCGCCCGATCGGGTCCTGCAACGCCTCGAGCGGGAGGTCGGGCACCTCCGGCAGTCCGAGCTCCTCGCCCTGGTAGAGGTAAGCGGAGCCGGGGAGAGCGAGCATCATCAACGTGGCGGCCCGCGCGCGCCGGCGCCCGGTCTCGAGGTCGATGCGTGGACTCGCGCCGCGCGTGCGCACCCAGTCCTCAGGTGCGACATCCGGTGGCAGGGCGAGACGCGAGGCGTGTCGTGGGACGTCGTGACTCGAGAGCACCCACGTCAGGCCTCCGCCGGCGTCGGCGTGTCGCGCGTGGTCCGCGAGTGCCCGGCGCACGACGCCGAGGAACGAGTCCCGGCTCCACGCGGACTTGAGGAGCGAGAAGTCGAACACCTGACCGAGCTCGGTCGGCCTCGCATACAGGTAGGTGCGGTCGTTGGTCGGTGCCCAGGTCTCGGCGACCGCCATGCGTGGCGGGTCGTACTCCTCGAAGACGCGTCGCCAGGACCGGTACACCTCGTGGACCTCGTCGCGGTCGTAGAGCGGGTCGGTGCCGTCCTGCGGGAGAGCCGCGTCGAGGGTGGGCTGGCTCCGCAGCGGCTCGGACATGTCCTTGGCGAGGGCGTGGGCCACGTCCACCCGGAACCCGTCGATCCCGCGGTCGGCCCAGAACCGCAGCGTGTCCTGGAAGTACTGCCTGACGTCCGGGTCGTCCCAGTTGAGGTCCGGCTGCTCGCGGGAGAATAGGTGGAGGTACCACTGGCCGTCCGGGAGCCGTTCCCACGCGCTCCCACCGAAGTGGGACCTCCAGTCCGACGGCGGCTCGGCTCCGTCGGGCCCGGACCCGTCGTGGAAGTGGTATCGGCGCCGAGCAGGGTCGCCGGGGGGCGCGGCGCGCGCCGCACGGAACCACGGATGCTGGTCCGAGGTGTGGTTGGGCACGATGTCGACGATCACCCGGATCCCGCGTCGATGCGCCGCGAGGACGAGCGCATCGACGTCCTGCAGCGTGCCGAGTCGCGGATCGACGTCCTGGTAGTCGGCGACGTCGTACCCGCCGTCGACGAGTGGCGAGGGGTAGAACGGCGTCAGCCAGATCGCGTCGACGCCGAGGTCGGCGAGGTAGTCGAGGCGAGCGCGGGCACCGGCGAGGTCGCCGATCCCGTCTCCGTCGGAGTCGGCGAAGCTGCGGGGATAGATCTGGTAGACGACGGCAGAACGCCACCAGTCTGCGGGCGCGCTGGGGAAGGACGCGGACATGCTCACACCTCAGGGATCGAAGATCGGGGGTTCACCGGTGGCCGGGTCATCCCTTGACGGCGCCCTGCAACAGCGCCTTGACGAAGTGACGCTGGAGGGCGAGGAACACGATGATCGTCGGTGCCATCAGGAGCAGGGCGCCCGCGTTCAGGAGCACCACATCCGTGCTGTAACGGGACTGGAAGGCCTGGAGCGCGCCGGCCATCGTGCGCTTGTTCGGGTCGTTGATCAGCACGAGGGGCAGCAGGAACGTGTTCCACGTCGACAGGAACATGAGCAGCCCGAGCGACGCGAGGGCAG
>JAJYCD010000091.1:0-7512 GCA_021778635.1 Actinomycetes bacterium
CGTCACGTCCTCGATCGTCCTGGCCCTGGGGGTGTCGATGGCCATCGGGATCTTCTTCGGCGGCTACCCCGCCGCCCGCGCCGCCGCCATGAGACCCGTCGACGCCCTCCGACACGACTGACCCCACATCCGCCCGACCGACGCGACACGACTCTGGGCGACCCGCCGCTCCGCCGGAGCATGCGGTCGCCCGCGCTCGACCCAGAGGAGAGGAATCACCATGACCAGCTCGATCCCCGCCCCCGAGAGCTCCCCGGAGGACCTGCTCGCGCAGCGCCCCAGCGGGATCCAGGCCAGCCCTGCCCCGTCGGGTCCCGGCGCCGCGCCCCGCGCCAAGCCGGGCCTGACGCTCGTGCTCGGCGGGGTCGTCGTCGCGGCACTGCTCTTCGCGGGCGGACTCGTCGTCGGCCACGCCACGAGCGCGTCCGCGGCCACCCCGACCGGGCGAGGAGGCGCGGGCCTCGCGGCGGGCCGCTTCGCCGGCGGTGCGCGCGAAGGCGCCACCGGCGCCCAGGGCGGCTTCGGCGGTGGAGGATTCACCTCCGGCGACATCACCGCGATCAGCGGGACGACCGTGACGATCAAGGCCGCCAACGGCACGACGACGACCGTCACGACCACGCCGAGCACGACGGTCTCGAAGACCGTCACCACGGATCTCTCCGGGCTCAAGGTCGGTGATCGTGTCACGGTGGTCGGCCAGAAGGACGCGAACGGGAACGTCGCGGCGCAGGCGATCACCCAGGGCACCGGTGCGTTCGGAGCTCTCGGCGGTGCGCGCGGCGGGCCGGCCCCGGCTCCGACGAACTGACCTCAGCGGACGAGCCGACCTCAGCGGGCGAGCCGACCTGCCCGGGCAGGCTCACGCGTTCGGGCGAGCCGACCTGCCCGGGCAGCCCCTTCCCCGTGCACAGGCCGCGTCAAGCCGCTCGTGCTTTCCTGGGCGGGTGGCGCCCAGGCGGACGGCCGCCTCGTGCGGCGCCTCGTACGACAGGAAGGATTCGCCATGTCCGACAACGACGAGACTGCGCCAGTTCCGCGGCTCGCTGAGCCCGCTGCGAGCGGGAGCGTGCCCCCACCCGTCGACGGCGGGAGCGCGCCCGCTCCCCTTCCGCCGTACGGCACGGCACCCCAGTACGGCACGGCGCCTCAGTACGGTCCGGTTCCGCTCGGCGGCACGGCACCGCAGTACGGCACGCCGGCCCAGCACGGCACGCCAGCCCAGTACGGCCCGGTCCCCTCGACCGGTGCCGGAGGGCCGAGGCCGAACCGCCGCGCCCTCACGATGGTCGCGGTCGCGATCGGCGGGGTCCTCCTGGTCGGGAGCGGCTTCGGAGTCGGTCTCGTCGTCGGGCACGCGACGGCGCGGTCGGCCGGCCATGGCGTCCTCGTCTCGCGGTTCGACCAGCGCGGTGCGATGCCGGGACCGGGGTACGCACAGGGGCGCGGGGGGAAGGTCCGTCCGTTCGGGGGACAGGGTGTGATCCCGCGCCGCGCCGTACCCACCCCGGCGATCCCGAGTCCGGCGCCGACCTCCTGACCGCAGCACGCTGAACCGGGTGCGGCGACGGGGGTGGTGCGAGGCTCACTGCCCCGCACCACCCCCGTCGTCCGCGTGTCAGGCGGCCGTGCCGGTGGACGACGTCGCGCTGGTGGTCGTCGCCGGCGTGGCCGTCAGGTCGTAGAGCGTCGTCCCGTCCACCGTCTGCGCGGTGAAGCTCGCCTCGACCCACGCGGTGATCTCGCTCGAGGTCGACGAGCCGCCCTGGGACCGGCCGAAGCTCCCGCCGGAGATGAAGTAGTGGATCTTCCCGGCTGCGACGTCGGCCTGGAACTCCGCGAGGGTCGGGGAGGGATCGGAGCCGTTGAACCCGCCGATCGGCATGACCGACCTCTCGGTCGCGAGCTGGTAGCCGGCGGCGTTGTTGGCGCCGACGGTGGCGGCGACCCAGGTGTACGAGTCGGCGTCCTTCAGCAGCGTCGAGGTCAGTGTGCTGCTCGGCGACGAGCCGTTGAGCAGGCCTCCCATCCCGCCGGCCATCTGACCGCCGGGCATCGCGCCGGTCGTCCCGCCCGGTGCCTGACCGCCGGGCATCCCACCGGTCGTCCCGCCCGGTGCCTGAGCGCCGCCTGCGAAGGCCCCGCGCGGCCCGCCGCCGAACCCGCCGGTGCCACCGCTCACCGCCGGACCCGCGGTGACGATCGACCCGGTGTGCGCGGTGCCGACGGTCTGCAGCGTGTAGGCGGTCGGTCCCACGAGCCCGGCGACGAGGGACAGTGCGAGGCCCGCCCGGAGCACCGTCGGCCCGTACCAGCGCCCGATCACGAGCGTGGCCGCACCGGCGAAGCCGACGACGAGCACCGCGTACCGCAGCCACGGCAGCCAGTCCGCCGACCGCGAGAGCAGGACGAACGCCCAGATCGAGGTCAGGAGCGTCAGGCCGGCGGCGAGAGAGAGCGCCCACGTCGTGGTGCGGTGCGCCCAGAGCTGGGCGCCGCCGATGCCGATCAGCGCAGCGATCGCCGGAGCGAGCGCCACCGTGTAGTAGGCGTGGAAGATGCCGGCCATGAAGCTGAAGGTCAGGAGGGTGACGACGAGCCAGCTCCCCCACACGAGCAGCGCCGCGCGGGGCCCGTCGGTGCGCGGGAAGCGGCGTCGCAACCAGAGACCGGTGCCGAGGAGCACGAGTGCGGCGGGGATCAGCCACGCGATCTGCCCGCCGAAGTCGCCGTCGAAGAGCCTGGTCATCCCGGTGCTTCCCCACTGCCCGCCGGCCGTGGCGCCACCGCCGACGGAGCCGGTCTCGCTCCCGGTGAGTCGACCGAACCCGTTGTAGCCGAACGTGAGCTCGAGGAACGAGTTCGTCTGGGAACCGCCGACGTACGGACGCATCGAGGCCGGGACGAGCTCGACGAGAGCGACCCACCACCCGGCCGCGAGCACCAGCGCGCCGACCGCGAGGAAGCCGTCGCGGATCCGTCGGCCGAGGGAGACCGGAGCCGCGACGAGGTACGCCAGCGCGAACCCGGGGAGCACGAGGAACGCCTGGAGCTGCTTGGTGAGGAACCCGAGCCCGACGAGCGCGCCGGCGAGCACCATCCAGCGGGTCCGCCCGTCCTCGATGGCCCGCATCGTCGCCCAGGCAGCCAGCACGAGGAGCAGCACGAGGAGTGCGTCGGGGTTGTTGAAGCGGAACATCAGGGCCGCGACCGGCGTGAACGCGAGGACCGTGCCGGCGAGCAGCGCCGCACCGGCCGTCGCGTGGCGTCGGACGCTCGCATGCACGACGCCGACGGCCGCGACGCCCATCAGCGCCTGCGGGACGAGGATCGACCAGGACGAGAGGCCGAAGACCCGCACGCTCAGCGCCATGATCCACAGGCTGGCCGGCGGCTTGTCGACGGTGATCGACCCGGCGGCGTCCGACGCGCCGTACAGGAACGCCTTCCAGCTCGTCGACCCGGCCTGCACGGCGGCCGAGTAGAAGCTGTTCGCCCACCCGGACTCCGCGAGGTTCCACAGGTACAGGACCGCGGTCAGCAGCAGGAGACCGGCGAGCGCCGGCCGTTCCCAGCGCGCGCGGGTCGCGCGACCTGGCGTCGTGACCGTGGAGGCCGCAGCGGCGGTCGGGGTGTCCGGGAGTCCGGGGAGGTCGGCTCCGTCGACGCCGGGTGACGCGAGGTGATCGACGAGGTGGGTGCTCATCGGACAGGTCCTTCCGTAGGGGCCCCGGTCGGGGCGAGGGTCGACGGGCGGTGGGTGCGGAAGACCCAGCCGCGCATCAGGACGAAGCGCAGGACTGTCGCGCCCAGGTTGGCGGCGACCACCACCGCGAGCTCGACGGCCTGAGGGGCGGTGGGCGCCGCGGTCTGCAGGAGCCACAGGGAGCCCGCGCTCAGGGCCCACCCGAGGGCGAACACGACGAGTCCCTGACCCTGGTGCCGGAGCGCGGCTGCCGGTCCGCGGATGCCGAACGTCAGGCGCCGGTTCGCGGCGGTGTTGGCGATCGCGGTCAGCAGCAGCGCGGTGAAGTTCGCCGCCTGCGACCCGATCGGGCCACGCAGCCAGACGAACAGCAGCGCGTAGGCGACCGTGGACAGTCCCCCGACGATCGCGAAGCGGACGAGCTGGTGCAGGAGGCGGGACCCCGGTTCAGGACGTCGACGGTCGCCGATCAGCGGCAGGTGGTCGCGGATCTCGCTGAGCGGCAGCCGCCCGGAGGCGAGCTCGCGGAGCAGCCGGACGACGCCGCGCAGGTCCGCCGTCGCCGTCGCGACGATGTCCACCCGGGAGTCCGGGTCGTCGACCCAGTCCACCGGGACCTCGTGGATCCGCAGGCCCGCACGTTCGGCGAGCACGAGCAGCTCGGTGTCGAAGAACCAGCCGGTGTCCTCGACGAGGGGCAGCAGCTCGCGCGCGGCGTCCGCGCGGATCGCCTTGAACCCGCACTGGGCGTCGGAGAAGCGCGCGGAGAGCGCCCCACGCAGGATCAGGTTGTACGTGCGCGAGATGAGCTCCCGTCTGGGACCGCGCACCACCCGTGACGTGCGGCTCAGCCGGGACCCGATCGCAAGGTGCGAGTGGCCCGACACGAGGGGCGCGACCAGCGGCAGCAGAGCGGCGAGGTCGGTGGACAGGTCGACGTCCATGTATGCGAGCACCTCGGCGTCCGAGCCGAGCCACACCGTGTGCAGCGCGCGGCCGCGACCCTTCGCGTCGAGATGTTCGACGCGCACGCCGGGCAGCTCCGCCGCGAGCCGCGACGCGATCGCCAGGGTCGCGTCGGTGCTGGCGTTGTCCGCGATGGTCACCCGCGCCGGGTAGGGGAACGACTCGTCGAGGAACGTCCGCGTCGTGCGGACCGCGTGCTCGAGGTCACGCTCCTCGTTGAAGACCGGGATCACCAGGTCGAGCACCGGTGACGTGGTCCTGGCGGGACCGGGGGCGGCCCGGTCCGAGCTCGTGGTGTCGTGCATCGTCGTGGTCGGCATGTCCACCACGCTTCCCGGTGGTCCCATGCCCCGACCGAGGCTGCGCTGTGGTCCGCCTGTGCGACGGCGGTCGACCGTGGCCCGTCCCTCGCGCAGGCGCCGGTGCGACCGGTTGCCGGTGCTGCGACCGCTACGCGGCCGGGAGCTGCACCGTGAAGCGTGTGTGCCCGGGCGTGCTCGCAGCGGTGATCGTGCCGTGGTGCGCCTGCACGACGGCATGGGCGATCGCGAGCCCGAGACCCGTCGACCCCCCGACCCGGTTGCGGGACGAGTCGCCACGGGTGAACCGCTGGAAGAGGTTCGGGAGCAGCTCCGCCGGAATCCCGGGCCCGTCGTCCGTGACCTCGATCACGACGTCGTCGTCCTCGCGACGCACCGCGACGGTGACCGTGGTCCCGGCGGGGGTGTGGACACGCGCGTTCGACAGCAGGTTGACGAGCACCTGCCGCAGCCGGTGGTCGTCACCGTGGACGAGTGCGGGGGGGATGTCGTCGCCGGAGTCACCACCGAGGTCGACGTCGTCCGGGACGTCCTCACCGACGACGACCCCCGGGATCGTGCCCTCGACGACCTCGTCGTCGGCACCGGGGAGCTCGAGCCGCCACGCGTGGTCCGGTCCGGCGGCGTGCGCGTCGGCCACGGCATCGAGCGCGAGGGCGACCATGTCGACGTCGCCGTGCTCGAGCTCGCGCCCGGCGTCGAGCCGCGCGAGGAGCAGCATGTCCTCGACCAGCGCGCTCATGCGCAGGGACTCTGCCTGGACCCGCTCCAGGGCGTGCACGGCCCCCTCGGGGAGCGCGTCGGGCAGGCGTCGGACGAGCTCGGTGTACCCGCGGATCGACGCCAGCGGCGTGCGCAGCTCGTGGCTGGCGTCGGCGAGGAACTGTCGCAGCTGGGTCTCGCTCTCGTGCCGTGCGCCGAGCGCATTCTCGACGTGCCCGAGCATCAGGTTCAGCGCCGATCCCACGCGGCCGACCTCCGTGCGTGGGTCGGTGTCCGCGACGTCGACCCGGTCGCCGATGGTCACCTCGCCGCGCGAGAGCGGAAGCTCCGAGACCCGGGTCGCGGTCGCGGCGACCCGCTCGAGCGGGCGCAACGAGCGCCGGACCAGCACCATGCCGGTGAAGACCGCGAGCAGGACGCCGATGGCCGCCACGACGAGCTCGGTCAGCACGTAGCTCTGCACCGTCGAGGAGGTCGACGCGAGGGACGCCGCCGAGACCAGGGTGTCGCCGCGCGTCGTCTCGGTCCCCAGGACGCGGTAGGACCCGAGCGACCCGAGGGACACCGTCCGGAGCGTCCCGTCCGCAGGGATCGACATCAGCACGGCCTGCTGCGCGCGGGTGAGCTCGACGCGGCTGCCGTTCTCGTCGATGTACCCGGCGAAGACGACCTGACCGTCCCTGATCACCGCGGAGATGGTCCCGGCCGCGAGGCCCGGCGCGTCGAGCGGACCACGGGTCGCCTGCGGCGCCAGCGGGATCGTCGACGTCGCGCCGCTCGGAGCCGGCGAGGGGTTCAGCAGCGCGGACGGCAACGGTGCCGTGCTCTGCCCCAGGGTGATCTCCCCGCCGTGGAAGTTCGCCGACCTGCGGCTCTGCTCGATCAGCTGGGAGTCCAGCTTGCTGACGAGCTCCGACCGGAGGGCGAGCGCGGACGTCACCGCGAGCACCGCGCACACGGCCACGACGAGCAGGGCCACCACGCTGACGAGCTGACGCCGGAGCGTCCAGGGCCGACGATCGGCCGGCCGTGTTCTCACGCCGCGCTGGGGCCTCTCCCCGACGCACGCCCGGCTGCCGCGGCGGGCTTCAGCACGTAGCCGACGCCACGCAACGTGTGGATCATCGGCTCGCGCCCGGCGTCGATCTTGCGCCGCAGGTAGGACACGTACAGCTCGACGATGTTCGCCTGCCCGCCGAAGTCGTAGTTCCACACGCGGTCGAGGATCTGCGCCTTGGACAGCGCCCGGCGCGGGTTGCGCATGAGGTACCGCAGGAGCTCGAACTCGGTCGCGGTGAGCGTGATCTCGTCGCCGTCGCGCTCGACCTCGTGGGAGTCCTCGTTGAGGATGAGGTCGCCGACCACGAGGAGCGCCTCGTCCTGGGCGGTGACCGCACCGGTGCGACGCAGCAGCGCCCGCAGGCGGGCGACCACCTCTTCGAGGCTGAACGGCTTGGTCACGTAGTCGTCGCCCCCGGCGGTCAGGCCCGCGACACGGTCCTCGACGGCGTCGCGGGCCGTCAGGAACAGCACGGGGACGTGCGGGGTGTTCGCGCGGATGCGGCGCAGCACCTGCAGGCCGTCGATGTCCGGGAGCATCATGTCGAGCACGACGACGTCCGGCTGGAGCGCCTTGGCGGTCCGGGTGGCACTGTTGCCGGTGAGGGCGATCTCGACCTGCCAACCCTCGTAGCGCAGGGCGGTGGCGAGCAGCTCCGCGAGGTTGGGCTCGTCGTCGACGACGAGCGCGCGGATCGGGCTGCCGTCGGCGCGGGTGAGCTTGCCACGGTCAGCTGC
>JAJYCD010000091.1:7522-12218 GCA_021778635.1 Actinomycetes bacterium
GTGGAGGCGGTTGTCATGGTCATCACCCCAGTGTTCCGGCGCAGACTGTGGCATGCCTGACGTCTTCCTGTGAGAAGTCTGAGATCGCGGGCCTGCGCCGGCGCCGACTTCCCAGCGTCCTGAGGAGCTGCCCTCAGGACCGTCACAGCCGGGCGCGGAAGCGTCGGTGGTGCAGCGAGCTCTGCTGCACGTCACCGGGGTCGCCCCGGAGTCGGGTCCCATCCTGTCTCGGAAGGACATCTGCCATGTCAACGATGATCGCAGCGCCACGTCCCCACGACGTCGACGTCGAGTCGTGGGTCACGGCGACGATCCGTCCGGCAGGGAGCTTCGGTCGCGACGACGTGCCGCGGCTGCACCAGATGCTCGAGGGGTTGTGCGGCTGCGCGTCGCTCGTCGTGCTCGACCTCGAGGCCACCCGGCTCCGCAGCGCACGGGCCGCGCAGGTGATCGAGGACGCGGCCGACGACCTCGAACGTCGAGGCGGCTGCCTGCTGTGCGTCAACCTCGACGGCGACACGCGCGCACGGCTGACGTCGGCGGGCCACCACGCCGTGCTCGTCGACCGCGGTGCACCGTCCGACCCGCGCCTCGGCCCGACGGGGCCCGGGGCCGTCCCGACTCCCCGAGCACCGGGGTGGTCGCCTACCGTGGTGCGGTGACCGCCACCGAGAGACGTGCCGTCAGCGGACCCCGGCGCCGTCGCGCCGCGCCCGACGGCGTGGGCCTCGGCCTGCTGACGGCGCTCGTGTCCGCGGTCGCGGTCTGGGGCGTCTGGCAGGTGTTCGTCGGCTCCGCCGCGGGGCAGCGGGTGGACCAGGCCGCGCTGACCGGGGCGCTGTACGGACGCAGCCACCTGTGGCCCGCCGCGCGGCAGGTGCTCGACGTCATCTCGGTGGCCTTCATCGCGCTCATGCTGCTCACCGTGGTGCTGATCGCTGCCCTCCGCCGCCGGTGGATGCTCGCGATCCAGGTGACGGTGCTCCTCGGCGGGGCGAACCTGACGACGCAGCTGCTGAAGGACCACGTGTTCACGCGGCCCGATCTCGGCGGATCGCCGTCGTACGGCAACACGCTGCCGAGCGGGCACACGACTGCCGCGGCGTCGGTCTCGGCGGCCCTCCTGTTCGTCGCGCCGCCGCGCGCCCGTCCGTGGGTCGCGCTCGCCGGTGCGACGTACACCGCGGCGACCGGGGTGTCGACGCTGATCGGGCAGTGGCACCGGCCGAGCGACGTCCTTGCCGCCCTCTTCGTGGTGCTGTCGTGGAGCGGGTTCGCGTCGGCGCTCGTCGCGACCGGGCTCGACGCACCGCTCGAGGGCACCGCGACGGGGTCCGTCCGGCAGGTCCGGCCCGGCGCCCGTCGGGACACGCTGCCGCTCTCGCTGCTCTCCTCGGTCGCCGTGCTCGCGGGCCTGCCGGCCGTCGTCGCGTTGCGCCGGACGTGGTTGACGAGCGGGCGCATCGAGTCCGGCACCGCGCTCGTCACGGCCTACGCGGGGGGTGCCCTCGGGGTGGTGGGCGCGACGTTCGCGGCGTTCGCTCTGCTGCTCGTCGTGCGGCGGACCGCAGCACGCCCGACGGACCTCGCCTCCCCACAGCGGGCGTCCAGGGTTCTTTCCGCTTGACGGAAGGTCGTAGGCTCCCCCCTCGACGGCGCTCTACGGTGGGCGGTCGTGACGGCACCTGGTCATGACGGTCGGCCGCCTGCGGGCCGCTCGGTGATCGCGGCACTCAGCAGCACCCGGCAGATCGGCACACGGTTCACGAAAGCAGGTCCCCATGTCCGCTCCTCGCAGGCTCGTCATCGTGGAGTCCCCCGCGAAGGCGCGCACCATCGCGGGCTTCCTCGGCGCGGGCTACGAGGTGGAGGCGAGCGTCGGGCACATCCGCGACCTCCCGCAGCCGTCGGAGATGCCGACGGACATGAAGAAGGGCCCGTACGGGAAGTTCGCCGTCGACGTCGACAACGGCTTCGACCCGTACTACGTCGTGGACACCGACAAGAAGAAGAAGGTCGCCGAGCTCAAGCGACTCCTCAAGGACTCCGACGAGCTCTACCTCGCGACCGATGAGGACCGCGAGGGCGAGGCGATCGCCTGGCACCTGCTGCAGGAGCTCAAGCCCAAGGTCCCCGTCAAGCGGATGGTGTTCCACGAGATCACCCGTGAGGCGATCCACCGGGCGCTGGAGAACACGCGTGACCTCGACACCCGGCTCGTCGACGCCCAGGAGACGCGCCGCATCCTCGACCGTCTCTACGGCTACGAGGTCTCCCCGGTGCTGTGGCGCAAGGTCCGCCAGGGTCTGTCCGCGGGGCGTGTGCAGTCGGTCGCGACCCGTCTGGTCGTGGAGCGTGAGCGGGAGCGGATGGCGTTCTGCGCCGCCGACTACTGGGACGTCGTGGGCGAGTTCGCCGCGGTGGTCGGGCCTGACGCCGGCGAGTCGTTCCGTGCGCGGCTCACGAGCCTCGACGGGCGTCGTGTCGCGAGCGGTCGTGACTTCGACGACCGCGGTCAGCTGAGGTCCGCTGACGCCGTCCAGCTCGACGAGGCCTCGGCGGGTGCCCTGGTCGCCGCCCTCGACGGGGCGGACGTCACCGTGCGGAGCCTCGAGACCAAGCCGTACACGCGCCGCCCCGCGGCCCCGTTCACCACGTCGACGCTCCAGCAGGAGGCGTCGCGGAAGCTGCGCTTCGGTTCTCGGCAGACGATGCGGACGGCGCAGACGCTGTACGAGAACGGCTACATCACGTACATGCGGACCGACTCGCCGGTGCTGAGCACCCAGGCGATCGACGCGGCGCGCCGTCAGGCTGCCGAGCTCTACGGGCCGGAGTACGTCCCGGACGCACCGCGCGTGTACACCGCGAAGAACAAGGGCGCGCAGGAGGCGCACGAGGCGATCCGACCGGCGGGTGACGCGTTCCGCACGCCTGCCGAGGTGTCGCGGGAGATCTCCGGGGACCAGTTCCGGCTCTACGAGCTGATCTGGAAGCGGACGGTCGCCTCGCAGATGGCCGACTCCCGCGGGTCCACCGCGTCGGTCCGGCTCGGCGCGCTCGCACCGGGCCTGGGTGCGGGGGGCTCCTCGCAGGATGCGGTGTTCTCGGCCTCGGGGACCGTCATCACCTTCCGTGGCTTCATGGCGGCGTACGAGGAGGGTCGCGACGTCGACCGGTACGGCGACGGGGCCGCCGGCAGCGACGGCACCGAGGGCACGCCCGGCGGCAAGGACAAGGACGAGACGCAGTCCCGCCTGCCGCAGCTCGCCGAGGGGGACGCCGTCGATCCTCGTGGGCTCGAGGCCGACGGGCACCGCACGTCACCGCCGCCCCGGTTCACCGAGGCGAGCCTGATCAAGGCTCTCGAGGAACGCGGCATCGGCCGCCCGTCGACCTACGCCGCGACGATCTCGGTGATCCAGGATCGCGGCTACGTGACGTCGCGGGGACAGGCCCTGGTGCCGAGCTGGTTGGCGTTCGCGGTGACGCGCCTGCTCGAGGAGCACTTCGACTGGCTCGTGGACTACGACTTCACGGCCGAGATGGAGAACGACCTCGACGCGATCGCCGCCGGCGACCAGGAGCGCGTCGCGTGGCTCACCCGGTTCTACTTCGGCGACGGCACCGGCCGCACCGAGGGCGAGGGGCTGCGCCACCTGGTCGACGACCTCGGTGAGATCGACGCCCGGGAGGTCAACTCCATCCCGATCGGCGAGGGCATCACCCTGCGGGTCGGCCGCTATGGCCCGTACCTCGAGGGCCCGCCCGAGGTCGAGGGCGGTGAGCCTCGACGCGCGTCCGTCCCGGAGGACCTCGCGCCGGACGAGCTCACCGTGGCCAAGGCGCTCGAGCTGTTCGAGACCCAGGTCGACGGCGATCTCGTGCTCGGCGTCGACCCGTCGACGGGGACGTCGGTCGTCGCACGGTCCGGACGGTTCGGACCGTACGTGACCGAGCTCCTGCCGGAGCCCGAGATCGACCCCGGGCTCTCCGCCGCGGCGAAGAAGAAGGCCCTCGCTGCAGCGCCGAAGCCGCGAACCGCGTCGCTGCTCAAGTCGATGCAGCTGCAGACGATCACGCTCGAGGACGCCCTGCGGCTCCTGTCGCTGCCGCGCGTGGTCGGCGTCGACCCGGAGTCCGGCGAGCCGATCACCGCACAGAACGGCCGGTACGGGCCGTACCTGAAGAAGGGCACGGACTCGCGCACTCTCGCGACCGAGGAGGCGATGTTCGACGTCACGCTCGAGGAGGCTCTGGCGATCTACGCGCAGCCCAAGCGGGGTCGCGGCACGGCGACGACCCCGCCGCTGCGCGAGCTCGGCGTGGATCCGACGTCCGAGCGACCGATCGTCGTCAAGGAGGGCCGGTTCGGTGCCTACGTGACCGACGGCGTGACGAACAGGACCCTCCCGAGGGACGTCACGCCCGAGTCGATCACGCCCGAGCAGGCGATCGAGCTCCTCGCGGAGAAGCGGGCGCAGGCCCCCGCCAAGAAGAAGCCGACGGTCCGCAAGCCCGCCGCCCGCAAGCCCGCAGTCAAGAAGCCGGCAGCCGCCAAGAAGTAGCGCCGCCGTCTCAGTGGAGGGGGCTGTCGACGAGGTGGGATCGGGCGGTGTGGACGGTGAGGGGTGGTGTGGTGGTCGTGGTGGTGGCGGTGCCGGGGACGGGTTCCCAGGTGGTGGTGCCGTCGATC
>JAJYCD010000092.1 GCA_021778635.1 Actinomycetes bacterium
GTTCCTGCCGCACGGGATCAGCGGGGTGTTCTTCGCGCTGCCGTTCGCGATGTGGCTGTTCCTCGGCATCGAGGAGCTGCCGCTTGCCGCCGAGGAGTCGCACACGCCGACCAAGGACATCCCGCGGGCCGGCGTCTGGGGCATGGTCACCCTCGTGATCAGCGGACTCGTCGTCGTCGTGCTGAACCCGGCCGTGACCGGGGCGAAGGCTCTCAGCGGCTCGGGCGAACCGCTGCTCGACGGGTTCCGCGCGATCCTGCCCAACAGCCACATCGCCGCGGTGCTGTCCGCGTTCGCCCTCGTCGGCCTGCTCGCCTCGACGCAGGGGATCATGTACGCCTACGGCCGCAATATCTACTCGCTCTCCCGTGCGGGCTACTACCCGAAGTTCCTGTCCCTCACCGGCACTCGCAAGACCCCGTGGGCCGCGCTGCTGATGGGTGCGTTGATCGGGTTCGCGGCGCTGTTCGTCGTCCAGTACGGGGTCGCGGCCGCCGGGAGCGTCGTGCTCAACATCGCGGTCTGGGGCGCCGTGATCGCCTACGTGCTGCAGATGGTGTCGTTCGTCCTGCTGCGCCGGAAGTTCCCGAACGCCGCGCGACCGTACGTCAGCCCCACCGGCATCGCCGGGGCCGTGGTGGCCGGTCTGCTCGCGGCGATGATCTTCGTCGGGGTCATGCTCAACCCCGACTACCGGCTCGCGATCATCGCGATCGCCGTGGTGTTCGCGATCGGGCTCGGCACGTTCGCGGTGTACGGCCGCACGCGGCTGATCCTGTCCCCGGAGGAGGAGTACGCGCTCAACGGTGGGCTGCACGGCGAGGGGCACGACGAACGGCCCGGCGACGCCCCCGAGCTGGACCAGGAGCTCGACTCGATGCTCGCCCACTGAGTTCGGGAGACCGACTCCGCGCGTTCACCTGAGCACGGTCAACTGAGCACGATCACCTGAACACGACGCCGGGCAGCGCCTCCGCCGAGCCCGGTCCGCACCAGCACAAGGAGACCCACGGTGGCGACCCGCTCGACGATCATGGACACGAACAGCTTCCGGCCCGGCATGGCGGAGGCCCTGCCCGCACCGCTCCGTGAGCTGGCCGCGCGGCGCGAACGCGTGCTGGGGCCGTCCTACCGCCTCTTCTACCGCGAGCCCGTCCACCTGGTGCGCGGCGAGGCGGCGCACCTGTTCGACGCCGACGGGAACCAGTACCTCGACGTGTACAACAACGTCGCTTCCGTCGGTCACTGCCACCCGCGGGTCGTCGCCGCGATGACCGCGCAGGCGTCGACCCTCAACACGCACACGCGCTACCTGCACGAGGCGATCGTGCGGTACTCCGAGGACCTGCTCGCGACGATGCCTGACGCGATCGACAAGGTCATGTTCATGTGCACCGGCTCCGAGGCGAACGACCTCGCGGTCCGGGTCGCGCAGGCCTACACCGGGGGCACCGGTGTGATCGTCACGTCCGAGGCGTACCACGGCAACTCGGCGCTGACCTCGGGGATCTCCCCCGCCCTCGGGACCGCGCAACCGCTCGGCCGCGACGTGCGGACGGTGCCCGCGCCGGACGCGGCCCGGCTCCGGGCGGCAGCCGCGGGGGCCGCGGCGTCGGGGCGAAACGCCTCGGGGCTGAACACCTCGGGGCAGGGCCTCTCAGGACTGGGCGCCTCGGGGCAGGGCCCAGCAGTACTGGGCTCATCCGGCTCGATCGCGCCAGAGAACCCCGAGCTCGGCCTGTGGTTCGCCGACCAGGTCGCCGCGCAGATCGCCGACCTCGAGCGCCACGGCATCCGGTTCGCGGCGTTCGTCGCCGACTCGATCTTCTCCTCCGACGGGGTCTTCCCCGACCCGGTCGGCTTCCTTGCGCCGGCGATCGAGGTCGTGCACCGGGCCGGCGGCGTGTTCATCGCCGACGAGGTCCAGCCGGGCTTCGCGCGCACCGGCCAGACGTTCTGGGGGTTCGAGCGGCACGGCGTCGTCCCCGACCTCGTGACGATGGGCAAGCCGATGGGCAACGGCATCCCCGTCTCCGCGATGACTGCCCGCAGCGAGGTCCTCGCGGCGTTCGGCGACTCGATCCCGTACTTCAACACGTTCGGCGGCAACCCCGTCTCGATCGCCGCGGCCCAGGCCGTGCTCGACGTGATCCGCGACGAGGACCTGCAGCTCCACAGCGACCGCGTCGGGTCGCTCATGCTCGCCGGGCTGCGCGGGATGACCGCGGACCACCCGCTCGTCGGTGCGGTCCGCGGTGCCGGGCTGTACATCGGCGTCGACATCGTCACCGACCCCGAGACGCGGAACCCCGACCAGGCCACGGCCCTGGAGATCATCGAGAAGCTCCGCGAACGCCGGGTGCTCACGTCGGTCTGCGGGGCCGGCGGCAACGTCCTCAAGCTGCGCCCGCCGCTCGCGTTCACCGACGCGGACCTCGCGACCTTCTTCACCGCCTTCGACGAGGTCCTGGCGACGCTCCGGACATGAGCACCCCGGTCGACCTGCTGTGCTCGCGGATCCGTTCGCTGATCCGCGAGCACGAGGTGCGCCCCGGGGACCGGATCGGCGACGAGCGCTCGCTCGCCGCGTCGCTCGGGGTGCCACGGTCGCGGCTGCGGCTGGCCCTCGACCGACTCGAGACCGACGGCGTCGTGCGACGACGCATCGGTCGCGGCGGTGGGGTCGTCGCCTCCGACGGCCGCCTCGAACGGAACCTCAACACGATCGAGGGCCTGCCAGAGATCGCCCGCCAGCAGGGCGTGCGGCTCGAGACCCGCGTGCTGCGCGCCGAGATCGCGCAGGCCTCCGGCCAGGACCAACGCCTGCTCGACCTCGCACCGGGCGACCACGTGTACCGGCTCCTGCGGCTGCGCGTCGCCGACGGTCACCCGCTGTCGCTCGAGGCGACCCGGCTGCCCACCGCGCCGTTCCCCGACCTGCTCCAGCAGGACCTCTCGAGCCTGTACGCGCTGCTGCGCGGCCGCTACGGCGTCTCCCCCGGCTACAGCGACGAGACGCTCGAGCTCACGCTCGCGGACGACGAGCAGGCCCACCACCTCGAGGTCGCGACCGGCACCCCGCTGATCCACGTGCACCGGGTCACGACGGCCTCCGACGACCGGCCGATCGAGATCGGGCGCGAGTACTTCGTCGGCGCGGACGTGCGCTTCCACCTCCGCAAGTACGGCTACGTGCGGCACTCACCCCAGCACGACGAGCCCGGTCGTCAACCGCCCGGTGCCGAGCCGCCGACGGACTCAGTCCATCAGCCAGGTCGGTGACCGCAGGAACTTCTCCGCCACGACGAGCGTGCCGTCGACCCGCGCGGCCCAGAGGTCGGCCGGCAGCGAGTCCTCGCGGTGCGTCGTCGTCCAGCCGAGCATCTGCAGCCGCCGGACCATCGACAGGGCACACGCGACCTGGACGTCGGACCGGGTGAGCGGGCGGACGTCCGCGTAGCCCGCGATCCACTCGTGCGCCATCGTCGGTGCGGCGTCGAGGTGCTCGACGAACGACAGCGCCGCGGCGAAGTCGTACATGTACCAGCAGTAGCCGGAGTCGTCGAAGTCGATCACCGTCAGCCCGGCCTCGTCGAGCATGATGTTCGTCGGCCGCAGGTCGGCGTGGATCAGGCCCCAGTCGGTCGGCGAGCGCACGACGCTGCCGAGGGTCGCGAGCGCGGCGAGCTCGGCGGACTTGACCAGGCCCCGCTCCGCCGACGTGAACGCCACGTCCTGCCACATGCCCCACCGGCACGTCGGACCCACCATGTCGGACGGCGCCCATGCGTGGCGGCGGAAGCCGGGGGGCGGGGTCCAGGACCCGGTGTGATCGTGCAGGTGCGCCGTCGTGCGCCCGATCTCGCGGTAGTACGGCAGCGGGTCCGTGACCTCCTGCAGGACTCCCCCGTCGACGTAGGAGAAGCTCACACACCACCAGCCTCGACCGTCGTCGTCGAGGATCACCGCGACGTACGAGCCGTCCTGGGTGCGGATCCCGCGCGGTACCCGCACGTACTCCGAGGTCGCGAGCGCCGAGACCCACGCGAGCTCCGACTCGAGCTCGTCGGCGCTCGTCAGGTACCCGGGTCGGGCGACGCGGGTGACCAGGACGGGCACGCCCCCGGACGAGACGATGAACGTCGCGTTCTCGGAGACGGCCGCGAGGACGACCGTCGTGCGCGCGGGGTCGAGCTCCCACGACTCGACGATCCCGGCGACCAGCCAGTCGGGCGCGGCCGCGCCGGCGGAGGAGGAGTCGAAGAACCCCGTCCCGAGGCTCAGGTCGACGACACGATGGGCGCCCACGGCCGACCTCCCCTCAGAAATGCTGCGAGACGGGCCCGGTGATGTTCTCGAAAGTAGGCGCGATGCGAAGGCGCGGCAAGGCATGACGGCCGTCATTTCCGCATTCTGATACGCGCGGACGGAATGTTTACACGCCAGAAACATGCGCCCGATTTCTCGCGCCCGTTTCCCCGACGGCGGGCGTCGTATATGAGACCCTGGTCGACGAGAACCGGTAGCGGCTGCGCGACCTTGGAGTCGATCCATGTACATGGCAACGGGTTTCGGTCTCCTCGCCGCCCTCATCCCCGTGGCGCTGTTCCTGCTCGCGGTCTTCGTGCTGTACCTCGTGATCCGCCGAGCCGTCCGCGACGGCATCCGCGACGCACGCGACGACCTGCCGCCCGGGCCGGGTCCCGGGCCGGGCGGCTGGGCCTGAACGGCGAGCACAGTCACAGAGGCGTCGGCCGAGCTCAGGAGCCGCCGACCCACCGATACTCGACCTCCGGTCGTCCGGCGCTGCCGTACCGGGATCGCCGGGCGGCCAGCCCCGCGTCGGCCAGGTGCTCGAGGTAGCGACGCGCGGTGACCCGCGACGCGCCGACCTCGGCCGCCACCTCGGCGGACGAGCGCGCGTCGCCCGACGACCGCAGCACGCCGACCACGGCATCCAGGGACTCGCGGCTCATCCCCTTCGGAAGGCTGCTGGGGTCGTTCCCGCGCAACGTCGCGAAGATCCCGTCGACCTCGTGCTGACCACTCGCCACGTCCCCGGCGAGCCGACCGCGGTACGCGGCGTACCGCTCGAGCTTGTCGCGGAGCGCCGCGAACGTGAACGGCTTCAGGAGGTACTGCACGACGCCCTGGGACACCGCCGCGCGCACGACCTCGAGGTCACGTGCGGAGGTCACCGCGATCACGTCGGCCCGGTGACCTGCGGCGCGCATCGCGCGCACCACGTCGAGACCGTTGAGGCCGGGCAGGAGGTGCAGGTCGAGCAGCACGAGGTCGACCGCAGACGACCGCTCGGCCAGTCGGCGCAGCGCCCCGGCGCCGTCGTGCTCCACCCCGCGGACCACGAACCCGGGGATCCGGTCGATGTACGTCCGGTGCGCCTCGGCGGCGACGAGCTCGTCCTCCACGATCAGGACGCCGATCTCGTTCACCGCGCCACCTCGACGGCGAGCGGGATCCGGACGGTGAACACCGCTCCGAGGTAGGGGGCGTCACCCGCCCCACGGATCTCGATCGTCCCGTGGTGGCGGTGCGCAGCCTGGCCGACCAGGGCGAGGCCCAGTCCGTGCCCGCCGAGACGCTGGTCCGTCTTGGTCGACCACCCGCGCGTGAGCGCCCGTGCGGCCGAGTCCTCGTCCAGACCCGGTCCGGTGTCGCCGACCTGCAGCACCACGACGCTCGCGATGCCGTCCTCGGACCGTGAGTCCTCGACCCAGCCGCTGAAGCGCACCCGTCGAGGCCCGGTCGCGGCAGCCGCGGCGTCGATCGCGTTGTCGAGCAGGTTGCCGACCACCGTGACCATGTCACGCGCCGGGAGAACTCCCTCGGGGACCGACGTCGCGGGGTCCACGTCGAGCTCGACACCGCGCTCGTTCGCCTCCGCCGCCTTGCCGAGCAGGAGCGCCGCCAGCACGGGTTCGGCTACCGCGCCGACGACGAGGTCGGTCAACCGCTGGGCCGCGGCGAGCTCCACCGTGGCGAAGTCCAGGGCCTGGTCGGTGCGCCCCAGCTCGATCAGGCTGATCACGCTGTGGAGCCGGTTCGCAGCCTCGTGCGCCTGCGAGCGCAGCGCCTCGGTGAGCCCACGCGCCGAGTTCAGCTCGCCCGTCAGCGCCTGCAGATCGGTGTGGTCGCGCAGCGTCAGCACCGTGCCGACGTCGCGCCCCTCCCACCTCGCGGGCGCCTGGTTCACGACGAGCACCCTGTTCGAGGTCAGGTGGATCGCGTCCTGGACCTGCGTCCCACCCGCCAGGGCCGCCGTCATCGGCGCCGGGAGCCCCAGGTCGTCGAGGCGACGACCACGCCAGTCCGGGCCGAGGTCGAGCAGCCGGCAGGCCTCGTCGTTGGCGAGCACGACGTGTCCGTCGGCGTCGAGCAGCAGGAGCCCCTCGCGGACGGCGTGCAGCACCGCGTCGTAGAACTCGTACATGCGTCCCAGCTCGTCCGGCCCCAGCCCGTGGGTCTGGCGACGCAGGCGGCGCGCCACCAGGACGGCACCGAGCCCGGCCAGCACCAGGGCGGCGGCCCCGGCGCCCAGGAGCCGGGGGACCTGCTGCGCCAGATCACGCTGGATCGCGTCCCGGGTCACCCCGACGGCGACGAGCCCGAGCACCGTCCCGCCGCCCGAGGTCACCGGGACGACGGCGCGTTCCGAGGGCCCGAGGGTGCCCGCGTACGTCTCGAGGACCACGCCGCCGGCGAGCGCGGCATCGATGTGACCGATGAACGGCTTGCCGATCAGGCTGGGGTTGGGGTGCGAGTAGCGGGTGCCGTCGGTGCCCATCACGACGACGAAGTCGGTCGCGGTGTCGAGCCGGACCCGCTCGGCCAGCGGCTGCAGCACCGCGGACGGATCGGGCGAGGCGAGAGCAGCCCGCACGTCAGGAGAGGCCGCGACGGACCGCGCGACGGCGAGAACGCGGCGCTGGGTCGAGTCCTGGCTGTTCTGCCGAGCCTGCAGGTACGCCGCAGCGACACCGGCGAGCACGACGACCGCCACGACGACGAGCTGGAGCGTGAACACCTGCCACGCGACGCTCCACCGTCGGGGATCGATCCGTGTGCGCATGCCCCAGTGTGCGTCGGATCCGGCGTTCCGGAAGCGAACGCAATGAACACAATCGTGACCCAGGTCACAGAACCGGTCAGCCTCGGGAGCGCTCAGACCACAGCCCTGGAGGTACCTGATGACCAGCTCCGTCGCAGCGTCGCGACCGCCGCACGTCCCCGCCGATCCCCCCGCCGCGCCGCCGAGAGCACGGCGCGACAAGACCCACTGGCTCTACCTCGCCGTGATCGTCGCGGTCGCCCTCGGCATCGCCGTCGGCTTCGCGTTCCCGGGCAAGGACGGGTTCGCCGTGAAGCTCCAGCCGCTCGGCACGGGGTTCGTGAGCCTCATCAAGATGATGATCACCCCGATCATCTTCGTCACGATCGTGCTGGGGATCGGATCGGTGCGCAAGGCCGCGAGCGTCGGCCGGGTCGGGGGCCTCGCGCTCGGCTACTTCCTGGTGATGTCGACGTTCGCCCTCGGGATCGGCCTCGTCGTGGGCAACGTCGTCAAGCCCGGCGCGGGCCTCGACCTGACGGCGACCCTCGCCAAGGCCGGCCGGGCGCAGGCGGGGACCGGCGCCGAGACGACCGCCCAGTTCCTGCTCGGCCTGATCCCGAAGACCCTGATCTCGGCGCTCACCGAGGGTCAGGTCCTGCAGACCCTCGTCGTCGCGCTCCTCGTCGGCTTCGCCGTGCAGTCGATGGGCGCGCGTGGGGTGCCGGTGCTCCGCGGTTTCAGCAGCATGCAGAAGGTCATCTTCAAGGTGCTCGCGATGATCATGTGGGTCGCGCCGATCGGTGCGTTCGGCGCGATCGCGGCCGTCGTCGGTGCGACCGGTGTGGACGCCCTGCTCAGCCTCGGCAAGGTCATGGTCGGCTTCTACGTCACCTGCGGGCTCTTCGTCGTGGTCGTGCTCGGCACTGTCTTGCGCGTCGCGTCCGGGGTCTCGATCTTCCGGCTCCTGGCGTACCTCGGCAGGGAGTTCCTGATCATCGTCTCGACGTCGTCGTCCGAGAGCGCGCTGCCCCGGTTGATCGGCAAGATGGAGCACCTCGGCGTCGCGCGGCCGGTCGTCGGGGTCGTGGTCCCGACCGGCTACTCGTTCAACCTGGACGGGACGGCGATCTACCTCACGATGGCCTCGTTGTTCGTCGCCGAGGCGCTGCACAAGCCGTTCGCCCTCGGTGAGCAGATCTCCCTCCTGGTGTTCATGATCATCGCGTCCAAGGGCGCCGCCGGGGTCTCCGGCGCGGGTCTCGCGACGTTGGCCGGCGGGCTCCAGTCGTACCGGCCCGACCTGCTGGACGGCGTCGGCCTGATCGTCGGTATCGACCGGTTCATGAGCGAGGCCCGTGCGGTGACGAACTTCGCCGGCAACGCGGTCGCGACCGTGGTGGTCGGCTCGTGGACGGGCCAGTTCGACCGGGCGCAGGCCGAGCGCGTCCTGAGCGGCCAGCACCCGTTCGGCGAGGCCGAGCTCCTTGCCGTCGACGACCTCGACGGCGGTGCCTGGGACGGCGAGACAGACGACGCCGATCTCGCCGGATCGCACGCGATGGCGGTCGCCGGACACTGAGTCACCGCCATCGTGTCGAAGGACCAGCGCCCACGATCGGGTGCTGGTCCTTCGATCGTCCGGCGCAGTGTCGGCTCAGCGTCGACGGCTCAGCGCCCCGAGGTTGCGGGCTCAGCGCTCAGGGCTCAGGGCTCAGGGCTCAGGGCTCAGGGCCACGCTCGCCGTCGCCGTCGCCGTCGCGGCGGCCGGCCGCCGGGTGACCCACACCCCGACGAGGCACAGCGCACCGCCGAGCAGGGCGAGCGCCGGTGGGACCTCGCCGAGGAGCACCCACCCGAGGACGATCGCGACGGGCGGGACCAGGTACGTCGTCGCACCGAGCCGACCGGCGTTCGTTCGCGCCAGCGCGTAGCCCCACAGCGTGAACCCGAGCGCCGTCGGGCCGAGACCGAGATACACCACACCACTGACCGGGCCCGCTCCGGCGGCTGCGAGCTCGGAGACCAGCTGCGGCGCGAACGGCAGGCACACGACCACACCCACCGTGCACGCGACCCAGGTGACCATCAGGGACGACGACCGGGAGAGCACCGGCTTCTGGAGGATCACCGCGACCGCGTAGGCGACCGCCGCGACGACGCACAGCACGACCCCCCACACGTCGGCACGCGTCCCCGTCGAGGTGGCGACGCCGATGACCACGACACCGCCGAAGCCGATCGCGCTGCCGACGATCAGCGGCCGCGGGAACCCCTCACCGAGCCGCATCCCGGCGAGCAGCGCGAGCAGCACCGGACCGATGTTCACGAGCATGGCGGCGGTACCGGCGTCGACGCGGTGCTCGGCCGCGTTGAGCGCCAGGTTGTAGACGGCGAACCAGAGCACGCCGATCGCGATCAGGCGGGGCCAGTCGGCGCGGCGCGGCCATGCCTCGCGCCGGGTCAGCAGCACAGCGCCGAGGACGACGCTGCCGACCGTGAGACGACCCAGCGTCAGTGCGCCCGGTGACACCGTCGGGCCGAGGTGGCGGATCGCGACGAACGCCGACGCCCACAGCAGGACCGTCACGGCCATCGCACCGACAGGGAGGAGCGCCGCCGTCCGCGCGGACGTCGGCAGGGTCGTCACGCGTCGCTCGGGAGGGTCCGCTGCGCCGACGCGCTCGCTGCTCATGGGAGCACGGTAGGACTTCCCACCGACACCCACCGACCGCCGCCGACCCGGCCGGGAACCCGACCAGCACGCACCTGGGCGCCCCGCCGCAGCGCCCCGAGGAATGACGCCATCCCTGCGCACGTTGGGAGCCAATGGGCGCTCGGAGACGCATCGGCGCACGTCAGGCCGGTCGCGGACCGGAGCGGACAGGATGACGATGCGCACGGGCCCCCGGAGACCCGTCGCGTCACGGCACGCGGTCGCGTGCGGACGAGCAGAGGAGTGGTGCGTCGTGGTGGTGCTGTTCGCCCTCGGCTCGTTCGCGACGACCCTCCTCGGAGGGCTGACCGCGCTGCGGGTGCGTGACTACCGGCACCTGATGCTCGGGCTCGCGGCCGGTCTGATGCTCGGCGTGGTCGGGCTCGACCTGATCCCCGAGGCCCTCACGCAGGAGCCTCGTGCGGTCTTCGGGGTGCCGGCGCCCCTGCTGACCTTCGTGCTCGGCTTCCTGGTGCTGCACGTGATCGAGCGGACCCTCGGCATCCACCGCGGTCACGAACAGGAGTACGCGGAGCACTCCCACGCCCCTCAGGTCGGGCTCCTCGCGGCCTCGGGCCTCGTCGGGCACAGCGTGATGGACGGGTTCGCGATCGGTGCGGCGTTCCAGGCCGGCAGCACCGTCGGCATCGTCGTCGCCCTCGCGGTGATCGCGCACGACTTCGCCGACGGGTTCAACACCTACACGATCACGTCGCTGTACGGGAACACCCACCGGCGCGCGCTGACCCTCCTCGCCGCCGACGCGATCGCGCCGGTGATCGGCGCCTCGATCACGCTCGCCTTCATGATCCCCGCGCCGGTTCTCGGGCTCTACCTGGGGTTCTTCGCCGGGTTCCTGCTGTACCTCGCGACGTCGGACATCCTGCCGGAGGCGCACGCGAGCCACCCGACACGGCTCACCGTGCTGTCGACGATCGCCGGCGTCGGGTTCATCTGGCTGGTCGTCGGCCTCGCGAGCTGACGGGTCCGCGCGCCCGTGGCGCCGCGCTCGCCGCCACTCCCGCTGCACGATTCCTCTACGGTCCCCGCGCCGTGGCAACCCCACCTGTGCGCACCGGCTTCGTAGCATCCCGATATGGACCTTCGATCGAGAGCCGCCGTCCGCCCCACGGCCGGACCGGACGCGCCGCGATGAAGGACGACGAGGTACCGCCCGCGCGGCCCGGGAGTCGGGCCCGTCGAGGCGGCCCTGCCCGCCCGGCCGACCCGACCGGACGCCCGTCCGCCCCCCCGGTGCCGCCGAGCTTCACGCCCCAGGAGCGGACGACGTCGCGCACGCCGTCCGCCGGCGAGCCGATCACGGTCGTGCCCGGTCGCACGGCACCGGATCGGGCGCCGGGTACCCCGCGTCCGCAGGCACGACCCGCGGCACCCGCGCCGCCCGCACGCGCAACCGCACCCGCGCCGCAGGCACGACCGACGGCCCCGCGGACCCCGCCGCGTCCCGTGACGTCGCCCGCTCTCCCCCGTCCGGCGGCGCCGCGCGCACGGCGTCGTCGCCGAAGGGTCCTCGCGCTGATCGGCGGCGGCGTCGCGCTGGTCCTCGGCGCCGGCGCGGCGGTCGCGGGCTACACCTACCTCGACCTCTCGAACGGGATCCACCGGTCGAGCCTCAGCGCCCTCGCGGGTGTCCCCCAGCACAGCGGGGAGACGAACATCCTGGTGATGGGCCTGGACAGCAGGCTCGACGAGAACGGCAACCCGCTGCCGGCGAACGTGTACAGCGCGCTGCAGGCCGGCAACCAGTCGGACGGCGGGTACAACACGAACGTCCTCATGCTCCTGCACATCCCGGCCGGTGGCGGCAAGGCGGTAGGGATCTCGATCCCGCGCGACGACTACGCCGCCCTCTCCGGTCACCCCGACGGCACGTCGATGGCGAAGATCAAGGAGGCCTACGGGCTCACCCTCGACCAGAAGCTGCGTCAGCTCGTCAACGCGGGCGGGATCTCTCACGCCGACGCGTACCAGCAGGCGCGCGCGGCGGCCCGCCAGGCGGAGGTCGCCACCGTGTCGGCGTTCCTCGGCGGCGTCACGATCAACCACTTCGTCGAGGTGACGATGGCCGCGTTCTACCAGATCGCCGTGGCCGTCCAACCGATCACGGTGTGCCTGAACGAGGCGACGAGCGACACCTACTCCGGCGCGAACTTCCCTGCGGGCGTGCAGCAGCTCTCCGCGTCGCAGGCCGTCAGCTTCGTGCGGCAGCGCCGCGACAACGCCCACCCCAACCTCGACTTCACCGACCTCGACCGCGAGCGCCGGCAGCAGGCGTTTATCATCTCGCTGGCGTACAAGCTCAAGCAGGCCGGAACATTCACGAACCTCGGGAC
>JAJYCD010000093.1 GCA_021778635.1 Actinomycetes bacterium
TGGATCGCTGGCCCGCCGCGCAACCGGCGTCCCGGTCGTTCCGGCCGGACGACGACCGTACGTCGGGAGCGTCGCCCCACGACATCTGCGCAGGTCAGGCCGGGGTGCCCCGAGTGGGATTCGAACCCACACTGGATCGGGTTTGAGCCGAACGCCTCTGCCGGTTGGGCTATCGGGGCCTGATGCGTCTCCGTACTCTAGCCGCTGCCGTCGATGTGACGTGCGTCTCCTTCGCGACTCGGCGCCTCCTGCCGGCAGGGCATGGCGTCGTCCCAGGTCAGCGCGGGTCGACGTGGCGACTCCCGTTCCGTGGAAACTCGGCACTAGGCTGAGCGCCGTGACAGACAGCGATGTGACCCCCGCCGCCGGATCTCAGCCGGAGCTTCTCGATCTTCCGACGACAGCGCCTGCTCCGCAGGAGGTGCCGGTCGGGCGACCGGCACGGCGCGCCGTCGTTGCCGAGGACGAGGCGCTCATTCGCATGGACGTCGTCGAGACGCTGCGGGACGCCGGGTTCGACGTCGTGGGCGAGGCCGGCGACGGCGAGCAGGCGGTCGCCCTCACCACCGAGCTCAAGCCGGACGTCGTCGTCATGGACGTCAAGATGCCGGTGCTCGACGGCATCTCCGCCGCGGAGCGGATCGGCAAGGCGCACCTCGCCCCGGTCGTCCTCCTGACGGCGTTCTCCCAGCGCGAGCTCGTCGAACGCGCGCGCGACGCCGGCGCGATGGCGTACGTCGTGAAGCCGTTCAGCCCGGCGGATCTCCTCCCCGCCGTCGAGATCGCGATCTCCCGGTATGCGCAGATCACCGCGCTGGAGTCCGAGGTCGCCGACCTGACCGAGCGCTTCGAGACGCGCAAGCGCGTGGACCGCGCCAAGGGGCTCCTGATGACGAAGATGGGGCTCAGTGAGCCCGAGTCGTTCCGATGGATCCAGAAGACGTCGATGGACCGTCGGCTCACGATGCGTGAGGTCGCCGACGCGGTCATCGAGCAGGTCGGCGGCGGCTCCGCCTGACCGTAGATCGGGACGGACTGTCTCACGTTGCGACATGGTCACGGTATGACAACGACCTACGCCCGACTCTTGCCTGTCACATCGATGACATAAATCGTCAGTACGTTGCATGCATCTCACCCCTGTGGGGCGTCTCACCGCCCATGGGGTCGTCGTACTCACACACAAGGGAGTACCCCCGCATGATTCGTACCACGCACGCGGCGCGCGGCGCTGCACTCGTCGGCGCCCTCGCCCTAGCACTGAGCGCCTGCTCAAGCAGCACCTCGAACACGTCCTCCACCGGCGGCAGCAGTGCCGGCAGCGGGACCGCCCTCGTCATCGGCACGCTCCTTCCGCAGACCGGATCGCTGGCCTTCCTGGGCCCGCCCGAGATCGCCGGGGTCAACCTGGCGATCAAGGACATCAACGACGCCGGGGGAGTCCTCGGCAAGCCGGTCGTCGCTCAGCACGCCGACTCCTCCGACGCCGACCACGCCGAGGTCGCAACCCAGTCGGTCGCCGACCTCGTCTCGAAGAAGGTGCAGGTCGTCATCGGTGCTGCGTCGTCGGCCGTGACGCTGAACGTGGTGGACGACATCGCTGCGGCGAAGATCGTGGAGATCTCGGGCGCGAACACCTCGACGAAGCTCAGCGGCTACTCGCCGTTCTACTTCCGGACGGCACCCCCGGACACCGTCCAGGGATCGGCCCTCGGGAACCTGATCGTCAACGACAAGGTCAAGAAGCTCGGGATCCTCGTGTTCAACGACGACTACGGCACGTCGCTGCGTGACGTCGTGCAGAAGACCGTCGAGGCTGCCGGCGTGACGGTCACGTATGGGATGAAGGGCCAGGAGTTCGACCCGGCCGCGAGCGACTTCAAGAACGATGTCACCGCGGTGCTCGACACCAAGCCCGACGCGATCGCGATCATCGCGTTCGACCAGACGAAGCAGATCATCCCGGACCTCGTCGCGAAGGGTTTCGACGCCTCGAAGCTCTACCTCGTCGACGGGAACACCTCGAACTACTCGAAGGACTTCCCGGCCGGCACTCTCAAGGGCGCTCAGGGCACGATCCCCGGCGCGTTCCCGACGGTGGAGTTCCAGACCCGTCTGAAGAGCATCGACTCGACGCTCACCGACTACTCGTACGCGCCGGAGAGCTACGACGCGGTGATCCTGGCGGCCCTCGCGGCGGTCAAGGGCAAGGGCACGGACGGCGTCACGATCCAGGCCAACATGGCGGCGGTCTCCGGTGCCAAGGGCGGGACCGAGTGCAAGTCGTTCAAGGACTGCGTCGCACTGCTTGATTCCGGCAAGGACATCAAGTACGTGGGGCAGGCCGGCGTCGGCCCGTTCAACGCCAAGAACGACCCGTCGTCGGCCTACATCGGCGTGTACCAGTTCCAGGACGACAACTCGTACAAGTTCGTCAAGTCGGTCTTCGGCCAGAGCTGATCGTCGTGCGGACCTGACGTCTGCGCGCACCCGGCGACGACGCGGCCCGGTGGGGAAGTCATCCCTGCCGGGCCGCGTCGTGCGTCCACCTGCGGATCCGCGCGCACGCCACGCAGCCCCGTGCGTGCGAGGAGCCCATGCCCGTCATCGTGGGCATGGGCTCCGGGGCACGGTGCCTCAGGCGGCGCCGCTGGCGTTCTCGACGTCGGTCGCCAGCGTCCCGAGGTAGAGCTCGATCACCTTGGGGTCGTTCATGAGCTCGCGGCCGGGACCGGAGTAGGCGTTCCGACCCTGGTCCAGGACGTACCCACGGTCGCAGATCTGCAGGGCGCGACGCGCGTTCTGCTCGACGATGACGATCGAGACCCCGGCCTTGTTGATCTTGCGCGTGCGGATGAACGTCTCGTCCTGCCGCACCGGCGAGAGTCCCGCGGAAGGCTCGTCCAGGAGCAGGACCGACGGGTCCATCATGAGCGCCCGAGCCATCGCGACCATCTGACGCTCGCCGCCCGAGAGCGACCCGGCGCGCTGCCTGCGCCGCTGCCCGAGCACCGGGAACAGGTCGACGATGAAGTCGAACCGCTCGGTGAACGTGCGCGGGGCCTGGTAGACGCCCATCTGCAGGTTCTCCTCGATCGTCAGGGAGGGGAACACGTTGTTGTTCTGCGGGACGAACCCGACGCCGCGCCTGACGAGCGCGTCCGCGCGGTGGTTGGTGATGTCCTCGCCCTTGAGGGTCACACCACCCGATCGCACGCTGACCAGGCCGAACAGAGCCTTGAGGAGCGTCGACTTGCCCGCTCCGTTCGGGCCGATGATGCCGACAAGCTCACCCGGGTGCACGACGAGGTTGCATCCGTTCAGGATGTCGACTCCGGGAAGATACCCGGCAACGAGGTTCTCGGCGACGAGCAGCGGCTCGCCCTCGGGTGCACCACGATGCGTGTCGGACGCGGCGCTTCGGGCGGTGCTCTGCGGCGTCGCGGTCACGGTGCGTCCTTCCCGGCGGTCGCGGCGGTCGGCTCGTCCTCGAGCAGAGAGTCGTCACCGAGGTCGGTGTCATGGTGCGCGCCCAGGTAGGCGTCGATCACGGCGGGGTCCTTCATGACCGAGTCCGGGGGGCCCTCGGCCACGATCCGGCCCTCGGCCATGACCACGACCCAGTCGCTGATGTGGCGAACCATGTGCATGTCATGCTCGACGAACAGGACGGTCGTCCCGTCGTCGCGCAGCGCCTGGATGTGCCCGAGGAGCGACTGCGTCAAGGCCGGGTTCACCCCGGCCATCGGCTCGTCGAGCATGATCATGGTGGGTTTGCTCATGAGTGCGCGGGCCATCTCCAGGAGCTTGCGCTGTCCTCCGGAGAGGCTCCCCGCGAAGTCGTCACGCTTGTCCAGGAGCTTGAAGCGTGCGAGCAGCTCCTCGGCCTGCGCGGTGATCTCCCGTTCCCGCGTCCGCCACAGCGGCGGGACGAGAGCGGTGAACACGTTCTCCCCAGGCTGGTGAGTCGCACCGAGTCGCATGTTCTCGATCACAGTCATGCGGTTGAGCGCCTTCGTGAGCTGGAAGGTGCGCACCATCCCGGACCGGGCCACCCGCGCGGCGGACACGCCGGCGAGCGATCTGCCCTCGAAGGTCCACCGCCCGGAGCTCGGACGGTCGAAGCCCGTGATGAGGTTGAACAGCGTGGTCTTGCCCGCCCCGTTGGGGCCGATCAAGGCGGTGATCGCGTTCCGCTGCACCTCGAGGTGCGCGACGTCGACGGCGGCGATCCCGCCGAAGTGGCGCGTCACCGAATCGGCGACCAGGATCGGCTCCGGCTTGACGGCCCCGGGGGTGCGTTCGACGTGCTGGAGGTCGCGAGCAGCGGTGCTCCGGAAGTCGATCGGCGTCGGTTCAGCGGACATTGATCGCCAGCTCCTTCTTGTCGCCGAGGACCCCTTGCGGTCGGAAGATCACGAGGAGCATCAGCGTGACGCCCACGATGACCCATCCGAGCTGCTCGATCTGCCCCGACGAGATGAGCGTGTCCGAGATGCCGTCGCGCATGATCGACTTGATGAGCATGAGACCGGCCCAGAAGATGATCGAGCCGAGCACCGGGCCGAACACGGTGGCGGCACCTCCGAGCAGCAGGATCGTCCAGACGAAGAAGGTCATCGGGCGACCCATCGAGTCCGGCTGCACGGCGCGTGGCATCACGTAGACGATCCCCGCGACCGCCCCGATGACACCGCCGATGACGAGCGACTGCATCTTGTAGGCGAACACGTTCTTGCCGAGCGAACGCACCGCCTCCTCGTCCTCGCGGATGCCCTTGAGCACGCGCCCCCACGGGCTCCGGATCAACAGGTACACGAACAGGCACGCGATCAGCACGAGTGCCCACCCGACGAGCCGGATCCACCAGCTGTTCGAGAAGTTGTTCGAGTAGCTGAACGGACCGATCGTCGTGGTGCCGGTCGGGAACGGTGACAGGTTCTGGAACGTCGTCTTGTAGCTGTCGCCCCGGAGGCCGGAGGACGCGCCGGTGAGCGATGTCAGCGCCGTCGATCGGCCGATGAGCCGGACGATCTCCGCGGCGGCGATCGTGACGATCGCGAGGTAGTCGCCTCGCAGCTTGAGGGTCGGGATCCCCAGGAGGAGTGCGAACAGGGCCGAGGCGGCGATGGCGACGAGGGCCGCGGCCCAGATCGGCCACCCGGCGATCGTCGCGATCGCGAAGCCGTACGCACCCAGGAGCATGAACCCGGCCTGGCCCATGTTGAGGAGGCCCGTGAGGCCGAAGTGGATGTTGAGACCCACGGCTGCGAGGGCGTAGGCCGCGGTCGTCGGGGCGATCATCTCGCCCAGGACGTTGGTGAGGATCCGGGTCCAGTCCATGGGGCTCCTTAGCCGATCCGCTCGGCACGGCCGAGGATTCCCTGAGGCCGGAACAGCAGCACCAGGATGAGGATGAGGAGTGCGCCGGCGTAGCGCATGTCGTTCGGGATCACGAGGCTCGACATCTCGACGACGAGCCCGATGACGAGCGAACCGGCGAGGGCGCCGAAGGCGGCACCGAGACCCCCGAGGGTCACGGCCGAGAACATCAGCAGCAGCATCGCGCCTCCCATGTTCCAGTTCGTCGCGTTCAGGTACAGCCCCATGAGGACACCACCGAGGCCCGCGAGCCCGGCCCCGAGGGTCCAGACGATGCGGATGATGCGCTCCACGCTGATGCCCGACGCGGCGGCGAGTGCGGGGCTGTCGGACACGGCGCGGGTCGCCCGGCCGATCCGGGTGGCGAGCAGGAAGTAGGAGACCGCCCCCAGGGCGATGATCGCGATGACGACCGAGATCAGGGTCGTGCGCGTGAACGTGACGGGCCCGACGGTGATGATCGTCGGCGTCGTGGTGACGATCCGCAGCTTGTCGCCGCCGAAGAAGAACTGGAAGCCGTACTGGAGAGCCATCGACAGCCCGATCGTGACGATCATCTGCTGCGTGGTCCCGATCCTCCGCTTGCGGAGGGGGTGCCAGATCCAGGCGTCCTGCATCCAGCCGCTCGCCGCGGCGAGGAGGACGGCGATGATCGCCGAGAGGATCAGCGGTAGCCCGACGAGCTGGCAGAACACGTACGCGAGGATCCCGCCGAGAGTGACCTGCTCACCGTGCGCGAAGTTGCTGAGCCCTGTGGTCCCGTAGATCAGCGAGAGACCGATCGACGCGAGCGCGAGCAGCAGGCCGAAGATCAGGCCGCTCGTCGCCTGCTGCGCCACGCGCTCCCAGCTCACGCCGCTGACGCCGGTGCCGGCCGACGCGTCGGCCGGGGGGCTCGCCGCGCCCGTCGGAGCCGCGGTCGCGGACACCCCGCCGGCCCCGAGGCCGAACAGCAGCGACGTGGTCGATCCGACGCGCGCCTGGGTCTTGAGCGGGTTCTGATCGGGCTGGGCGATCTTCTGCCCCGGCGGCAGCGTGCTCACGTCGAGCTCGACCGAGTACTCCCCGTCGGCCGGCACCGGTGCGGACCAGCTTCCGTCGGCACCCGACGTGACGTTCGTCGTCGTCCCGGACGGGTCGGTGACCTTCAGGACGACGCCCGCGAGGGGTTGGCCTTCGGTCGATCGGAGGAACCCTTCGAGGCAGCCCTGCGTCGAGTCGGCCGCGCACGGCCCGGGCGTCGCCGCGGTTGCGGGACCCGCCCAGAGGGTGGGCAGTGCGACCGCAGCCAGGGTGACGGCGAGGAGCCGTCGTACCCACCGGCGTGGGGTCTGGTCCTTCACCTGTGCGAGACGCACGTGGGACCTCCGTTCGGGGCTCGTCGTCGGGGACGGGACTGCACGGACAGCAGGGCAGAGCCGTCTGGTCGGCGGCATTGCCCTACGAGGTGGAATGGACACTAGGGGGTCTGGCGTGGAACGGACAGTAGAGCGGCAATGTGTCGAGCGCGTTTCGGCACGTTGCCGGTCGATGGCGCGCGGTCGCCGGACGCCTCACCCGGACGGGGGATCTCGCGGTCGCCCCCGGTGTCGGTAGTGTCCGAAGTGTCGGGTTGCGGACGATGCTCGCGATGATCGACCGCACCGGCACCGAGGGCGTATCGTCCGTCTGGACAACTGATCATGTCTCGCTGAGGAGGCTCGTGCCGGTGCGTCCTGGGGTGCAGACATGGCAGGCGGGCGTGGACGACCTGCCTGCGCTCGTCTCGCTCTGCCTCTCGGCGCGAGCCGAGTCCGGAGCGGGTTCGCAGCTCTGCTCGGACGATGCAGCGCGGCTGCACTCCCAGCTCGAGGCGCTCGTCGCGAGCCCCGGGGGCCAGCTCCTCGTCGGGTCCCTCGACGGTCAGGTGTCCGGTCTCCTGCTCGGGCGAGTCGTCGGTCCGACGCCGTTCACGGATCAGGTCGCCCTGCACGTCGAGGCGGTCTACGTGGACAAGGGAAGTCGTCGTCGCGGGGTCGGCCACGCGCTGATCGCAGGGGCACTCGAAGTCGCCGAGGAGCACGGCGCGACGGACGTGTACTCGGCGCCGTTGCCGGGCGCGCGCGGGATGCAGCGCTTCCTGGCACGGCTCGGCTTCGCCCCCGCGGCAGCCCACCGAGTCGTGACGACGCAGTCGCTGCAGCGGCGGCTCGCGAACGAGGGTGTGCGCACGACGGCAGAGCGGCGCGCGAGCGCACGCGGTCTCGAGGACCTCATCGCGCGGCGGCGTCAGGTCCGCTCGGCGATGCAGGCGACCGAGCGCGCCGATGGCGGCCCGTCTCCCGTCGCCGGCGAGCCCGGCCTGACGGTCCGCGATCAGTCGGTTCGTTCGTCGATCAGCATGCACGTGAGGCGGGCCGTGCAGAGCCGCCTCGACTCCGGATCGAGCACCACGATCTCGTAGGTCGCCGTGCTGCGTCCGAGGTGGATCGCGGTGGCGGTGCCGGTCACGACGCCGGTGCGTGCGGACCGGTGGTGCGTCGCGTTGAGCTCGATCCCGACGGCGCGCCGACCCGGACCGGCATGCGCCGCCGCGGCGTAGGACCCCAGCGTCTCGGCCAGGGCCGCGGTCGCGCCGCCGTGCAGCAGTCCGTAGGGCTGCGTGTTCCCCGCGACCGGCATCGTCCCGACGGCCCGTTGCGCACCCACTTCCTGGAGCTGGATGCCGAGCCGGTCGATCAGTCGGCCGGAGCCGGGTGTCGGGGCTGGGCTGGTCGGGCTGCTGGTCGGGCTCGCGTCAGTCATGGCAGATAGGTTGACACCGTGAGCGACAACGAGCGAACCCGGCCACGCCTGCTGCTGATCGACGGCCACTCGATGGCCTTCCGGGCCTTCTTCGCGCTGCCCGTCGAGAACTTCGCCACGAGCACCGGCGAGCCGACGAACGCCGTGTACGGCTTCACGTCGATGCTGACCAAGCTGATCGCGGAGGAGCGGCCGACCCACGTCGCGGTGGCGTTCGATGCGGGCCACACGACATTCCGGACGGAGCAGTACCCCGAGTACAAGGGCACGCGGGACGAGACGCCGATGGCGTTCCGTGGTCAGGTGCCGCTGATCCAGGAGGTGCTCGGCAGCCTCCGGATCCCCCATCTCGAGAAGGACAACATCGAGGCGGACGACATCCTCGCGACCCTCGCGACGCAGGGCCGCGAGGCCGGCATGGACGTCCTGATCTGCTCGGGGGACAGGGACTGCTTCCAGCTGGTCCGTGACACGGTCACCGTTCTCTACCCGGTGCGCGGGGTGTCGGAGCTCGCCCGGATGACTCCGGACGCGGTGCGCGCGAAGTACGGCGTCGATCCCGAGCAGTACCCCGAGCTCGCGGCGCTGGTAGGGGAGACGAGCGACAACCTTCCCGGGGTTCCCGGAGTGGGACCGAAGACCGCGGCGAAGTGGATCGTCACGCACGGGGACCTGGACACGGTTCTCGCCGACGCCGATCGCATCACCGGCAAGGCGGGCGAGTCCTTGCGCGCGAACCTTGAGCAGGTACGGATGAACCGCCGGCTCAACGCGCTCCTGACCGACGTCGAGCTGCCGGTCCGACCCGAGGACCTGGCGGTTCAGCCCTGGGACCGCGAGGCCATGCATCGCGTGTTCGATGCGCTGCAGTTCCGTACCCTGCGCGACCGTCTCTTCGCGATGGTCCCGGCGGAGACGGGCCCTGAGGAGTCGGCGACGGCACTGACGCATGACGTGGTCGAGGCCGGGACGCTGGGTGCGTGGCTGTCGCACCGGGCGGGCAGACGGATGGGCCTCGACGTCCGGGGGATCTCCGCACCGTCGGGTGGTGACGCCTGGGCGGTCGCGGTCTCGGACGACGCCGGGCACGCGATCACCGTCGATCTCACGACGATCGCGCCGGTGGACGAGGCCGCCCTCGTCGACTGGCTGGGCTCGGACACGGCGCACAAGGCGGTTCACGGCGCGAAGGCCGCGTGGCACGCGTTGGCCGGGCGGGGCATGACGCTCGACGGGGTCGTGATCGACACCGAGCTGGCGGCGTACCTGTGCCACCCCGATCAGCGCACCTACGACCTCGCGGACCTCTCGGTCCGCTACCTCCATCGCGAGCTGCGGATGGACGACGCCGCGTCGGCGGTCGGCTCCCAGGGGTCGCTGGATCTCGAGCTCGACGGCGCGGATGTCGACCGGAAGGCCGAGGTCCGGGCGAACGCCGTCGTCGAGCTCTCAGAGGTCCTCGCGGCGGACCTCGTCGACCGCGGAGGTCGCACCCTGATGGACGATCTCGAGCTCCCGCTCGTCTACGTCCTCGCACGCATGGAGCGCCGCGGCATCGCGGCCGACGTCGACTACCTGCGCGAGCTCGAGTCGCACTTCGACGGCCAGGTCGCGAGCGCCGCGTCCCAGGCCTATGCGGTGATCGACCGGGAGGTCAACCTCGGATCGCCGAAGCAGCTGCAGGAGGTGCTGTTCGATCAGCTGGGCATGCCGAGGACGAAGAAGATCAAGACGGGGTACACGACCGATGCGGCGGCGCTCACCGAGCTCTACGCGCGCACCGAGCACCCGTTCCTCCAGCACCTTCTCGAGCACCGCGACGCGATCCGCCTCCGCCAGACGGTCGACGGGCTGCTCCGCTCGGTCGCCGACGACGGGCGGATCCACACCACGTTCCAGCAGACGATCGCGGCGACCGGGCGGCTGTCCTCGACCGACCCGAACCTCCAGAACATCCCGATCCGGACGGAAGCCGGGCGCCGGATCCGGCGCGCCTTCGTGGTGGGTGAGGGCTACGAGACCCTCCTCACGGCCGACTACAGCCAGATCGAGATGCGCATCATGGCGCACCTCTCCGCCGACGAGGGGTTGATCTCGGCGTTCCGTTCCGGCGAGGACCTGCACAGCTACGTCGCGTCGCGTGTCTTCGGTGTGCCCACCGAGGAGGTCACGCCCGCGATGAGGTCGAAGATCAAGGCGATGTCCTACGGCCTCGCCTACGGGTTGTCGTCGTTCGGCCTGTCGAAGCAGCTCGGGATCGACGTCGGCGAGGCCGCCACCTTGATGACGGACTACTTCTCCCGGTTCGGAGGGGTGCGGGAGTACCTCACCGGTGTCGTCGACGAGGCTCGCGCCACCGGATTCACTGCGACGATCCTCGGTCGTCGCCGCTATCTCCCTGATCTGACGAGCGACAACCGTCAACGTCGGGAGATGGCGGAACGGATGGCCCTCAACGCGCCGATCCAGGGAAGCGCTGCCGACCTCATCAAGGTCGCGATGCTCGGGGTGGAGCGGGAGCTCGCCGCGAGGGGGTTGTCGTCACGGATGTTGCTGCAGGTCCACGACGAGCTCGTGCTCGAGGTCGGTCGGGGAGAGCGGGACGAGGTCGAGGAGATCGTCCGCACCCAGATGGGGTCGGCGGCCGAGCTGTCCGTCCCGCTCGACGTGTCGGTCGGGGTGGGGCTGAGCTGGCACGACGCCGGCCACTGAACCGGTCGGGGCGCGGGTGCGTGCGTCGGGTCGGTGGCCGGCGTGCGGATCAGTGCGAGGGTGGTCGGATCAGGTGCGTCACGAAGATCGCGGTGCCGGGAAGGAGCTCGCCTCGGACGGGCCCCCAGCCACCCCAGACCTGGTCATGGCCGCGCGGCCAGGGCGGTTCGACGACCCGGTCGATCATGAAGCCGGCCGCCGCGACCTCCCCGACGTGGTCTCCGAACGTGCGGTGGTACTCGGCGTACAGGACCCGCCCGGCCTCGTCGAGCTCGACGTAGGGTCGCCGGTCGAAGTACGAGCGATCAGCGGTCAGTCCGCCGCGCCCGGGATCGTCGGGGAATGCCCAACGGATCGGATGCGTGACCGAGAACACCCACCGGCCGCCCGGCCTGAGAACCCTCGCGACCTCGCGATGCACCCGGTCCGCGTCCGGGATGAACGGGAGCGCGCCGAATGCCGTGAACACGACGTCGAAGCACGCGTCGGCGAACGGCAGCGACCGGGCATCCGCCTGCACCACGGGCGTCGTGCTGCCGGTGCGCCGGTCGAGCGCCACCGCGCCGGTCAGCATGCCGGCAGAGACGTCCGTCGCGACGATCTCGCCGGCCTGGCCGGAAGACTGACGGCGCAGCCACCGCGAGCACTGGGCGGCGCCGGCCCCGATCTCGAGCACCCGGTGCGTCGCGACCTGCGCGGTGGCGCCGAGCAGCTGCGCGTCGGCCTCCCGCACACCCTCGGGGCACCAGCAGAAGTCGACGTCGCCCAGGAACTCGCCGTGCTCGGCGAGGTAGTCGGAGGCGTTCGCGTCCCACCACGATCGGCCGGCTCGACCGCCCGCCGCGTCGGGGATCTCGCGATAGCCCGCGTGAGCAAGTCGTCCGGGTTCGTCGTCCGTCACCCGGACATTCTGGCAAACGGCGCACGTCTCAGGGCCGGGCGCGGTGGCGCCGAGACGGCCCGTTCGGGCCCCGGCCTCGCGGGAGGTCGACCGCTTTGACCCGCCTGCTGCGCCGCCGATAGGATAGTCGACGGTGTCGCACGTCTCACGGCTGCCCTCCTCCTGGTCCGCGGATCCGGCCGAGATCGCTGCGTGGGAGGGCGTCGCCCTCGCTGGCGGTCCGTACCGCTCTCGAGATCCACAACCCTCACCGTCCTAGTCCCTGTCCGCATCGGAGCCCAAGACTCAATGACCAT
>JAJYCD010000094.1 GCA_021778635.1 Actinomycetes bacterium
GTCTGGGCGATCTGGTCGATCGCGGCGCTCACGTCCTCGATCGCGACGACCGACTTCACCGGGTCGATCACCCGGAAGTAGGCGACCGCGGCCACCCCGACGCTGACGTTGTCCCGAGTGATGATGCCCTGCGACTAGATCGGCAACGTGACGATCCGCAGCGACACCCGATGCAGCACGTCGACGAACGGGATGATCAGCCGGAAGCCGGGCTCGAGCACCTCCTGGACCCGACCGAACCGGAACAGCACCCCACGCTCGTACTGCTTGATGATGCGGATCGCCATCGCGACGAGCAGCAGCACGAGCGCGAGGACCACACCCCCGATGTACATGGCGGCCACCTCCACTTCTCATCGTCCGCTCCGGTCGGTCGTCGCGCTCGGCGTCGACGCTCTCGCGGAAGCGTGACTGGTGCACCGCCGATCAGCCGACCTAGGCTCGACGCCATGACGATCCGCCTCGGCTACCAGATCCCCAACTTCACCTATCCCGGTCGGGTCCCCGCCGAGATCGTGCCGACCGTCATCCGGCAGGCGCGCGAGGCCGAGACGGCCGGTGCCGACGCCGTGTTCGTGATGGACCACTTCTACCAGCTGCCCGGCATCGGCGACCCGGACGATCCGATGCTCGAGGCGTACACGCTGCTCGGGGCGCTCGCGACGGCCACCGAGCGCGTGCAGCTGTCGACGCTCGTGACCGGGAACACCTACCGCAACCCGACGCTGCTGGCCAAGGCCGTCACCACGCTCGACCTGGTCAGCGGCGGGCGCGCGGTCCTCGGTCTCGGGGCCGGCTGGTTCGAGCTCGAGCACCACCAGCTCGGCTTCGAGTTCGGTACGTTCACCGATCGGTTCCACCGACTCGAGGAGGCGCTCGCGATCATCCTCCCGATGCTGCACGGTGAGCGTCCGACGGTCTCCGGCGAGTGGTACCGCACCGAGCACGCGATCAACGAGCCGCGCCTGCGCGACGACCTGCCCCTGCTGATCGGTGGCGGCGGGGAGAAGAAGACGTTCCGCTACGCGGCGCGCCACGCCAACCATCTCAACCTGATCTGCAACGCCTCGGACGTGCCGCGCAAGCTCGACGCGCTCGCGGAGCGGTGCGACGAGGAGGGGCGGGACCGCGCGACGCTCGAGACCAGCTTCCTCGGGTTCGTGATCGTCGACGAGGACGGCGACGCCGCACGCCGGATGCACATCGAGATGCTCGCCTCGCGCGGCATCGACCTGGACACGATGGACGACGCCACCCGCCGGCTCGCCACCGACCGGCACTTCGTCGGCTCGCCCGAGGACGTCGCGGAACAGGTGAAGACCCGGGTGCTCGACGCGGGCGTCGACGGCTTCATCTTCAACCTGGTGGCCAACGGGCACGTGCCCGGGGTCGTCGCGATGGCCTGCGAGGCGTTGGGCCCGCTGGTCAGGCCCTGAGGAGCTCGTCGAGGAGCTGGGCCGTGACCGCCGGGTCCTCCTCGTTGGGGCAGTGACCGGTGGCGGGCACCACGCGCACCGGCGCACCGAGCCGAGCCGCCATCGCCCGCTGCCAGTCCTGGGGCCATGCGTCGTCGTGCTCGCCGTGCACGACGGCCGTCCGCAGGCCGGTGGCGGCGAGCTCGGCAGTCCGGTCGGTGGGGTCCGCGAGGTGGTCGATCGCGGCGACGAGCTGGTCCGGGTGGGTGAGCTCGGCGCGAAGCCGGAGGAATGCGTCGTCCGGGGAGAGGTCGAGGTCGTCCAGGTGAGCACGCTCGGGGTTCCGCAGCCGCCACAGGTCGACGTGCGGGTTGGCGAGGAGCGCGGCGCGGTCGTCGGCGTTGCGACCCGCCCAGCCGTGCGGGCCCGAGCACAGCAGCGTCAGCGAGGCGAACCGTTCCGGGTAGGCGATCGCTGCCGCCCGCGCGACCAGCCCACCGAAGCTGTGACCGATCAGGTGGAGACGCCCACCTGCCGTTCCGAGTACGGCCCGCGCGACGTCCTCGACGTCTCCGGCGAGCAGGTCCATCCCGTAGGACGCCGGCGAGTCCGGACCGGAGGAGTCCCCCTGCCCGCGCTGCGAGAACGACCACGCGTCCCAGCCGCGTCGGGCCAGCTCGGGCAGCAGCAGCCGGTGGTCCTCCTTGCTGCCGGTGAATCCCGGGACGATCAGCACGGTGCCCGCCGGCGGACCGTCAGGGGCATGGTGCAGGGCCGTCAACGGCCCGACCTGCGCCCGGATCACGAGCACCTCCGTCCCGGGCTCGAGCGGCCGGTCCCCCAGCGGGATCCCCGGCAGCACAGCCGGCGCGTCGTGAAGCACCCGATCCTCCGTCCCGCGTCGGCCCGTCCGGCGCTGCGGCGACGGTAGGCCACGAGGTCGACCGCGGCAAACGCCCGGGCGTCAGCGGCGCTCCGCCCTCGACGAGCCCGCGGTGCGGGCGCGGCTCACCGGAGCTTGCGCTTGAGGATCTTCCCGGTCGCCGTCGTCGGTAGCGACTCGACGACCTCGACCATGCGGGGGTACTTGTACGCGGCCATCTGCTCCTTGCCCCAGGCGACCAGCTCGTCGGGGGTCGCCGCGGCGCCGGGCTTGAGGATGACGAACGCCTTGACTTCCTCGCCGTACTGCTCGTCCGGGACCCCGATCACGGCGGCCAGCGAGACCGCCGGGTGCGTGAGCAGGACCTCCTCGATCTCGCGCGGGTACACGTTGTAGCCACCACGGTTGATCATGTCCTTGGAGCGGTCGACGATGTAGTACCAGCCGTCCTCGTCGCGACGTCCGAGGTCGCCGGTGCGGAACCACCCGTCGTGGATGGCCTCCGCCGTCGCCTCGGGCCGCCTGTAGTAGCCCTTCATGACGTTGTGGCCCTTGATCGCGATCTCCCCGACCGCATCGGGCGAGTCCTGGAGCTCCGTCCAGCCGATCGGGTCGATGAGCGTCATCTCGACGCCCGGGATCGGCAGGCCGATGGACCCGACCCGCGCGGCTTGCCCGTACAGGCTGAAGCTCGCGACGGGAGAGGTCTCCGAGAGCCCGTACCCCTCGAGGATCGTCACGCCGAACCTCGCCTCGAAGTTCTTGTGGACCTCCACCGGCAGTGCGGCGCCGCCCGAGACGGCGACCCGGAGGTTCGTCGCGATCGAGGAGACGTCGACGCCCTGCTCCAGTGCACCGAGCAGGGCCCAGTACATCGTCGGCACCCCGGCGAAGAACGTCACTCCCGCCTTCAGCATCAGGTCCAGCGCGGTGCGCGCCTCGAAGCGCGGAAGCATGACGACCGTGCCGCCGAACGCGCACGCGGTGTTCTGGATCACGGTCTGCCCGAACGAGTGGAACAGCGGCAGCACGCACAGGTACGTGTCCGGCGCGTCGATGTCGACGTCGAACAGCGGTCCGCAGGCCAGGGCGTTGTCGCGCATGTTGCGGTGCCGCAGCTCGGCGCCCTTGGGCTGCCCCGTCGTCCCGGACGTGTAGAGGATCACCGCGGTGTCGTCCTCGTCGGTGGCCACGGACTCGAACGTCGCCGGCTGGGACGCCATGGCCTCCGCGAGCGTCTCGGTGCCGGGGATGGGCGACGCGGCGGTGGGGTCGGCGGTGATCACGAGGAAGTGCTCGCACGACTCGACCTCACCGAACCCTGCGTACCCCTCGGCCCCGATCGGCAGCTCGGGCGTGCCCTGGAAGCAGACGTAGGCCTTCGCCTCCGAGTCGCGCAGGTGGTAGGCCACCTCGCGGCCCTTCAGCAGCACGTTGAGCGGCACCACGGTCGCCCCGGCCTTGAGGATCCCGAAGTAGACGATCGTGAAGTACGGGATGTTCGGACAGCTCAGCGCCACCTTGTCGCCCGGTGCGATCCCCCGGGAGACCAGGATGTTGGCGACCTGGTTCGCTGCGCCGTCGAGCCGGGCGTAGGTCAGGTGCGTCTCCCCGAGGACGATCGCGTCGCGTTCGGGGACTCGGTGCGCGCTGTCCTCGAGCAGCGACGCCAGGTTGTACACCATGGGGGCCACACCTCCATCACCGACGTTGGTGTGCCTAACCTACTCACGCACCATCGGCGCCACGAGAGCTGCGAGGCGATCCGGCGCGGACGCGCCGGGAGACGCCCGCGGTCCGCTCCGGGAACCTCCGCCGCGAGAGCGATCCGCACGCGACGACCTGCGCTGCTTCTCGCGAGGTCGCCGCGTGCGATCGGACGCCGGGGCTTTCAGCGATGCAGGTCGAAGCGGTCGAGCTCCATGACCTTGACCCAGGCTGCGACGAAGTCGCCGACGAACGTCTCGACGGCGTCGTCGGACGCGTAGACCTCGGCGACCGCTCGCAGCTCGGCGTTGGAACCGAACACCAGGTCGGCGCGGGTGGCGGACCACTTCCTGCCGGTCGCCGCAACGGTGCCGACGAACCGGGTGGAGGCCTCGTCCGCGGCATGCCACTCGGTACCCAGGTCGAGAAGGTTGACGAAGTAGTCGTTGGTCAATGCTCCCGGCCGCTCCGTGAGCACCCCGGTGTCCGACCCGTCCCAGGTGGCCCCGAGCACCCGCAGGCCGCCGACCAGGACGGTCGTCTCCGGAACGCTCAGGGTGAGCAGGTTGGCCTTGTCGACGAGGAGGTACTCGGCCGGCAACGAGACGCCCGCGGCGACGTAGTTGCGGAAGCCGTCGGCCCTCGGTTCGAGGTAGGCGAAGGAGTGCACGTCGGTCTGCTCCTGCGTCGCGTCCACGCGACCCGGGGTGAACGGCACGGTCACGTCGTGGCCGGCTGCCGTCGCCGCAGCCTCCACGGCCGCCGATCCGGCGAGCACGATCAGGTCGGCCAGGGAGATCGCCTTGCCCGGGGTGCGCGAGTTGAACGTCTCCGCGATCGTCTCGAGCCGGGACAGCACCTGAGCCACCTGCTCCGGGTTGTTGACCTCCCAGCCGGCCTGCGGTGCCAGCCTCAGCCGGGCGCCGTTCGCGCCGCCTCGCCGGTCGCTGCCCCGGAACGACGACGCCGCGGCCCACGCGGTGGAGACCAGCTGCGAGACGGTCAGGCCCGAGGCGAGCACCTCGGCCTTGAGTGCGGCCACGTCGTCGGCGTCGACGAGCGCGTGGTCGCGTGCGGGCAGCGGATCCTGCCAGAGCAGCACCTCGGCCGGGACCTCGGCCCCGACGTAGCGGGAGACCGGTCCGAGGTCGCGATGCGTCAGCTTGAACCAGGCCCGGGCGAACGCGTCGGCGAACTGCTCGGGATGCTCCAGGAACCGGCGGGAGATCTTCTCGTAGACCGGGTCGACGCGCAGGGCGAGGTCCGAGGTCAGCATGCGCGGCTCGCGCGTGCCGTCGCCGAACGACTCCGGCACCAGTCCGGAGCCACCGCCGTTGACCGGACGCCACTGCCGGGCACCGGCCGGCGAGTCGAACAGCTCCCACTCGTAGGCGAAGAGGATGTGGAAGAACTCGTTGTCCCACCGGGTCGGGTGGTAGGTCCAGGTGACCTCGAGACCGCTGGTGATCGCATCGATGCCCGTGCCGCTCCCGTACGTGGACTTCCATCCCAGACCCAGCTGCTCCATCGGTGCGGCCTCGGGCTCGGCGCCCAGCGCGTCGGCGGGCCCGGCGCCGTGGGTCTTGCCGAAGGTGTGGCCACCGGCGATCAGCGCCACGGTCTCCTCGTCGTCCATCGCCATGCGGGCGAACGTCTCACGGATGTCGCGCGCCGAGGCCAGCGGGTCCGGGTGCCCGCCGGGACCCTCGGGGTTCACGTAGATGAGGCCCATCTGGACCGCGGCGAGCGGGTTCTCCAGCTCACGGTCACCGCTGTAGCGCCGGTCGCCCAGCCATTCGGCCTCCGGCCCCCAGTACACCTCGTCGTCGGACTCCCACGCGTCGACCCGACCGCCGGAGAAGCCGAAGGTCGTGAAGCCCATCGACTCCAGCGCGACGTTGCCGGCGAGCACGATCAGGTCGGCCCAGCTCAACGCCTTCCCGTACTTCTTCTTGACCGGCCACAGCAGCCGCCGCGCCTTGTCCAGGCTGACGTTGTCCGGCCAGGAGTTCAGCGGCGCGAACCGCTGCTGCCCCGACCCGGCCCCGCCGCGACCGTCCTGGACCCGGTAGGTCCCGGCGCTGTGCCAGGCCATCCGGATCATGAACGGGCCGTAGTGGCTGAAGTCGGCCGGCCACCACTCCTGCGAGGTCGTCTGCACCGTCGCGATGTCCCGCTTGACCTCGGCGAGGTCGAGCGCAGCGAAGGCGGCGGCGTAGTCGAAGTCGGCGCCGAGCGGGTTGGCGACCGCCGGGTTCTTCGCGAGGACCTTGAGGTTCAGCCGCTCGGGCCACCACCGCCCGTTGGCGGGCCCGCCGCCCGGGTGGGCGTCGTGGCCGACCGGGCAGCCGCCTGCCGGTGCGGCGGTCGTCGAGGAAGTGGTGGCGTCGTGCAGCTCGGTCATGGTGCTCCCTGGGTGTGATCGCGCGGGTGTCGGGCGTGGAGTGAGGGTCAGGTGCCAGCGGGTAGTGAGGGTCAGGCGCCAGCGGGTCAGGCGCCAGCGGGCTCAGGCGCGTCGGGCTCGATCGCATCGGGCTCCGCTTCGGCTGCGGGCTGCGCGCACGTCGGGCACGTGCCCCAGTAGACGACCTCGGCCTCGTCGATCTGGAAGCCGTGGTCCTGAGCAGGAGTCAGGCATGGCGCATGCCCGACGGCGCAGTCGACGTCGCTGATCGACCCGCAGGTGCGACAGACGAGGTGGTGGTGGTTGTCCCCGATCCGCAGCTCGTAACGCGCGACCGTGCCCCGCGGCTGGATGCGGCGGACGACGCCACGCTCGGCGAAGGTGTTGAGCGAGTCGTAGACGGCCTGGTGCGAGACGTGCACGGCGCTCGCCCGGACGGCGGCGATGATCTGGTCGGTCTCGGCGTGGGGGCGCGCGCCGACGGCGTCGAGCACCGCCAGTCGCGGGGCGGTCACCCGAAGCCCGGCACCGCGCAGCAGGTGCTCGAGGTCGGGTCGAGTGCGCGTCACATCGTGACGGTAGCCCACACTCTTGAACGATTCAAGAAAATGGTCAGGCTGGCAGCGCTCCGGAGGCGCCCTGCTCGTGACGTCCGGGCGGAACCGCCGAGACACCTCGGCTGCGCGAAGCCCCCGGGTCCTCCCGGCCAGCGGCACCGGGTCGCCTGCGCCCGTCCCCGTCATCCACGCGCTCGCGCGCCCTCAGCGCGGCTATGATCGTGCCGCGGTGTGCGGCGAGACCGCCTGCAGCACGACCGGAGACGTCACGCTCGATCACGATCCCGCGGAACTCGGTCGCGTAGTCCGGTCGGATGCCCCGTCCTCCGGCGCTCAGCAGGGTCACGACCTCGCCCCGCGGCGCTTCACCGAGACGCCCAGCGGCGTGTCCCATCGGTGTGGGCACGGGCAGCGCGGGCGTCGCGTGGCGCGCCGACGTCCGCTCGCTGCGCCCGGGTCGAGTCGCTCGCGACACCGGGTGCGGGTCCGATCTTCGGCGGGCCCCGAGCGGCCGTGGCGCGGAGCGCTGCACCGCGGTCGCGGTACAGCTGGTGAGAAGGAGGAGATGTGGCACGACCAGGCCGACGTCGGACCGGTGGCGCGCGCACCGACCTCGCCGTCCAGCACCGCCACGCCCCACGTCCCACCGAGCAGGGACTCATCCCGGTGCTCGCGGAGGTCGCCCACGAGGTCGACGGCGCCGTGCATCGACCGCCGACGCGCCCGGCGGTGCGCGCCAAGTTCCAGGCCGTGGCGCTGCTCGTGCGCGAGGAGCGGGCCCGCGTGAAGGCCGACGTCACCCTGACCGAGTCCCGGCGGGCCCAACAGCTCCGCCGCCTCGACGGGGTGGCGACGCTGCTCGCCAAGACTGCCGCCCGGGACACCTCGCTCCTCGGGCTGCTGGCCGACGATGCCCGGGTCTCGGACGCGGCGCGCGCCTTCAAGACGACCATGATGCGCGCCGGCGGACTGGAGCCACCCGACGAGCCCGAGCCCGCCGCGCCCGCCGCACCGGCAGCCGGCTCCGAACGCAGGGTGGTGCCCCGGTCGGTGATCTCGCGCCAGCTCGCGAACCCGTTCCTGGCCCCTGACTTCGAGGCCGCGGCCGAGCGGATCGCAGCCCGACCCCGCCGACTCGCCGGCTGGGAGCTCCTCGAACCGCTCTTCCGGTCCTTCGAGTACGGCACCACCGGCACTCCCGCCTGCATGACGCTGCCCAGGGCCACCTCGGTCCCCACTCCGCAGGGTCGCGAGCTGATGCCGCACCAGGCGCAGGTCGTGGCGGCGACGGCCGCCGGCCACCGCACGTTCCTGCTCGCCGACGAGCCCGGGCTCGGCAAGACCGCCCAGGCACTGCTCGCCGCCCAGGCGGCCGACGCCTACCCGCTCCTGGTCGTGGCGCCGAACGTCGTGAAGACGAACTGGGCGCATGAGGTCGGGCTGTGGACCCCGAACCGCAGGTCCACCGTGGTTCATGGCGACGGCGACGAGGTCGACGGGTTCGCGGACATCGTGATCGTGAACTACGAGCTCCTCGACCGTCATGTCGGCTGGCTCGGCGACCTCGGCTTCCGCGGCATGGTCGTCGACGAGGCGCACTTCATCAAGAACAAGGGATCCCAGCGCTCCCAGCACGTGCTTGCACTCTCGGAGCGGATCCGGGCCCGCACCGCCCGCCCGCTGCTGATGGCGCTCACCGGCACCCCGCTGATCAACGACATCGAGGACTTCCGCGCGATCTGGCAGTTCCTCGGCTGGATCGACGAGAAGATGCCGCTCGGCCGACTGATGGCGGCCCTCGAGGAGACCGGGCTCACCCCCGCCGACCCAGGCTTCTACACCGCCGCGCGAGCCAGCGTGATCGCCCAGGGCATCGTGCGCCGCCGCAAGATCGACGTGGTCGCCGACATCCCCGCCCGCCGTGTGGCGGACCTGCCGGTCGAGCTCGACGGCGCCATCGGCCGGTCGATCCGCGACGCGGAGGCCGAGCTCGCCCGCGGACTGGTCCGACGCTACCGAATGGCCCTGGAGTCCCGGGGGGACGTCGAGCTCGTGGACGGCATCGACCACGTGCTCGTGCGCCGGGTGGCGGCAGGGGCGCTCAAGGACGCCGGCTCGCAGTCCACCGGCGAGAACGTGTTCACGATGGTCCGGCGGATCGGCCAGGCCAAGGCCGGCCTGGCGGCCGACTACGCCGCGCAGCTCGCCCGCAACGTCGGCAAGGTGGTGTTCTTCGCGAAGCACGTCGACGTCATGGACCAGGCGGAGCACACCTTCGCCCAGCGTGGCATCCGCTACGCCTCGATCCGCGGCGACCAGACGCCCAAGGCCCGCGAGAAGAACATCGCCGCGTTCACCGACGACCCTGACGTGTCGATCGTGGTGTGCTCCCTGATGGCCGCGGGCGTCGGGCTGAACCTTCAGGTCGCATCCAACCTGGTGCTCGCCGAGCTGTCCTGGACCGATGCCGAGCAGACCCAGGCCATCGATCGGATCCACCGGATCGGCCAGTCCGAGCCGGTCACCGCGTGGCGGGTCATCGCCGCGCAGACCATCGACAGCCGGATCGCGGAGCTGATCGACAGCAAGTCGGGGCTGGCTGCCCGCGCGCTGGACGGAGCGCCGGACGAGGACGTCTCGTCGACGGATGTGCAGCTCGAGACCCTGGTCGGTCTGCTCACCGACGCACTCGTCGCCGAGGGCGTGGGCTGAGCCACCGGCGGAGGGCGCACCTCGGTACGGTGCTCGCGCGGCGCAGTGCTCGATCGGCGCGGTGCTCGATCGGCGCGGTGCTCAGCTCACGTACCGGCGGGTGCTTGGACACAGGATCTCGGGGGTGGTCACGGTGAGCTCGCCGATCACCCTCACGGACGAGTTCGAGCGCGCGCTGGCGCTCCTCGACGCCGGGCACAACCTGTTCCTCACCGGGAAGGCCGGCACCGGCAAGTCGACGTTGATCCGGCACTTCATGGCGACCACCGAGAGGCGTGTCGTCGTCGCCGCACCGACCGGCATCGCGGCACTCAACGTGGACGGCTACACGATCCACCGGCTGTTCGGCTTCGGGACGACGACGGGCCTCACCGACGTGCTGGACGGCCGGTACCGGCCCGGTCGGTTCGCCGCGACCCTCGCCGCCCTGGACACCCTCATCCTCGACGAGGCGTCGATGGTGCGTGCCGACCTGTTCGACATGCTCGTCGCGGCACTGGAGCGGTTCGGTCCGCGGCCCGGCACCCGGTTCGGCGGGGTCCAGGTCGTCCTGGTCGGCGACCTGTTCCAGCTCCCGCCGGTCACCACGGAGCGGGAGAAGGAGCTCTTCGCGACCCGGTACGCCACGCCGTACTTCTTCTCCGCCGACCGGTTCTCCCGCGAGGACTTCCCGACGGTCGCGCTCACGACGGTGTTCCGGCAGCTCGGCGACCAGCGCCTGACCAGCCTGCTCAACGCGGTGCGCGAGGGCGTCCTGGTTGAGCGGGCCCGGGCTGAGCTCAACGCGCGGACCGATCCGGACTTCGAGCCGCCCGACGACGAGTTCTGGCTCACGCTCGCGCCGACCAACCGCGTCGTCACCGCACGTAACCGTCGGCAGCTCGAACGCCTCCCCGGCGACGTGGTGGTGCACCAGGCCGTCGAGCGCGGCGACCTGAGCCTCTTCGACCCCCCGGTCGAGCGGGTGGTCGAGCTCAAGGTCGGTGCGCAGGTCATGATGCTCACCAACGACTCGGCCGACCGTTGGGTCAACGGGACGCTCGGGCGGGTGGTGGACCTCTGGCACGATCGCGACGGCCTCGGGATCGAGGTCGAGTTCCGCGACTCGACGAGCGCCGAGGTGCGGCCCTACACCTGGGATGCGACGCGCCCGGTGGCCGAGGGCGGGACGCTGCGGCGTGAGGTCGTGGGCAGCTACACCCAGCTCCCCCTCAAGCTCGCGTGGGCGATCACCATCCACAAGAGCCAGGGGCAGACGCTGGACCGGCTCGTCGTGGACCTGCGTGGCGGTGCGTTCGACTACGGGCAGGTGTACGTCGCGCTGAGCCGGTGCACATCCATGGACGGTCTGGTGCTGACTCGTCCCGTCCTGCCCAAGGACCTCAAGACCGACCGGCGGATCCTGCGCTTCCTGCAGTCGGCGACGGCGCCCGAGCACGCCGCACGGCGGTGCGCGATCGGCATCCTCACGGTCGGCATGGAGGGGCGGATGTCCCGTCCCCGCCCGGTGGAGATCGCGGTGGCCTTCGAGGACGGGTCCGCGATCAGCACGCTCGTGAACCCGCAACGCGACCTCGACGACGCCCGCAGCGCCTTCGGGATCTCGGTGGACGACGTCCTCCTGGCCCCGACGCTCGCCGAGGCGTGGTCGGCGATCGCGCCGCTGCTGGACGAGTGCACGCCGGTGGGGTCGGGGATCGACGAGGCTCTCGGGCTCGTCGACTTCGAGCTCAAGCGGCTGGGGTCGGTGGCGCCGCTGCCGGTCGGCGTCGAGCTCCCGGTCAGGGCGCTGACACACGATGACCTCTGGGGACTGTCGGGCCCGACGGCCCTGACCCGTGCGCGCGCCGCCATGGGCGTGCTCACGCGCGAGGACCTCGACACGTCGGGAGGCACCGCCTTCGACTCGGGCGGCAGCGACGACGAGGGCGGTTCCGCGGTGGACGTCACCTACCTGCTCACCCGGGACGTCGAGGTCCGTCCGCGGGCGAGCGCGGCGATGCCGACGCTCTCGGCACTCATGGACACCAGCCGCCTGCTGAGCGGCGTGCTCCTCGCCGACGACATGCCCGCACCTTCGGCTGAGGTCGCCCCGGATGCGGCGGTAGCGGCCGTCGTGCGCGGGGTCGTGGCCGAACGGCTCGTGGCGGCCGCGGCCCGGACGACGGGACTGCCCGCCGCGCTGCTTGAGCGGTTGCGCCGGCTGGAGGTGGCTCTCGGGATCGGCGTGGTCGAGGCGATCCTCGCCGAGATGGCTGCCGAGCAGGGCTCCCTGGCGGAGATTCTCGGTGAGGGCACCCGGGTCTGCTTC
>JAJYCD010000095.1 GCA_021778635.1 Actinomycetes bacterium
AGGAGCACGAGGCCGACCACGACGGCACGACGCGCAGCCCCTCGCATATGGCGCATGTCAACCGGTGGATCAGATGGTCGTCAACGCCGGGCAGGAATCGACGCTCTGCTGCTGGGCGGATGTCCCGAGACCGGCCGTGAGTGGGGACGCCGGGCGTTCACGGAACCCACGGGAGCGCACGGATCAGCGCGCAGTCAGCTGGCGGCATGTCGCGTGGGGCCGCCGCGACCCTTGTCGCTACCTACAACTGGGTGATCGATTCCATCTATGCGTAGTGAGGCTCCGGCTCTGCTGCCGATCTACAGGTCGCGGCACCAGGCGGCGATGCTCGCCTGGCTGCTCCTGCACCCCGACGCGAGTACACCCTGACCGAACTCGCCACGCGTCTGGGGGTGCCGTTGCCGACGCTGCAGCGCGAGGTGCAGCGCCTGGTCGAGGCGGGCATCTTGCAGGATCGCACCGTGGGTCGGGCGCGGCTCGTGCGGGCCAATCTCGCCCATCCGGTGGCGGACCCTTTGACCCAGGTGCTGCAGGACACGTTCGGGCCGCAGTCGGTGATCGGTGAGGAGTTCGAGGCCGTCGGCGCCGACGGTGTGCTGATCTACGGTTCGTGGGCCGAGCGGTACCACGGCACGCCGGGCCTGCCCCCCCACGACGTCGACGTGCTCGTGGTGGGCGCGGTGGATCGCGCGGACGTCTATGACGCGGCAGATCGCGCGCAGCACCGCCTGGGGATTCAGGTGAGTCCCGTCATCCGCACGCCCGAGCAGTGGGCTGGGGACGCCGACTCCCTGGTCGTGCAGATCAAGGCGTCCCCGACGCTGGACGTGACTCCTGAGCGGCAGGTGAGCGCAAGAGCCGGTGGCCACGAGGCGAAGCCGAGATCCAGGCGCTGATCGCCGCCAAGCAGCTGCAGCAGGTGGCCGGCGGGCAGGCCAACGGTGAGAGCCTGCTGGGCAAGGCCACCCGAACCGTTGCCACGGCCAGCGAGATCGCCCGGGACGACCCCGACAGCGCCTACGTCCTGGCCTACGACCCGGCCCGATACGCGGGCACCGCGCTGCTCGCCCACCAAGGACTGCGCCCGACGACCTCGGGTGGGCACTACGTCGTCGAGGTCGCGCTGCGCGCTCAGTTCGGTGACGGGTTCCGGGCCTTCGGAACCATGCACCGCCGGCGAAACGAGCTCGAGTACCCCAGCGGCCCCGGGGAGACCACAACCCCTGAGGGGGCGAGCCGAGCGATCACCGACGCCGAGCACCTCATGCGAGCCGCCCAACAGCTGATCGCCACCCTGCCCCTGTTCTGAACGACGTCGGCTCGCTCCTCCGTGCCGCTCTGGTGCACGGGCGGACCGCCGGTGAGGAGGCGTCGGTGAACCACTCGAACACGATCATGAGGCGGCGCGAATCGTCACCCCGCGCTGGACGACGACCTCTTCCGTACGCAAACGGACGGAAGCGGTCATCGTTTCTCCGCTGGGGACGAGCCGTGCGAGCTGTGACCTGGACGAACGCTTGCGCGGCGCCGAACCGGCCGCCCGAAGGAGAAGCCGTCCGCCACTGTCCGCCGACGTCCGCGTTGCAGCACCCGTTGCTGTCAATGTCTCGATCAACGAGATGCAGCGCGTTCCCATGTGAGACACGCGCCGCTGACCTGCATCAACGCTGGTGGGCGATACTGGGATCGAACCAGTGACCTCGCAGGAGATGTGCGGCGCGACGCGACGTCGAATCCAGGCCGGCCGGTCCTCCTCGGACCTGTGGTGCGGCATGGAGTCACCTCGATGTCCCCGGCCTCCCCATCCAACGCATGTCGACTGCGATGTTGGGACCCGGCGAGTCAGCTGCCGTCGCGCGCGGTCCTGAGCGCCGTGATGAGCCCTTGCACCTGGGCGGTGCTTGCCGGCAGAACGCCTCCGTTCGCTCGAGCGCACGGGACGAGTACGAGGGAGGCGCCGATGAGAGTCGTCACGACGACGGCCGGGCGTTCGCGTGCCGCAGCATGCCCGGAGCCTTCTGTCGTCGATGCCACCGCGGACCAGGGGAGTGACGCCACGACGTATGGGGTGCGCCCCCCGCGCCACAGCTCAATACCCCAGTTCGTCCACGCGAGGGTGAGCCGGGAACCTCCGCTCGGGCGCAGGCCAGGCTCCCACACGCCCTGCCTGACGAGCTCCCGGCCAAGCGACTCGTCGGCCCACACCCCGTGCAGCTGCCAACCGGGCCGTAGCGTCGCGACGGTCAACTGCCTTGCGCGCGAGCGGTGCACCGCCCACCAGAACACGACGACGAACACCCCGACGACCACGATCGCGACAAGCGCGACCAGAGCCGGATCAGCGTTGTTGCGGCTCTGCAGCAATCGTCGCCAGGCGGCGACGACGAACAATGACACGCCGATGACGCCCAGCACGGCGGGCAGGAACCGCAGCGTGCCTGTTCGACGTGGACTCACACGCCGTCCTCGGCGGGACCGACCGAAGCCACGATCGCATCAAAGAGGTCGACCAAGGCATCTTGCATGACTGTCAGCGGACTGGTGAAGTTCAGGGACATCAGACCCTGCCCGTCGTCAGGATCCAACCAGTAGTCAGCGACAAGGAGGGTGACGCCGGCCCCGCCGACCTGGCTACCTCCCGGCCTTCGACTCACCCGGCGTAGCACCGGGCCCAAGGGTCCTTCGGCGGTGTCGATCTGGTCATCCGGGAGCTGCGATTGCCGCAGCACCCGGGCGAGCTCCTCGGCGCCGGCGTCATCGAGAGCAGCGCCGGCAATCCGGTACATCGTCAGCGTGGCAGGTACGGGGATCCCGTCAACCTCCATGAGTGAGATCGCCATTAGCCGACCCCCGGCGCGTGCGGCGTCCTCGGCAGTGCGACTCATCGTTGAGCGAAGATCCGCCCGCAATGACGCTCGGCTGTCGTCGCGGCCCACCTGGCGCTCCACGAGGCCGGCGACCGAGCGGCGTCGGGCGGCCTCATCCCGCAGGTCTACCGTCCACCACGACCCGGGGAGTAGCACGCCGAAGGCGCCAACACGTGGCCGTCGAACACCCTCGGAGTTGTCGGTGGCCCAGTGGGACAAGGCGGGTCGCGCGGTCACGATCCTGAGACCTTGGCGACCGGGGCAAGTGGTGTGCCTCCGGCAGGGTCGTTGTCGCTGCCGCAGCGGATCTGGTAGGTGCCTTGGGCGATGACGAAGCACTTCTGACGTGAGCCATCCGGCAAGGTCATGTCCACCCGCAGGTGCTCCCCGTCCTCGGTCGGGATCAGCGAGGGCTCGTGGATCACCACACCGAACTGCTTCTGGAGCTGCGGAACGATCTGGTCGACGACTGCGCTCTGCTTGGTGTTGTAGGCGTTGATCCGCTCGAACGCCCGGTCCTCGCCTGTCTTCGTCAGGACGTATGCGGTCGCGAGTGGAACAACCATGAAGACGACGGTGACAACGAACGGCGCAAGCAGGGCCTTGCCCGCCTGCGCGCGGCGCCGTGCGCCCAGGGCTTGGATAGCGAACAGGACCACTCCGACGATGCCCAGGACCAGCAGCGTCTGGACGAGCGGAGTGTTCTTGTACAGCTCAGGGAACGGCCCGATGTTCGGGACCTGCACGTCCTCGACGCGCAGCATCCCGACGAGCCTCGCGCTCATGGGGCTGGCACTGGGCCGACGACGACCTTGATCGACTCGGCGAGGTTTCGCGCCTGGTCGACGAGCGCGTCCAGGAGATCGGACTCGAAGGACCGGACCGCCAGGCGCAGGACATCCGAGCTCCCCGGCGGGAACACCGTCACCTCGACGCGTGTCTCGACCGGAGATGAACCCGACCGGCGGCCGAACAACCCTCCGCGAGGAGTCTCGGCGAGCACGGTGATGGTGCCGAAGGCGGGTCCAGCCGGCAAGGTCATCGGTTCGACCGCGCGGTCGAACACCTTGAACCCGCGCTCAGCGCGAAAAGCGCGTGCCCGCTCGAGCTCGTCGGCCCACGAGGCGTCCCGATCCGGCGCGCCAGTGAGGAGCTCAAGCTGCGCGGTCGCGACCGCGACACCAGTCGTGCGGTCAGGGACCCACAACCCAGCGGCGAAGAACAGCCCGTCGGCCTGGCACAGCGCGTCCAGACGCACCACTGCTTGCCGCACAGACTCCTGGGCAGCAGCCCCGTCCGCCCCACCCCGGGCGAGCTCCTCCGCTCGGGCCGGCCCCTCACCCGTGCGCCACTGGACCCATCCGGGAAAGACACCGATGGACTGGGAGATCACCGTCCCCGGCATCACTCACACCTTCCTTGCACGAACCATGATGACCAACGCCATCACTTCAGGTTGAGCGTCGAAGGCGATGACGGTCCGAACTGGTCGCTGAGCCACGAGTAGGCACCGTAGCCCATGACCGAGCCTTCAGTGCCGCTCGGGCTCGACGGGTGGAACCCCATGACGTGGACCACTACGGCATGGACCATCGTCGGCCTGGCGTTCGGCGCGGTAGCACTGCTGGCAACCGGAGTGGGAGCCGCGGCCGCGTGGGCTCTGGATGGAGCGAAGGACTTCTGTGGAGGCTGGCAGAACCTCTGGCGAGGTGATCATCTTCTTCGTCTGGGCGCTGGGCGTGGAGATTGCCCCCTCGATCGCTACGGGCGTCGTCGGTCCGCGCGCCGTGTACCGGTGGTCATGGTGGGTGTCGCCGGCGATGGTGTCAGCGGGCGGTGCCTACGCCGCGCGCGCCGTCGAAGGGGTGTTCCCCATGGTGCTTGCGTGGCTCGGGATCGCTATTGCCGTCACCTCGGCGACCGCCTTCCATCTGCGCCTCGTCCCGGAGGCTTCGCAAGAAGCGCGGCGCCACAGTGTGATCCGAGATCCGAACCGGTGAGGCGAGTCACGGGGCTTCTCGCCGCGGCGGGGGCGATCATCGTGCTGGCGGCGGCGCTTGGCTGAGGTCGGGACGCCGCGGTGCTGAGCATCACACTTGGTGTCCTCCGTGGCCGTCGCGCGCGGTCCGTTCGGGCGCAGTCCCGGCTCCCATACGCCCTGCGTGATCAGCTCCCGGCCGAGCGACTCGTCGGCCCACACCCCGTGCAGCTGCCAACCGGGCCGTAGCGTCGCGACGGTCACCTGCCTTGCGCGCGAGCGGTGCACCGCCCACCAGAACACGACGACGAACACCCCGACGACCACGATCGCGACAAGCGCGACCAGAGCCGGATCAGCGTTGATGCGGCTCTGCAGCAATCGTCGCCAGGCGGCGACGACGAACAATGACACGCCGATGACGCCCAGCACGGCGGGCAGGAACCGCTGCGTGCCCGTTCGGCGTGGATTCACGCGAGGCCTTCGGCGGTGCTCACCGACGCGGCAATGGCGTCGAAGAGTCCGAGCAGACCTTCGCGCAGCTCCAACAGCGGGCTGGTGAAGTTGAGCTGCATCAGACCGTGTCCGTCGGTGGGGTCCAGCCAGTAGTCGACGAGGAGAAGAACAACGTCTGAGCCGCTGATCGACGAGTCGCCCTTCCGACGGCTGACCCGGCGCAGGACTGGGCCGAGCGCGCCTTGCGCCACCTCGATCTCATCGCCTGGCTCCTGCGAGGCGCGCAGCAGCTGCGCCAGTTCTTCGGCGCCGTTGCCATCCAGTGCCGCACCTGGGACTCGGTACATCGTGAGGGTGGCCGGTACGGGGAATCCCGTCGGCCCGCATGAGCGCGACCGCCATGATCCGGCCGCCGGCGCGAGCGGCGTCGTCGGCCGCGCCTCCGAGCTGGGACCGCAGATCGGCACGAAGCGGCGCCCGGTTGTCGTCGCGCCCTACCTGGCCTCGACCAGCGCATTCACCGAACGTCTGCGGGCTACCTCGTCGCGCAGGTCCACCGTCCACCACGACTCCGGGAGAAGGAACCCCAGCGAGCCCACGCGCTGGCGACGCGCCCCGGGCGTCTGGTGCCCTGCGGGATCCACCGATGATGGGCCGCTCACGGTGCTGCCGCCGGGTCAGCGAGCGGCAGTGGCGTCGACTTCGCAGGGTCGTGGGCACTCCCGCAGCGGATCTCGTACACCCCGTTGGTCACGACCAGGCAGTCCTGTCGTCGCGTGCCATCCGCCATCGTCAGCTCCACCGCACCGAACTCGCCGTCGAGGGTCGGGACGTTCCACTGCTGTCCGATGACGACGCCGTACTGGGCCTCGAGCTCGGTGACGACCAACGATCGTGTCTCGATCGCGCGCGCGTTGTAGGCGTCGTAGCGATCCATCGCACGGCTCTTGCCTGTCTCGATGAGCACGATCCCGGCCGCGATGGGCACGACCATGAGCGCTAGCGTGAAGATGAACGGAACCCAGATCGGTCCGCCCGCGTCGGCACGCCGTCGCACCCCCAGTGCCTGCGCAGCGAACACGATCACTCCGACAGCGCCCAAGATGAGGAGGAAGGTTGCCAGCGGCGTCGTGTGATACAGACCGGGACTCGGCCCGAGATCGGGGACCGGGATCGCACGGGCGATCGGGCGCAACGGTAGAACGTTCATGATTCCCGAGGAGGACCGACAACCACCGTGATCGTCTGGGCGATGACTCGCGCTGCGTCGCCAAGGGCGTCGAGCAGATCCGATTCGAACGTCCGCAGCTCCAAACAGACAACGTCCGAGCTCCCAGGGGGGAACACGGTGATGTCAACGCGCATCTGAACGGGTTCGGGGCGCGAAGGTCGACCGAGGAGGCGCCGATGGCTCTCGGCCAGCACAGTCACCTCACCGATCGCACGGCCGGCCGGCAACGCCAGTTCCTCGATGGCACGGTCGAACACCTTGAAACCGCGCTGCGGCGCATAGGTGCTCGCCCGTTCCCACATCATGTCCCACGAAGCGTCACGGTCGAGAGGTCCGGTCAACAACTCCAGCTGTGCGGTCGCCAGTGCAACACCCGTCGAGCGATCCGGGACCCAAAGCGCGGCGACGAAGAACGCCCCGCCAAGCTGGCTGAGCGAATCGAGCCCGTTCACCGCGTGACGTACGAGGTCCTGCGACTCGGGCCCGTCGGCGGCCTTTGCGGCGAGCTCGTCCTCCCGTGAGGGACCCTCACCCACCTGCCACTTCACCCAGTCCGTCGGGAAGCCGATGGTGTACGACGCCACAGTTCCCGGCATGGCCAATCCCTTCGAGGTGAGGTGGGCGTCTTGACGTCGACTAGTTCAGCCGGAGCGCGCCAACGGCCGCGGGTCCCGGCCTTCGCCAGGACGGGGGTTGGCCGCCGCCGATGTAGGAACTTATCGGACTTGTCCGGAGTGGCTGACGTTGACCTAGGGCGGGAGTACTCGGCGAGACTGCCGTCGTCTCGCCGTGTTGTCCGGATCCTCAGTCGGGCCGTCTCTTCGCGCCAAGGTCGGACCTGGTGGCTTTGGTGAGCAGAACTGCCGCGTGGTGTACGCGACTCGCGCACATCGATGTGACTGTCAGTCGACCGCGCGGGCGGCCGCGAGCCGGTTCTGCATCGTGTCGAGGTCGCCGCGCGTGTAGAGCGTCCCGGCCCGCACCACGCCGGCGATGTCGTGCAGGTGTGCCGAGTCCTCGAGCGGGTCGGACGCGAGCAGGACGAGATCGGCGTTCCGGCCGGCCTCGACCGTGCCCATCGTGTCCGTCCGGTCCAGGAACTCGGCCGGCCGCAGCGTGAGCATCTGCAGCAGGCGCAGCGGGGGGATGCCGGCCTGCGCGAGCAGGTCGATCTCGTCGTGCAGGGCGGCGCCGGGGACCACCCACACCGCACCGGAGGAGTCCGTCCCGACCATCATCGCCACGCCCACCTCGTCGAACACGCGCGCCATTTCGTACTCGAGCCGGTGCGAGGCCGCGAAGGTCGCCCGCTGCTGCGACGTGAACCTGGCGAACTTCTGCACGGAGCCGCCCCAGGCCTTGCGGGTCGACGGGGCGACGAACCGCAGGTCGAGGTCGGCCGGGAACTGCGGGTCGTCGGCGAGCTTGCTGGTCTTTTGCCGGATCAGTGTGGGGACGTTCCACGTCCCGTCCGCGACGAAGCGAGCGGCGATCGCACGGGCCGCATCCTCGTCGAAGGTTTCCACGGCGTGCTCGAAGAGCTCGATCGTCGCGGGCCTGTTGAGGTTCACGGGGTTGAGCACGATCTTCGCGACGAGCTTCGTCAGGACCCTGTCGACGACGCCGGTCAGGAACCCGGGCACGTTGATCGACGGGATCTTCACCGCCGGCTGGGCGGCCAGAGCGTGCTGGATGTGGTCCTCATCGGTGGAGCAGCACGCGAGCACGCCCACACCGGAGCCGAAGTGCTCGATCGAGTGCACCCCAATCCGGGAGGCCGTCTCGACGTCGATCCCGGCGGGCAGGTGGCCGGCGATGGGGATCCCGAGCCGGACGGCCTCCGCCTGCGCGGCGAAGAACTGCGGGGGAGTCGTGATTGCCGCCTTGATGAAGTCTGCGCCGGCCTCCGCCTGGGCCCGGACGGTCGCCGCCGCCTGCGCCGGTGTCCTGGCGTTCATCGGCGTGAGCAGCGGGCCGGGCATGGCCAGCAGCGCGGGCGACGCCTCGGGAAAGGTCAGGGTGCCGGCCGCGCGCCGCGCGAGCAGGTCGAACGACCCGGACATCTGCCGGTAGCCCGTCACGCCGAACGTCAGCATGAGCTCGAGCGTCGGGTCCGGATCGGTGCCACGCGCGAGCGGGTGCGCGTGCATGTCGTTGTACCCGGGTACGACGAACTGACCGGTCGCGTCGGCCTCGACGGCCCCCGCGGGAGCCTCGAGGGCTCGGCCGACGGCAACGATCGTGCCGCCGTCGACCAGCACGTCGGTGTCGGTGGACCGGGAGCCGTCGCGCGTGTCGACGACGTTCGCGCGCCGCAGGACCAGAGCGCTCATCGCGTGGACACCAGTCGCTCGGCGTTCCTAGTCGTGAGCTCTCGCCAGCTCTGCGACGATGACGGCGGGTCCGCCTCGTCGACGGACGCGATCTGGGCGAGCGCGCCGCCGGCCGGCGTCCAGCAGTAGTCGCTGCCGTATACGAGCCGGTCGGTGCCGAAGGCGGCGGCGAACGCCGGGACCTGGCGCGGGAACGGGGTGCCGGCCATGTCGAACCAGACGCCCGAGAGCTGCTCGCGCACCGACGGGTCGTCGGCGAACTCGGGCAGCAGCACCGGGCGGAACGTGTCCATCCGGTCGACCAGCAGCGGCAGTACGCCCGCGGTGTGCGTCAGCACCCACCGGATGTTCGGGTAGCGCAGCAGGACCCGGGCGAAAACCAGGTCGCTGGCCGCCCGAGCGGTGTCGAACAGGAACTCGACGAGCGGCCGGGGGCGCCCCAGCGACACGTCGTCCACGTGCGGCGCCGACGTCGGGTGCACGAAGACCAGCGCGCCGCGCCGGTCAAGCTCGGCCCATAGCGCCTCGTTGCGTTCGTCGCCGAGGTAGGCGCCGTGGGCGTTCGTCTCGACGACGACGCCGTCCGCGCCCAGCACGTCGAGCGCGTACGCGGCCTCGTCCAGCGCGCCGGCCACGTCGGGCAGGGGGAGCGACGCGAAGTGCCCGAAGCGGTCGGGGTTCTCACGGCGCAGGACGGCCCCGTACTCGTTCACCTCGCGGGCCAGAGTCCGCGCAACCTCGTCGTCGCCGAAGTGCACGCCGGGCGACGAGATCGACAGGTAGGCCTTGGCGATGTCGCCGCGGTCCATGAGGTCGAGGTGCGCCACGACGCTCCAGGTCGCCCAGGCGGGCATGCCGTCGGGGTGCTCTATGCCAGCCGCGCGGGCGGCCGCGACGTAGGAATCGGTTACGAAGTGCGCGTGGATGTCGATCAGGCTCATGGCGTCGACGGTAGGTAGGCCGGCGGCCCAGTGGCATCTTGGGTACCGATGAATGGAACACGAGGTGGCAAGCCTCCTAAGGGGCGCCCCGTCATCGAGCGTGCGTTCGACCTTCTCGGCGGGTTCGACGCCGAGCACCGCGCGCTGCTGCTCGCCGACCTGGCCCGACGAGCCGCCATGCCCCGCAGCAGCGCGCTGCGCCTGGCCCGTCAGTTGATGGCGACCGGCGCCCTGGAGCAGCTCGCCGACGGCCGGTACGCCGTCGGCCTGCGGATGCTTGAGATCGCGTCGCTCGCTCCGCGCGGGCACGGCCTGCGCGAGGCGGCGATGCCCTCCATGGAGGACCTGTTCCACGTCACGCGCCAGCACGTGCTGCTCGCGGTGCGCGACGGCGCCGAGGCGCTGCTCGTCGAACGCCTCTCGACCCACGATCCCAGCCCTGTCGATTACCGCATCGGCGGGCGGCTGCCGCTCGCGACCACGGGCGTCGGCCAGGTCCTGCTCGCGTTCGCACCGACCCCGGTCCAGGAGCACGCGATCTCGACGTTCGTACCCGACGGAGACGTCCGCACGGCCGACGACCTGCGCCGCACCCTCGCCGAGGTCCGTCGCGGCGACTTCGCCCTGGGCAGCCGCACGACGATGGCCACGGCGGCCGCCCCGGTCCGCGGCCCCGACGGCGTGGTCGCTGCAGTGTCCGTCGTCGCGCCCCGCGAGCAGTTCGCCGGCTCGGCCTACGTGCCCGCGGTCCGTGCCGCGGCCCGCGCGATCTCCCGCCAGCTCACCGGTGCCTGGTGAGCCGGCTGCATGGTCTGCGCGTCTGCGCACACACCACGGGCTGCCAGAGGTCACTCTCGCACGGCAGTGACTGAGAACCACTACATCGAGAAGTCGCACGCGGCGCCGAACTTCAACGACGTCCTTGAGCGCAGCATCCCGCGCCCCGAACCGCGGATCGCGCCCCTGGACTGACCCAGACTCGCGCCGGGCCCTTGGAGATTCGCGTCAGGGCTGGGGATCGGCTGGGCGGGTCAGGCTGGTGGAACGGTGTCGAGGTCCATGTAACGGAGCATGAATCGGTCGAACTGGGGCACGGTGAGCTTCGCGTACCCGTGCCGGGGTGTGTACAGCAGTCCCTTGCTGATCAGGCGGGCCCGGATGGGGGCGACCTGCTCGGAGGTCTTGTCGAGGACCTCGGCGACGTCGCTTGCCTTGAGCGCGTCGGCACCCAGGTGCGCCATGGCGCGCAGGTAGCGGAGCTCTTCGGGTGAGGCGCGTTGGACGCGGGCCCGAAAGAAGCTCGCGTCGAGCTCGGCCTCCACGACGGCGCCCGCGGCCTCGACGTCCGCGCGGGTGATCGTCGCGCCCTCGGCGATGTTCCAGGCGGCGCGGCCGTACTCCTGGATGAAGTAGGGGTAGCCCTGGGTGTACTCGACGATCCTCTCGACAGCGTCAGGCTCGTACTCCACACCTTCGGCGCGGGCTGGTTCGATCACCGCGGCGCGGGCCGCGGGCTCGGGCAGCCCCCGCCGATGGCGCGAACGTGTCCGATACCCACGCGACGGCGCCTGCTCCCGTGAGAGAACGGTCGGCGCCCGTGACTCCTGCGGAAACGCCAACCGCGACGTTCGACATCGTCACAGCGTGGGAGTACTGGTTGGGGAGCGTGCGTAAGCCCGCCGACACATTGTCCAGCGCGATGAGATCCTGGGCCGACCTGGACTCCCCGCCAAGCGCGGCGAACGCCGCCGAGGGGCCAGAGTGAACGGCCGCGCCAACTCCCGCACGACCGGCTGCGACCGCGTCTCCCCAACTGGCGAAAGCGCCCGGGATCGGGTGAACGCCGCCGCAACACTACTGCCGAGATCGTTGACCACGACTCCCGGCCGTAGGACTGCGAGCATGCTACGGATGCCCTGCGCGCTCGTCAGCGCCGCGGTGTTGCCGGCCCAGGTGAGCCGCGAGCTTCGTGTGCCTGGCTCGGTGCCGAGATCGCCGACGTGCGCCCGCGGGTCGGCTATGGCACGTCGAACCCGAGCGCGCGGTAGCCGGGCATGCGCCGTTGGAGGGAGACGGCCAGTGCCGGGGTGGCGGGGTCGTGGTAGTCGTGGACCTCGGCGACGTCCTTGCCGGGGGAGGCTCGCAGCACGCGTCCGACGCATTGGACGAGGAGTCCGT
>JAJYCD010000096.1 GCA_021778635.1 Actinomycetes bacterium
ACCATGGGCGCCCTGGCCGCCACGACGGCCATGGTCGCCCTCGTGCCCGGACGCGGCGTGCTCGGTCCCGGGACGTTCTACGCGATCCTGGGCCTGCGCTTCCTCAGCGGCGTGTTCATCGGCGGTGGCTACACCTCGGCGGTCCCCCTGGCGATCGAGTGGACACCCGAGCGCCGGCGCGGCCTGGTCAGCGGCCTGATCATGTGGATGTCCCCGTGGGCGAACGCCACGATCGCCGCCCTCGTCCTGGTGATGCTCCGGCTCCTCGGACCCGACGCGTACAGCTCCTGGGGATGGCGGGTGCCATTCGCCCTCGGTGCGGTGATGGCGCTTGTGATGCTCGTCTTCTACCGCCGGTGCGTCTCGGACGCCCCCGACGCCGCACGCGGCGCCCACGAGTCCCGACCGCTCACCCGGGTGCTGGTGGGCGCGAACGCCCGCCGCTTCCGGAGCCTGTTCGTCCTGATGACCGGCCTGTGGCTCTTCACCGACATGGCCGTCGCGGTGCTCACCGGCCAGCTGAAGGCCCTCGCCCACCTCAGCGACCAGCGCGTGAGCCTCACGATGCTGTGCGCGACCGCCGCATCAGCCGTCGCGATGCTCGCCTGCGGCCACGCCTCGACGTTCACCGGCAGGCGCACGTTCTTCATCCGGTTCGGCGCCGGATCGGCCGTCGTGGCGCCGTTGGCCTACCTGGCGGTCTTCCGACAGCACACCCCGCCCACGCTCATCGTCCTGGTCGTGCTCCTGGAGATCACGACGGTGTCGGTCTACGGACCGGTCGCGGCCTACCTGACCGAGCATTTCCCCCCGGCCGTCCGCTCCAGCGGCTACGGCCTCGCCTACAGCCTCTCGATCATCGCCCCCGCCCTGTACCCGTACTACCTCCCACCCCTGCAACGTGCCCTCGGCGCCCAGACGGCCGTCGCAGCGCTCCTCGCCCTCGCCGGAGCCCTGACAGCCCTCGGCGCCGCAAGCACCCCGCTCCCGGCGCAACCCACCACGCCGGATCCCGTGACCAGCCCTCCAGGAAGCCGCGGCGCCGACCTGACAGCGCACCATCCCTCGGAACAGTCATGACGCCACGACGCGAGAAGGACCTGGCGAACCTGCACCTGGCGCGCGTGATCGCCGACGTGCAGAGCGACCCGAACTGGGCCACCGCATCGCCTGACACCCAGCTCGAGGAGGTCCTGCACCGTCTCGGGGACAGTGCGGTCGCGACCTTCGCGGACGCCCGGGCCGCACTGGTCGCCGACATGGAGGCCCGCCTGCTCAAGACGATCGACGACGGCGCCCCCGAGGAGCGGTGAAACCCTGAGCCCGGACCGGCGGCCGCGTGCCGGCTTCCCCGGGTACGACGGTGACCAACTCGGAGGGCCGTTCACACGCATCGAGGTGGCCGCGGTCCACCGAGGGCCGGCCTACGGTCTTGGTCAGGTGAGGTGGTTCGCCGGGCCGACAGGCTCCGAGGCACCCTCACGAGCGGAGGCGAGCCCGCTGGGGGGCTGGGGGCGCGCGAAGAGGAAGCCTTGAGCGAAGTCACACCCGGCCCGTTCAAGGGATCCGAGCTGGGCCTCGTGCTCGACGCCCTCACCGACCACCGGCAGCCCGAAGGCGTGGGCCGCGTGCACCACCAGGCGAACGAGCTCGCCCGCGCCGGGCGCCGACGATGCGACCAGGCTCCGATCGATCTTCAGGGTGTCGACGGACAGGTTCTGCAGCTGGCCGATCGAGGTGTACCCGGTGCTGAAGTCATCGATGCTGATCCCGACCCCGAGCTCCTGCAGGGCGCGCAGGTGCCCGATCGCCATCGGCTGGTCGACCAGCACCGTCTCGGTGATCTCCACGACCAGGCGCTCAGCAGGCAGGTGGGCAGCCCCCAGAGCCGCCGCGACGTCAGACACAATCTCCGCACTCGCCAGGTGCCGGCCGGAGATGTTCACCGCGACTGTCAGGTCACCTGCGTGGGCGGTGTTCCACTCGGCAAGCTGACGGGTCGCCGCACCCAGGACCCAGCGGCCCAGGTCGCAGATCAAGGTGGACAGTTCGGCGGTCGGGATGAACTCATCGGGCATCACCAGTCCGTGCCCGGGCCGGTTCCACCGCACGAGCGCCTCGTAGCTCGCCGTGCCCCGGGAGAGGACCTCGACGATTGGCTGGTAGTGCAGCACGAACTGTCCCTCGTCCAGTCCGATGCGGATCGCCGCCTCGAGCTCGACCCGCGCCAGGTGCTCGCGGCGCAGGTCGTCGTCGAAGATCTCGGCGCGTCCTCGTCCCTGAGCCTTGGCGCGGTAGGCCGCTGCGTCTGCCTCGTACAGGAGAGCGTCCGCATCGGTGCCACCGTCGCGGACGACCGCCACCCCGATGCTGGCGCTGACGACCAGGTCACGTTCGGCGGTGTGCACCGGCGCCGAGATGGCATCGACCAGTCGCTCGGCGAGCGCGACGAGGGCCGCCGCGGAGTCCGGGGCCTCGACCAGGATGACGAACTCGTCGCCACCCAGGCGACCGACGGTGTCCCCGGCCCGCACACCAGCCTGCATGCGCCGTGCGGTCTCGCGCAGGACCTCGTCCCCCGCGGCGTGACCGTGGGTGTCGTTGACCGCCTTGAAGTGGTCCAGGTCGACGAAGAGCAGCCCGACCAGACTCCCGGCGCGCTGGGCACGGCCGAGGGCGGACTCGATCATCTCCACCGCGTGTGCGCGGTTCGCCAGCTGCGTCAACGAGTCATGGCCGGCCTGGTGCACCAGATTCCTCTGGGCGATGTCGCGTTGGTGGACCGACGCACGGACCTCACCCATCGCCAGCTGCATGCGTGCGACGACCAGGACGAACAACGCGATCGAGCACACCGTGACCGCCCACGCATCCCGGGGTCGACCGCCGACCAGCTCGACCGCGAGCGTGCACGGCGCCACCAGGACAGCGACGGTCAACGCGACCAACCGACGCGCGGTGAGCGGGGACGGGTGCCCACCCGGCTCAGACAGCGCCGTCATCGACGGGTGCAGCGCAGCCGTCCCCCACAGGACGTAGGACGCCAACCACGCCAGGTCGACGACCCCGCCTTGATAGGAGGAGGTCGCGTTGATGACCGCGAACGCGGTGTCGGCCACGAGCAGCAGCCCGGTCGCCGCCGTGAGCATCCGGAACGCGACGGTCCGCTGCCCCGACCCGACCAGGAGACGCACCAGGAAGGCCAGCACGACGATGTCCGCGGCGGGATAGCCGATCCCGATCACCCGCGCGATCAGCGACTGCCCGTCGTCTCGTGCGATCGGACCCGCGAGGACCACCCAGGACAACAGCCCTAGCGCGACCGTGACGATACCGCTGTCGATCAACCCGGCGACCTCACGACCGCGATTGCGGGATCGGATCAGGATGACGAGCCCGACGACGATCATCGGGTAGGCGGCCAGATACAGGACGTCGGCCGGTGAGGGGAAGGGTGACGTGTTCGCCACGTCCTGGTACCACGAGTACAGCGCGTCGCCCATGACCCAGGACAGCTGGCCCGCCGCCATCCAGTACCACGCCGCAGCTCGCCGCGGCCGGTGGCGCCGCGCCCCCACCACGATGGCCACCACGCTGGACAGACCCACCGCCACGTACGCCACGTCCCGCGGGACTCCGTCAGGCACGGCCAGGTACGCGGCAACGACCAGCCCGCCGCCTGCCAGATAGGCCCGCCACATTCGGTCCACACCACTTCATCGGCTCGCACGCGGCGGACATGAGAAGATCCGACACCGATGCTGGTCCGCACCCGGGGGAGATCGCCCCCCGCGCCACCGATCCAGGGCCTCGGTCGGGGCCGGCGACGGCGTCAACCGAGAGCGAACGAACCGTTCCTGTCACGCACGCCGACGGCGATCGTCCTCGCCCAACAGGTTGCCGGGCAGGCGTGGATCGACCCAGCGCCACGCGACGGCGGCCGCTGCGACGGCGAGTGCGGCGATGAGTACACCGGCAACGATGTCTTGGGTGTGGTGGACGTGCGCGATGACGCGTGCGGCTCCCCCGATGATGCTCGCCGTCAGCAGGATCACGCCCAGGCGTGTGCGGTACCGCATCACCAGGAACGCGACTGTGGAGGCCAAAGCGGTGTGGTCGGACGGGAAGCCGTTGTCCGCAGGGTGGGCGAAGAACGGGGTGAGGGACGGGTCGACGGCGAAGGGTCGCGGGTCGGTGTGCAGTGCAGCGGCGACCTGGATGAGTCCGAGGACGACGACGAGGGCGATGACGGCCTGGGCCCCCAGGCCGATCTTGGACGCCCGCGGCAGCGTGAACCACACCACTGCTGCGACCGCCGGGACGAGCAGCGGCAGGACCTGGGCGAGAACCACGACGAGCGTCTTCATGACAGGGAGCTCCGGTGGGTGCGGCGGAGCGAGCCGAGGGCAACGGGCGCAGACATGCGATCTCCTCGAGAGGTGCGGTGACATCGGCCGTGCGGGCGGTGGGGCTCGGTGGGCGTGGGTGTGGGTGTGGGTGTGGGTGTGGCACTCTGGTGCCCACCGTCAACTACCAGTACTGTCGTACTACAAACGATCGTAGTACATGCGAGGAGGTGTCCCGATGTCGACCACGGGTGCTCGTCCGCGCGGCGCGCTGGAGCGCCAGGTGCTGGCCTGCCTCGCGGTCGCCGACCATCCGCTCACCGTGGCCGAGGTCCTGGCCGAGCTCGGAGGCGACCTGGCGTACACCACGGTGATGACAACTCTGGCGCGGTTGCACAGCAAGGGCGCGCTCGTCCGCGAGCAGCTCGGGCGCGCCTACACCTACACCGTCGCCGGCGACGCCCAGGCCATGGGGTCGTCGGTGACCGCCCAGCGCATGCGCCGGCTGCTGGAGGCCGGAGACGATCGCGCCGGGGTCCTCACCCGGTTCGTCGCGGGCCTGCGACCCGAGGACGAGCAGCTCCTGGCGGAGTTGCTCGCCGCGACCGAGCACCCGGAGCCGCGATGAGCATCAACGCTCTGCTGCTGTGGCCGCTGATCGCCAGCGCGGCACTGGGACTCACCGGTCCACGCCTCGGGCGCACGCTGCCTCCCGCCGTCGCGGTGCGGCTCCTGACGGCCGCCGCCCTGGTCAGCGCCCTGGCGACCGGGTTCGCTCTGGCGGTCGCCGCGTTCGCCGCGCTCGCCCGGGTCCCGATCGTGAGCGCCATCGGCCACTGGTCGGTCACCGCGCTTGACACCGGGCCGCACGTACCCGCCCCCGCGGGAGTGCTCGCTGGGGCGACGGTGACCGCCCTGGTCGTCGCAGCAGCGAGGCGAGCCGTGACCGGCGGCCGCGAGCTCGTCACCGCCGCCCTGATCTGCCGCGAACTGGACGATGCCGGGGGTGGACTCGTCGTGATCGTCGACGAGCACCCCGATGCCTACGCCCTTCCTGGCATCCGCGGACGCATCGTGGTTTCCACGGCCATGCTGCACGCCTTGTCGAGCGACGAGCGGCGGGTCCTGCTCGCCCACGAGGCCGCCCACCTGGCCCGCGGCCACCACCTCTACCTGCAGGTCGCCGAGCTCTCGGCAGCCGCGAACCCCCTGCTGCGACCCGTCACTCGTGCGATCGCCACCGCGGTCGAACGCGAGGCCGACGAGATCGCGGCGGCCGAGGTCGGAGACCGCCAGCTGGCAGCACGCGCCCTCGCACGCGCGGGCCTGGCGCGCGCGGCAGCCCCCGCACATCACCGCGCTCTCGTCGGAGCGCTCGGCGGGGCCGACGGGAACGTCGTCGCCCGGGCCCACGCGCTACTCGCACCACCTCCCCCGCGCCGACGGATCCTCGCCGCGTCCCTGACCGCAGTGATCCTGGTGACCAGCGCGGTCTCACTAGCGACGGCCAAGCAAACCGAACGACGCTTCGAAACCGCCCAGGCCGTCTACACCCGCCACACCTAACGCCCAAGGCACGCCCCCGCGTGCACGAGCAGTAACGCCTCGTGCACCCACGAGACATCACAGGAGCGGTCTGCCGCCCGCCCGTCGCCTGCCCGGGCAGCCGCCTGGCGGGCCACCGTCGAGTCACCGCGCCACGGCCGAGCTGTTCACCGGTCGCCGTCCTGTCGGCGGCCTTGAGCCGCCTCTGGTGGGCGGCGCAGCCCAGGACAAGCTGTCGGGCATCGCGAGGTTCGCTCCGCTAGACGCCACGTTCACGTTCGAAACGGCTTGGATCTCGAGATGGACGTTTTCTCGTGAAGAGCGCCGCGCAGGAGGCAGACGCCTGCAACACAACCGCATTGCCAACGACTGGAACTCGTTCGGCGCGGGCGAGCAGGCGCCGTGAAGTCGACAGGTCTCGATGTGCCTCGCGCGGTCCTGACCATCACGTACCACCTCGGGACCATGAAGATTCCCTGAAGTTCTCCGCCGCTCCCCCGTTTTCGCTCGGTCAGCGTCGTGTTGGGACCTAGCGTCGTTCGAGTCGCGGCGCCGAGGTGGCACGAGGATTCCGGGGCGTCGGGAACCACCAGGATCGACATGGGAGATTCGCCTTGATCATCACGACCTATCAAGTCACCGGGATGACCTGTGGGCACTGCGTCAGTGCGGTGAGCACTGAACTCGGCGCGCTCGGAGGTGTGCGTGACGTGGTGGTCGACGTCGGTGCCGGCACGGTCACGGTGAGATCCGACGTCCCCCTGGAACTGGTCGTGGCGCGGACGGCGATTGGCAGGGCCGGCTACGAGTTGACGGGCCCGGGCGCGTGACACGCGGCGCGGTGGGCCGCCTCAGCGCCTACGTTTCCGCCCTGGCTGTCGTGTTCGCCGCCGTCTACGCGCTCGCACGTGCGCTCCACGCCTGAAGGACCACCCCCGATGACCAGTACCGACCTCGCCCGTGGCACTGCCTTCGTCGTGATCGAGCTCGTCATTGGCGGCATGACCTGCGCGTCGTGCGCGGCGCGCATCGAGAAGTCGCTCAACAGGATCGACGGCGTCAGCGCGAGCGTGAACTACGCACTGGAGTCGGCGACGGTGCGCTACGCCGAACCGGTGAGCGTCGAGAAGCTCATCACCACGATCCAGGACGCTGGCTACACCGCGACGCGTCCGGCGCTCTCCGGTGAGGCTGCCGAACCGGTCTCGGCAGCCTCACCGGGCGCGGGGGACGCCACGGACGCCCTGCGACGGCGTCTGGTGATCTCGGCTGTCCTGACCGCTCCGGTGCTGCTGCTGGCGATGGTGCCGATCGCCCAGTTCGACAACTGGCAGTGGCTGTCCTTGACCTTGGCTGCGCCCGTGGTCGTGTGGGGTGCACTGCCGTTCCATCTGACGACGTGGAAGAACCTTCGCCACGCCACCGCGACCATGGACACCTTGATCTCGATGGGTGTGCTCGCAGCGTTCGGGTGGTCACTGTGGGCGCTGTTCCTCGGTGACGCCGGCGGGCCGAGCATGCGGATGGGCGTCACGTTCTTCCCCGAGCCCGGTGCAGGAAGTGGTCAGATCTACCTGGAGATCGCCTCTGCGCTGACGGTGTTCATTCTGCTGGGTCGGTACTTCGAGGCTCACGCCAAGCGTCGCTCGGGGGCGGCACTGCACGCCCTTCTCGAGCTGGGTGCCAAGGACGTCGGGGTCCTTAGCCCGGACCCGGCCGGGGAGGTGGAGTCCCGGATCCCGATCGACCAGCTCAGCGTCGGGATGAGGTTCGTGGTTCGCCCCGGGGAGAAGATCGCCACCGACGGCGTCGTCGTCGACGGCACGTCGGCGATCGACGCCGCGCTGCTGACCGGGGAGTCCGTGCCGGTCGAGGTCGGCCCCGGAGACCCGGTCACGGGCGCGACGGTCAACGCTGGTGGCCGTCTCGTGGTGAAGGCCACGCGCGTGGGCGCGGACACCAAGCTCGCGCAGATCGCCCGCCTGGTGGTCGAGGCGCAGTCAGGCAAAGCCGCCGTCCAGCGCCTCGCGGACCAGGTCTCAGGGATCTTCGTCCCGGTCGTCATCGCCCTGTCCGTCGCGACGCTCGCATTCTGGCTCGGCCACACGGGCGACAGCGTCGCGGCGTTCACAGCCGCGGTTGCCGTGCTGATCGTCGCGTGCCCGTGCGCACTGGGACTCGCCACGCCCACGGCGCTGCTGGTCGGGACCGGGCGGGGCGCACAGCTCGGTGTCCTGATCAAGGGTCCAGAAGTGCTGGAGTCCACGCGCAAGGTCGACACGATCGTGCTCGACAAGACGGGCACGGTGACCACCGGGCGCATGTCCCTGGTCGGCGTGGTCGCCGCCGTGGGCGTCGATCAGACGCAGGCACTCGGTCTTGCCGCCACGCTCGAGAACGCCTCCGAGCACCCGATTGCCGCAGCGATCGCCGCGGGGGCCAGGGACCGGGGGATCGACCTCGCGGCGGTCGATGGCTTCCAGAATGTCCCTGGCCGGGGCGTGCGCGGCACGGTGGGGAGTCTGCAGGTGTGCGCGGGACGCGCCGGCTGGCTCGACGAGCAGGGCATGGCTCTTCCCGCCGAGCTCACTGCCGCGCTGAACGACGCAGAAGCTGCAGGCAGGACCGCGGTCGTCGTCGGCTGGGACGGAGCCGCTCGGGCGCTTCTCGTCGTGGCCGACACGATCAAGGCGACGTCGGTGGAGGCGATCGCCCAGCTGCGTAGCCTCGGGCTGACCCCGATCCTGCTCACCGGAGACAACTGCCGGGCTGCTGCGGCCGTCGCCGCCCAGGTCGGTATCACCGAGGTCATCGCCGAGGTCCTTCCCGAGGAGAAGGTCGCGACCATCACCCGTCTCCAGCGTGAAGGTCGTGTCGTGGCGATGGTCGGTGACGGTGTGAACGACGCTGCGGCACTCGCACAGGCCGATCTCGGGCTGTCGATGGGCACCGGCACCGACGCCGCGATCGAGGCGTCGGACCTGACGCTCGTGCGTGGCGACCTTCGGGCAGCGGCTGACGCCGTCCGCCTGGCCCGGCGCACTCTGGCCACCATCAAGGGGAACCTCTTCTGGGCGTTTGCCTACAACGTCGCAGCCCTGCCGTTGGCCGCCTCGGGCCGCCTCAACCCCCTGCTCGCGGGCGCCGCCATGGCGTTCTCGAGCATCTTCGTCGTGTCCAACTCGTTGCGGCTACGGCGTTTCACGGCGTGGTCCCAGCCCGCCATCGCAGCCCTCGAGGGATCGTCGCCCGCAGCGGTAGGACGTGACGTCCTGCTTCCTGCCCGCAGCTGAGGGCCCACCCCGCACTCGTACCGGAGAGGCACAACGTGACCGTCAGCACCACAGGGGCCCGCCATCGTGCGGCGCGCCGTCCCATCACCCCCCTGACCGACTTCGCGAACGCGGCCACGGGAAACATGGCGACGGTCGGACGTCGAACCGCCGTGGTCGCCGCCTCGTCGGGACTCGTGGTCTCGATGTTCGCATCGCCCGCCGCCGCAGCCCCGTCGGGCGAGGCCGCATCGGCCTCGGTCCCGTCGGTCGACACCGCCGCACTGACCGGCGCCGCGCGAGCGGTCCTGGAGACGTCCCCGGTCGTCTCGGTCGCCGACTCGACCCAGTGGTCGTTCGACGTCCCCGAGGTCACGGCCGTCGCGCCCCCCGTCAAGCAGCGCACGGTGCGGACCGTCTCGCGGTCGAGCGTGCGCACCGTCAACGCCCCGATCCCGCAGTCGGCGTCGGGCAACGCGGTGCTCGAGATCGCGGCCCGCTACGTCGGTGTCCCCTACCGCTGGGGTGGCACCACGCCGGCCGGCTTCGACTGCTCCGGCTTCACCCAGTACGTGTTCGCGCAGCTCGGCATCCACCTCCCGCGCACATCCGAATCGCAGAAGTCTGCCGGCATCGTCGTCGCGCGCACCGACGCACGGCCGGGCGACCTGATCTGGACGCCGGACCACGTCGCGATCTATGCCGGTGGGAACCTGCAGATCGACGAACCTCGAACCGGCGGCAGTGCCCAGTTCCGGAGCATCTGGCAGAGCAACCCGGTCTTCATCCGTGTGATCTGATCTTCTACGACTCTCCTGAAGTCACGCGCGACGGCTGCAGTGGTCTCGGTCGGGGTGGTTCACGGTGGCCCAGCAGGCGCCGCCCCGCCAGCGGCTCGGCCCTCGACGGTCGCCCGCACCTGGTGATGTTCCGGGACGACGAGGTGACGGTGCATGCCCCGGCGGAGGTCGCCGACGAGGTCGCGTCAGGCATACGCGAATCGGCGATCGAAGCGGGACGGCTGCTGTTCGGCGACACGGGTGTCGAGTTCGCGTTGGACGTGTCGATCGTGGACAGCTACGCCGACGCGGCGTGAGGGCGACTGGGCCCGGCGACAGCCGCGGGGCCCTGGCGTCGCTCCCCGTTGCGCCGTCGCAGCGAAGCCGGCGCCGCGTCCGGCTGCCGTCCGGTCGGTTGAGGCGGCCCGGTCGGCGGCCCTCGCTCAGTCGGGCGAGCCCGCTCTGACCCGGTCGAGCAGCAGCATGGCGATGTCGACGACCTCGGGTCCTCGGGTCGACGCGACGGACGCACCGGTGGTGTCCCCGGCGTGCGCGGCCACCCCGTCGGACAGCATGACGGAGCAGAACGGGCACGCGGTCGCGATCACGTCGGCGCCGGTCGCGATGGCCTCCCCTGCGCGGTCCGTGCTGATGCGCGTGCCGATGGACTCCTCCATCCAGACGCGCGCGCCGCCCGCGCCGCAGCAGAACGAGCGGTCGCGGTTGCGTGGCATCTCGGCGAGCGCGACCCCGGGCAGCGCGCCGAGCAGCTCACGCGGTGGCGTGTAGATCTCGTTGTGGCGGCCCAGGTAGCACGGGTCGTGGTAGGTCACCGTGGACCGCGGGGGCACGGCGGACCGCGAGGCGTCCGGCGACCCCGACTCGGGCCCGGCTACCGGGACGAGCCGTCCCGCCGTGACCAGCTCGTCGAGCAGCTGGGTGTGGTGGACGACGTCGTACCGCCCGCCGAGCTGCGGGTACTCGCGTGCGATCGTGTTGAAGCAGTGCGCGCACGTGACGACGATCTTGCGGGCGCCGACCTCGTTGAGCGTCTCGACGTTGGCCGAGGCGAGCATCTGGAACAGCAGCTCGTTGCCGGCCCGCCGCGCCGGGTCGCCGGTGCAGGACTCCCCGTCGCCGAGCACCGCGAACGACACCCCGGCGGTGTGCAGCAGCTCGGCGACGGCTCGGGTCGTCTTCTTCGCGCGGTCCTCGTAGGCACCTGCGCAGCCGACCCAGAACAGGTAGTCGACCTCGGCCGCCGAGTCCACGTCGGCGCCGACGACGGGTACGTCGAACTCGAGGCCCTTGGCCCAGTCAAGCCGGGCGCGCGATGCCATGCCCCACGGGTTGCCCTGGCGCTCGAGCTTGGTGAACATGCCGCCGAGCTCCTTCGGGAACGCCGATTCCATGAGGACCTGGTAGCGGCGGAGGTCCATGATCGTGTCCACGTGCTCGATGTCGACCGGGCACTGCTGGACGCAGGCGCCGCACGTCGTGCAGGCCCACAGCGCATCGGCGTCGATCACGCCGCTCGCGAGGAGGTCGACTCCCGCGTAGGGGTTCGGCTCCTCCGCGGCCGGACGGGTTCCATCCGCGCCGACCGTCGTGGCGGCGCCGGCGGCAGCCGTGCGCGCGGCCTGCAGGTACGGTGCGGTGGCCGCGGCGTGGTCGCGCAGCGCCAGCGTCAGGAGCTTGGGGGAGAGCGGTTTGCCGGTCGCCCACGCCGGGCACTGGTCCTGGCAGCGGCCGCACTCGGTGCAGGTCGAGAAGTCCAGCAGGCCCTTCCAGGTGAACTCCTCGATCGCCCCGACGCCCAGGCGGGCGTCGTCGG
>JAJYCD010000097.1 GCA_021778635.1 Actinomycetes bacterium
TGATCCTGAGGGGCTCTCTGCTGCGGTAGGACCGGGTGGGATTGCCGGGGAACTTCTTGTCAGTGACGTTGGGGTCGTCCTCGAACGCCCCGGTCGGCTCAACGACGTAGACGCGGGGAGCGCCGTCACCTGTCGCGAGCTCTGCGGCCAGTCCTGCCCCGTCTGGTAGCGCGGTGAAGTAGATGTGGTTCATCACCACCTCAGGGCGGTAGTTCGACCGGAAGCCCGCCGTGAGGAGATCGCCCCGCCTCAGGTCGGCTCGTGTGCCGTGGAAGAACGGGCCCTCGCCCAGCATCTCGTTCACGCCGCCACCCTACGAGCGCGCGCATCGGCCGAGCCGGATGTCAGCCGACGCCTCGTGGGCGAGGCCTCCACGGGTCGGTGCCGGCCCGGTGGAAACCTCGTCGCCCCTGCATCTACGGCGCCGACGACGGGCACGGCCGCGAATGCGCCCCTCGTGCCCGTGTTCTTGTCGACGAGCCCGAAGCTCGTGGCCTTGACGGTGGCGAAGGTCCGCCATGCGGTCGTGGCGCTGCATCCGCAGGTGCCATCGCTCCCGGCTGACGACGATACGTACCAGGTCGTGCCGGCCGCGGAAGCGCCGGAAGCGGACGTGATCGGCGGGATGGTGCGCGCGCGCTTGACTCGCGGCGACGAATCGTGTGGCTCGGTACGGTGCCGCTCAGCAGCTCGACAGCGAGCGGCTCACCGTTGCCGCCGTTGATTTCGAGGAAACTGTAGCGATAACGTTACGGCCATAGAGGCGAGGAGGGACCCCGATGTCCGAGCTCTTCCGTGACCCGATCCATGACGGTGCGACCGATCCGGTGATCGTCCGGGGTGGCACCGACGGCATGTGGTGGCTCCTGTACACCAGCCGGCGGGCCGACGCACCGGTCGGGCAGGGTGTGGCGTGGGTGCATGGCAGCGACATCGGCGTCGCGTCGTCAGCGGACGGTGGTGCGACCTGGGTGTACCGCGGGGTGCTCGCCGGGCTGGAGCACGAGCCGGGGCGGAACACCTTCTGGGCCCCGGAGGTGGTCTGGGCCGAGGGCGAGTTCCACATGTACGTCAGCTACATCCGCGGGGTCCCGGACCGCTGGGCCGGCCATGAACGGCACATCCACCACTACACCAGCCCCGACCTGGTCTCGTGGACGCATCACGGCGACGTCTTGCCGCAGTACCCGTTCGTGATCGACGCGTGCGTCCACCCGCTGCCGAGCGGTGGGTACCGGATGTGGTTCAAGAACGAGGCCGACAGCAACAGCACCTGGGCCTCGGACAGCGCGGACCTCTACCACTGGGACGAGCCCAGGCTCGTCCTGCGCACCGAGGGCGGCCACGAGGGGCCGAACGTCTTCGCGTTCCGGGGCCGGTTCTGGATGGTGGTCGACTCGTGGGACGGTCAGCTCGCCTACACCTCGGACGACCTGGACTCCTGGAGGCCGGCGGGCCTCCTGCTCGACGCGTCGACCGGCCGTCCTGGCACGGACGACGAGGGTCCGGGCCTGCACGCCGACGTGCTCGTGCAGGGCGACGACGCCTACCTCACGTACTTCACGCACCCGCTCGGCGACGATCGAGACACCTGGGAGACCCGTCGGTCGACGATCCACGTCGCGGCCCTGGACGTGAGCGGTGACGCTCTGGTGTGCGACCGCGCGGCCGAGACCCGTCTGCACCTGCGCTGAACCGTCGGCCACGACGCGCTTGACAGAGTTAAACTTAGCGATAAAGTAGTGAGTGTTCAGTGAAGAACCGATCGCAGCGCAGGGAAGACGCCCCCGGCTGCGGCGACGCACGTCGAGGAGCAGACATGGTGGGACGGGTGACGATCGCCCAGGTCGCAGCTGAGGTCGGCGTGTCCGCCATGACTGTCTCGAACGTGCTCAACGGGCGCCCCGGCGCCTCGGCCGAGACGCGCCGGATCGTCCTGGACGCGGCCGGTCGCCTGGGCTACACCGCCAACCCGGCCGCCCGGTCCCTCAAGAACGGGCGCAGCGGCCTGGTCGGGTTGATCACCTTGGACCTGACGGCGCAGTACACGTTGGAGATCATCCGCGGTGTCGCCGAAGAGCTCGCCGACGTCGAGCTCGAGCTGCTCATCAACGCGTCCTACCACGACGCCGAGCGTGAGCAGGACCGGATTCGCAGCCTGTCCCGTGGTCAGGTCGACGGGCTGATCCTCGTCGCCCCGGTGCTGGAGCCGGCGACGCTGGACTTCCTGCGCGACAACCGCGTCCCGTGCGTGGTCATCGATCCCCGGCGGATCGACACGCCTCTCCCACGTGTGACGGTCGACAACTACGAGGGCATGCGGGCCGGCGTCGAGCACCTGATCGCGCTGGGCCACACCCGCATCGCGTTTCTGCGGGGCGACGACGAGCTGCAGAGCTCCGAGCTGCGGTTCCGCGGTTACTCGGACGCGCTCACCCTGGCCGGGTTCCAGGTCGACGAACGCCTGGTCAGAACCTGCAGCTTCTCCTACGACAGTGGCTTCCGCACCTCGACGGCGCTGCTCAGCGAGAACCCGACCGCCATCGCGGCCGGTGCGGACCTCATGGCCCTCGGTGCGATCGATGCTGCGCGCGCTGCGGGTCTGGACGTGCCCCGAGACCTGTCGGTGCTGGGCTTCGACGACCTGCCACAGGCCGGGCAGAGCTTCCCCGGCCTGACCACCGTGCGTCAGCCGCTGCACGACATGGGCCTGCGCGGTGCCCGCGCACTGCTGAGTCTGCTCGACGGTCAGAGCCTGGTCACCGACGACATCCGGCTTGCCACGTCCCTCGTGATCCGAGGCAGCACCGGACCGGCCGCCGACGCCGACGCGAGCACCAACCTCTCCACCTCGGCGTCGCACGCCGCGGGCTGACGACCCCCTCCGCTCCGAACCGGTCCACCGGACAGAGCTCGCACAACTGCAGCCCGAATCGACGAACCCGCGCGGCGGTACGCACGCCGTCGCGCTGATCGTCCACGCCCTCATCCGGCCGCTCGTGCTCCCGGATGACACGCCACGCACCCCGTCGCTCGTTGACCACGCATCCAGAACCGGAGACCCGCATGTTCCTCATGTCGTACTTCACCGCCGACGACGAGAGCGTTCATCTCGCCGTCAGCGAGGACGGGCGACGATTCGTGCCCCTCAACGGCGGTCGACCGCTGCTGTCCAGCACGGTCGGGACCGGCCGGATCCGCGACCCGTTCATCGGGATCGGACCTGACAGGAAGTTCCACCTGCTGGGCACCGACGGTTGGAGCAGCACGTCGATCGTGCACGCCACGTCGAGCGACCTGTGGCACTGGGACCAGCCCGAGCTCCTGCCGGTGATGACGGACGTCCCCGGGGCCCAGAACGCGTGGGCGCCGGAGTTCTTCGTCGACGATGCGGGCCTGGTGCACATCATCTGGTCCTCGTGCGTGGACGGGAAGCTCGACGGCGCAGGACATGACTGGGAGCACAACCCGCAGGACCACCGGATCTGGCGCTGCCAGACCAGCGACTTCGCGCGCTTCTCGCCGTCTGCGGTCTTCTTCGACCCCGGCTACTCGGTGATCGACGCCGTGGTCGTGCGCACCGACGGGCTGCTGCGGATGGCGTTCAAGGACGAGCGTGGCGAGAACGTCGCCCACAACCCGTTCAAGCGCATCATGCTCACCAACGCGCTCGACCCCGGCGGGCCGTTCGACGGCCTCGTCGGGCCGATCGGCGACGCCGCCGCCGAGGGTCCCACCCTGTACCGGGTCGATGACCAGTGGGTCCTGCTCTACGACCACTACCTGGCCGGGACCTACGGCGGGTCTGTCAGCACGGACTGGAAGACGTGGCACCCGCTGGAGGTGTCGGTGCCGCCGGGCACGCGCCACGCCTCGGTGCTCCAGCTGGACACCGTGCCGTCCTGGATCGGCGAGGACCCTGCTCTCGCCGACATCCGATCCCCCTGACCTCACAGACGGCCGCGCCCTCACCGCGGCACCGTCCGTGACGAGCACGACACCATCTCAGCCAAGACCGACAAGGAGACCAGCAATGTCGCTGAACCAGCATGAATCCGACACCCCCCGTCGGGCCCCGGCACGCCGCCGCAGGGTCATGGCCCTGAGCACTCTCGCCGTGGCGACCCTGGCCCTGAGCGCGTGCAGCAGCAGCTCCGCGGGCTCCACGTCCTCGACGAGCGCCGGGGCCGCCGAGTCCACGGTCAGCTTCTTCTCCTGGGACACCCAGGCGACGATGCAGCCGGTCATCGACGGGTTCGAGAAGGCCAACCCCGGCATCAAGGTCGACTTCAGCTACTCGCCGCCGGTGCCGCAGTACGTCTCGACCCTGCAGACCCGGCTGCGCAGTGGCACGGCCGCCGACGTGTTCATCATCACCGCCGAGAACAAGCAGAACCTGATGGGCCAGAAGCTGGTGAAGGACCTCAGCACGGAGCCCTTCATGTCCAACATCGCTCAGGCCGCGAAGGACACGTACACCAAGGACGGCGCTACCTACGGTGCTGCGATCGCCTCCTGGGGCGGCGGGATCCTGTACAACAAGGACCTGCTGGCCAAGGCCGGCATCACCACCGAGCCGAAGACCTGGAGCGAGTTCCTGGCCGACGGCGCCACCCTCAAGGCCGCAGGCATCACGCCCTTCCTGGAGCCGGGCGACGGCGTCACGGTGACCCTCTCAGCCCTGCTCGGGATCAAGAACCAGCAGCTCGGCGGATCGATGGACGCCGACATCTGGGCCAAGAAGCAGACCTTCGCCAGCACGTGGACCGACACGCTGACGACCTGGAGCCAGCTCTTCTCGTCGGGCATGGAGACCCGCGCCGCGGCGGGCCTGACCGGTGACCAGGTCATGGCCGAGTTCGAGAAGGGCAACGTCGCCATGATCGGGACGGGTTCCTGGGCCCTCGGCACGATCAAGACCGCGGCGCCGAACCTGAACGTGTCTTTCGCAGCGGTGCCCGGAACTGACGGCACGCTGTACTGGTGCGGCGCGGTCTCTCCGGGTTACGCGATCAACGCCAAGGCTCAGCACCCGGTTGCGGCGGAGAAGTTCGTCGAGTACCTCACGAGCAAGGCAGGAGTCGCGCTCTACCAGAAGCAGACTCAGTCGATCACCACGACCGCCGACTTCACCCCGACCCTCGACCCGGCCCTGACCGAGATGGCCACGGCCGTGCGCGCGGGACAGTTCTACCTGCCGGTGGTCTCGTGGCCCACGCACTCGGACGTGCTGGGCACCGAGGCCACCGCTCAGATGCAGCAGCTGATCGCCGGGTCCTCGACCCCGGCCAAGTTCGCGGCAGCACTTGACGCGAAGCTCGCCAGCGCCGGAAGTTGACGCCCTCGCCTCCGCGGCGGATCCGAGCGATCCGCCGCGGAGGCACCTCCCGCTTCACCTCGTCCGAGAGAGGCATCCCCGCCATGGCCTTGTCGCTGTCACGTTCGGCGGCCATCCCCAGAACCGCGCCCCTGGGTGTCCCACGCGATCGTCGGCGCGTCACCGCCCAGGGCGCTCCGTGGCTATTCCTGGCCCCGATCATGGCGATCTTCGTGGTCCTGTACGCGATCCCACTCGGCCAGAGCCTGTGGTTCAGCTTCACCGACGCCAACGGGTACACGACCGACATGCACTGGATCGGTCTGGCGAACTACGCCGCGGCGTTCAAGGACCCGGAGATGGTGTCCGCACTATGGTTCACCCTCGCCTATGCGGCCATCACCACCGTCGCGATCACGTGCCTGGCCATCCCGCTGGCTGTCGTGCTCAACACCCGGTTCCCGGGGCGTGACGTCGTCCGCTCCGTGTTCTTCTTCCCCGCGGTACCGAGCATCGCCGTTCTCGGCATGGTCTGGGGCTTCATCCTGAACCCGCTCGGCTCCGGGGTCCTCAACAGCGCGTTGCACGCCGTCGTCGGAATCGGCCCGGTGCCGTGGCTCTCCGACCCGCACCTGGCCCAGATCTCGGTGATCGTCGTGGCCGTCTGGGCGCAGACCGGCTGGCACGCCATCCTCTACCTCGCCTACCTCCAGTCCATCCCGAGCGACTACTACGACGCCGCCACCATCGACGGCGCCGGACGCGTCAGGATGTTCCGGTCGATCACGCTGCCGCTGCTCACTCCCGCGATCACGGTCAGCCAGCTGTTGCTGATGACCGGGGGACTGAAGGTCTACGACCTGCCGTTCACCCTCACCCACGGTGGGCCAGGCTTCGCCACCCGCACCGTCACCCAGTCGTTGATCGAGCAAGGCGTGGCGCAGGCCGACATCGGCAAGGCCTCAGCGCTGGCCGTCCTGTTCCTGCTTCTGGTCGGGGCCATCATCCTCGGCCAGATGACCGTCAGCCGCCGTCTGGAGGCGCGATACACATGACCCGCACCCGTGGATGGCTGACGTCGGCCATCATGCTGATCGTCGCCGCAGCGATGGCGGTGCCCTTCTACTACATCCTCGTCAACACCTTCAAGAGCCAGGACGAGACCGCCCGATCTCCTCTTGCGCTGCCGATCCACGCCACGCTCGCGCACTACGCTCAGGTCCTCGCGACCACCAACGTCGTCGGCTCGTTCCTCAACACGCTGTACGTCACCGTGTTCTCGGTCGCGCTCATGGTGCTCGTCGGCTCCATGGCTGCCTACGGCATGATCCTCGGCAGGACGAAGCTCACCGCCGCCGTCGGCGGCCTGCTCGCCGTGGCCTTCCTCGTCCCAGGGCAGGCCACCCTCATCCCGATCTACCAGATGCTCGTCGACGCGCGACTGGTGGACTCCCTCAACGGGCTGGTGGTGATCTACAGCTGCGGCTCCATCTTCTGCTACTACCTGATCCTCGGGTACATGCGCACCGTGCCCGCCGAGGTGCTCGAAGCCGCGCGCATCGACGGCGCCGGCGCAGGGCGGATCTTCTTCGCGATCGTGCTGCCGCTGATCCGACCGATCCTGATCACCGTCAGCGTCTTCCAGACCATGTGGGTGTGGAACGACTTCATCATCCCCAACGTCTTCATCAGCACGCCGGAGAAGCAGACGCTCGTCCTCCTGGCCTACTCGGCCGTGGGTCAGTTCACCACCGACTGGCCCACGTTCATGACTCTGACCGTGATCCTGCTGGTACCCGTCGTCATCTTCTTCCTCTTCATGCAGCGCTACATCGTCGACGGCCTGACGCAGGGCAGCGTCAAAGGATGAGCGGGGCGCAGCGCACCATGTTGGCCGACTCCACACCGGTCCAGAACGGGCAACCACCTGCACGTGCGACGGCCAGGTCGGTGCCAGGCCGGCGCCAGGCCTGGGGAATCTGCGAAGCGAGCGCACTCACGGCGCTGGCGGTCCCAGGGTTGCCGCTCGCAGCTCTGGCGCGAGGATTCGCCCCGGCTCTTCACCTGAATGGACGTAGGGAATCGTGAACGACGACACAACCCCCTTCGAGGTCGACCGGACACAGCTGGTCTGGCGGGGCGCCGGTGAGATCCTCGTGGTCGAGCCATGGGGAGAGGACAGTGCCAGAGTCCGGTCGGCCATCAAGGCCGACGTCCTCGACGCCGACTGGGCGCTGCTGACACCCTTGCCGATCCAGCCCGTGATCGAGGTCGTCGGTCACCGGGCGACCCTCACTGTGGGCAGGCTGAGCGTCGTTCTGACCGCGGAGGAGACCCATGGCCACAAGTCGGGTGTCTCGGAGCACCGTTGCCGCCTCCAGTTCTTCAACCAGCACGGCGATCTGCTGCTGTCCGAGATCGACTCTGGCGGGGCGCTCGATCTGGGCGCGCGCCAGCTGCGGCCCCGGCTCGGTGGCGATGTCCAGCTGACTGCGGGCTTCGCCGCCGATCCGACGGAGAAGCTCTTCGGCATGGGCCTGTACCAGCAGGACATCTTCGACCTCAAGGGAAGCGTGCTCGAGCTCGCCCACCGCAACTCCCAGTCGAGCGTGCCGTTCGTGCTGTCCAGCAAGGGCTACGGCTTCTTGTGGCACAATCCCGCGATCGGCCGGGCTACCTTCGCCACGAACCGAACTGAGTGGTTCGCCGAGTCGACCAAGCAGCTCGACTACTGGGTCACCGCCGGCGACACGCCCGCGCAGATCACCCGCGCCTATGCCGAGGCGACAGGATTCGCGCCGATGATGCCCGAGAGTGGCCTCGGCTTCTGGCAGTGCAGGCTTCGCTACTGGAACCAAGAACAGCTGCTCGCGGTGGCCCGCGAGCACAAGCGCCGCGGACTGCCGATCGACGTGATCGTCGCGGACTTCTTCCACTGGCCGAAAATGGGTGACTTTCGATTCGAGGACGAGTTCTGGCCCGATCCGTCCGCGATGGTCGCAGAGCTGCGGGAGCTGGGGATCGAGCTGATGGTCTCGGTCTGGCCGCAGATCTCGCTTGAGTCGGAGAACTACGTCGAGATGAAGCGACGCAACCTGTTGGTGCGAAGCGAGAGAGGTATCGACGTGCAGATGGCCTTCGGTGGTCCGAGCACGTTCTTCGACGCCACCGACCCCAGAGCGCGAGAATTCGTCTGGAACGCGTGCGCGCGCAATTACGGCACGCACGGGGTTCGGCTGTTCTGGCTCGACGAGGCGGAACCCGAGTACGGCGTGTACGACTTCGACAACTATCGGTACAGGGCCGGCACAAGCCTGCAGGTAGGAAACCTGTATCCGCAGGCCTACTCCCGCGGGTTCTACGAGGGTCAGCGGGGTGCGGGGCAGACCGACATCGTGAACCTGGTCCGGGCGGCTTGGGCGGGCAGCCAGCGCTTCGGCGCCCTGGTGTGGTCCGGTGACATCAGCTCGACGTTCGACCATCTCCGTCGGCAGATCACCGCAGGACTGCAGATGGGCATCGCCGGCATCCCCTGGTTCACCACCGACATCGGTGGGTTCGGTGGCGGAGACGCCACCGAACCGGAGTTCCGCGAGCTGCTCACACGCTGGTTCCAGTTCGGCGCGTTCTCGCCGGTGATGCGCCTGCACGGTGACCGAGTCCCGGCGGAGCCCGTGGTCGCCTCGGACGGAACAGCCCGGATGCCATCGGGTGCTCCGAACGAGCTCTGGAGCTTCGGCGACGAGACGTACCGGGTCCTGAAGAAGTACGTCGACCTGCGAGAGCTGATGCGGCCATACCTGCGCGAGGTCATGCGCGATGCGCACAAGAACGGTCAGCCGGTGATGCGCGCGCTCTTCCATGAGTTCCCTGACGACGAGGGCGCGTGGACGGTCTCCGATCAGTACCTGCTCGGCCGCGACCTCCTGGTCGCACCGGTCGTCGAGGCAGGCGCACGGGCGCGTCGGGTCTACCTTCCCGAGGGTGAGACGTGGACGAGCGCGACGACCGGACAGGTCAGTCGCGGCGGCCGGTTGATCGACGTCGACGCGCCGCTCGACGTGATCCCGGTCTTCCTTCGCGGCGGTCAGCCGTCACAGCTGGTGGGGCGGATCTAGGTCCCGCCCCCACCGGCAGCTCGACGATGGTCTGCATGCCGTCCATCGACGAGTTCGTGCGGGTTCGCGCCGACGAGCGCGGGCATGACGCCGTCTGAGCTCGGCGTTGGGGACGTGTGAGAGTGCCCGGCCCGAGGACGACGTGCTCAGGCGGCGTCGAGGCTGAGCAGTCGGCAGCCGTGCGCGGGGACGTCCAGCAGCAGTCGGCCTGCGCTCCAGGTCAGCTGCTCGTCCGCCCAGAGGTCGGTGACCTGCTCGTCGCCTCTCGCGCCGACGTCGGCGCCGTCGAGGTCCACCACGGTCGGCGAGTCGCCGAGGTGGAACACGGCAGCGTAGCGCCGCGGGCGCGCCGTGGAGTCCGCGACCCACAGCACCACGGGTCCCTCGCGGAAGACCTCGCGGTTACCCGTCGACTCGCGCAGCACGTCGAGCACCGCGCCCCGGGTGAGCAGGGCGATGGTCTCGGGTGACGAGGTCGGCAGGTCCCCGCCCATCATGAGGGGCGAGCGCGCCATGACCCACAGGGTCATCAGGGTGTGCTGCTCGGCGGAGGTGAGCAGGCTGTGGCGGTCCGTCCCCCGTTCGGCGCGGATCCCGATGTGGCCGAGCGGCAGCATGTCGCCGTCCGGCCAGCCCGCGGGTGAGGCCAGCGGCGCCCAGCGCGCGAACCGTGCGAAGTTCGCCTCGACGTCCTCCCATCGGTCCCACAGGTCGTCGCAGACCCGCCACATGGTCGCGTTCGTGCGCAGGTGCTCGAGCCGAGTCGACGAGAGGTCGCGTCCGGGGGACAAGCTGAGCTCGATCTGGCGGCCGGAGCGCTCGATCGCCCGCGCGTAGGCCTCGATGTCCGCGGCGCGGTACGGCCAGAGCATGTCGTCGGCCTTGATGAAGTCCACCCCCCAGGAGGCGAGCTGTGCGACGCACGAGTCGTAGTAGACCCGCGCCGCAGGGTGCGTGTGATCGAGGCCGTCCATGTCCGGGTTCCAGGAGCAGCGGGCCGCGGGCGCCGGATCCGCGATCTCCCTCGCCGTGACCTCCGTGCCGAGCACCGGCAGGTCCGCCGCGCTCGCGACCCGTGGGATCCCGCGCATGACGTGCACGCCGAATCGCAGACCCAGCTCGTGCACCTGCGCGGCGAGCGGGCCGAAGCCCGCGCCGTCGGCGGCGCTCGGGAAGCGGTTGACGGCGGGTTGAAGCCGACCGTAGGCATCGATCGTGAGCGGCGCATCCTCGTTGTAGCCGTGGGCGCGAGCGGACGGGTCGGACCACGCGATGTCCACCACCACGGTGTCCCACCCGTGGGGCAGGAGGCACTCCGCCATGGCACGTGCGTTGGCCAGCACCTCCGCCTCGGTCACCGTGGTGCCGTAGCAGTCCCAGCTGTTCCACCCCATGGGCGGGGTGTCCCTGGCCCGGTCGGCGTCGACCATTCTCGCGTCCTCTGCTCCTGGCACCGGTCGGTCCGGCGCGCATCGAACTGCTCGGCGCGGGGGGACCGTGCTCCAGCCGACCGCTCCGATATCGTCGTTCTGACGATACTTTAACGATAACGTTAGAGTCGCTTCGCCCGGGGGAGGGAGTCGAGGCGTCAGAGCTCGTCCTCGACCCGATCCATGACGGCCCGACCGATCCGGTGATCGCTCGGGGCGGCACCGAGTGTGGTGAGGGGGCCTTCTCGGAGGAGTCGCATCGGAACGCCGCCGAGTCGACGTGCTGACGCGCAGCCATGTGTCGTCGACCCGACCTGCGTAGGCCCGGCGGGCGAGAGCGATACGCGGTCCCTCGTCGCGGTCCCCGCGACCAGCCTGCGAACGGCTCATCGGAGGCCGGAGGGTGCGCCCGGCGTGTTCGGACGCGGGTGATACGGAGCGCGTGTCCTGGTTCCGTCGGCGTCAGGCGGGGTCGCGATCGACCTTCCCGCCGTCGAGCGTCACCCCGCCGGTGTGAATGGTCTCGGCAGCCGACCACGGAGGACCCGGAGCGCGACTACGACCTCGCCGCGCGAGGCGTCGTGCGCGTGCTCCCGGATGGCTCCTGGACGCCTGAAGCAGCCTTCCACGCCCTCGCCGAGTACGGCCGTTCACGGGTGCACGAGCGGTCGGTCGGTGCGTGACGCACGCGCGGGCGGGCGACGACGGACCGCCTCTGCCGGCTCGGCGTCACGGGGCCGCAGGCTCAGGTCCCGTCATCCCGACGATGCCGTGGCAGGGGCTGCTCCGCGTCGAGCGCGGATCGGATCGCGCGCATCAG
>JAJYCD010000098.1 GCA_021778635.1 Actinomycetes bacterium
GCCGGCGGCGCGGGCGGCGCGGGCGGGAGCGGGGGTGCGAGCGGCGGCACCGCCGGATCGGGCGGCGCGGGCGGCGCGCAGTCCGGGGTCCGGATCGGCGGCATCATCACGGCGGCCGATCCTGCGGGGTTCACCGTCTCGGTCGTGCCCGCGAGCCAGCTCGTCGGCAGCGCGGCAGGCTCGGCCGGCTCGGCAGGGTCAGGAGCCACTGCGGGGCCGAGCGCCGCGGGCTCCACCAGCGCAGCTGCGGCCGGCACGGGTGCCACCATCGTCAACGCGGCTCTGACCAGCAACCCGACGGGTGGTGGCGCCTTCGGCAAGATCGCCGCCTCGTCGCTCCTGCTGCAGCCGACCGGCGCCGCCGACGCGGCCCGCAGCACGTCGTCCCTCAACGACGGCACCTGGGCCGTCGCCGGGATGTCGGCGCAGTCCAACTACCTCATCACGGTCTCCAAGCCCGGCTTCCAGACCCAACGCTTCGAGATGACGGGCGCCGAGGCCGCCGCGACCCCGCTGAAGATCACCATGATCGCCGGAGCCGGCCGGATGTCCGGGCAGATCACCGGCCCGGACGGGCCCCTCGGCGGCGTGAGCGTGACGATCACCGACGGGACCAACGTCGTGACGACGAGCAGCGCGACCGAGGGCGCCGTGGGTGCCTGGTCCGTCGACGGGCTCTCGACCCCGAGCACCTACCTCGTGACCGCCGCCGGGACCGGCTTCGGCGCGCAGTCCCAGCTCGTGGCGCTGACCGCCGGCGGGACCGCGGTCGTCGACCTGGCCCTCGCCCACGGTGTGGCGTCGTTGGCCGGGACCGTGACCGGTCCCGACGCGCTCGGGGCGATCAGCGGCCTCGGCGGGCTCACGGTCACCGCGACCGACGGGACCACGACCCGGACCGCCTCGACGGTGACCTCCGGCCAGGTCGGCACCTTCGTGCTCGCGAACCTGCCCGTGCCGTCGACGTACACCGTGACGGTCAGCGGTCCCGGGTACGCGTCGCAGACCACCCAGGTTCAGCTCGGCACCGGGGCCTCGGCCGCCCAGCTCGACGTGCGGCTCGGCCTGTCGACCGGCGTCGTGCAGGGCACCGTCCGCGACCCCGGCGGGACGGGTCTCGGGGGGGCCGGGCTCACGCTGACGGACGGGACGAACACCTACAAGACGATGAGCACGTCCGACGCGAACGGGACGTTCCGCTTCAACGGCATCGCTCCCGGCACGTACGTGCTCTCCGCGCAGCTGTTCGGACACCTCGACGCGTTCGCGCCGGTCACCGTCGTGGCCGGGTCCGCCGCGAGCAGCAACCTCGAGATGACCCCGATCCCCGGGTCCGGCCTGCTCTCGACGTCGGTGATCCGAGGCAGGGTCTCGGACGCCCGCACCAACGGCCAGATCACCTGCACCAACCTCGGTGTCGACGCGAGCGGCAAGCCCGAGGTGTGCCAGATCACGGTGACGATGACGGCCCCGGCGGCCGACGGCTCGACGCGCACCATCACGGTGACGTCGGCCCCCGACCTCGAGTACGTCATCCCGGCCCCCGGCACCACCGGGCTGCTGCCCGGGCTGTACACGCTGACGATCTCGGCACCCGGCTACGAGCCCGGCACGGTCCAGGTCAAGGTCCCCATGGGCCAGACCGTCGAGGCGGCGCAGGTGGCCCTGTACCCGTCACCGTCGATCGTCGGGACGATCCTCACCCGCGTCGGCGCGGTCCCCGCCGGCACGTGCGTGATCGCCCGGCCGTCCGGGTCGACCACCGTGCTCGGCCCGTGCACGGTCTCGACGGCACCCGACGGCACGGTCACCTGCACGGTCACCGGCGGCGCCAAGTGCGCCGCGACCAAGCCCGACGGCTCGTACGACCTGGAACGCCTGGGCAGCGGCTCGTTCGACGTCTCCGTCGTCCCGGGTGACGACGAGTACCTGCCGGTGGCGCCGGTCGCGATCGTGCTGAACCCCGGGGACGTGCGCCGCTACGACGCGACGATGGACCGCCAGGCGAGGGTCGCCGTCACGGTCCTCTCGGACAGCGGGACGACCGCGCTGCTTCCCGCGCCCGGTGCCGTCGTGACCGCAGTCCACCTCTCCGCCGGGACCTACACCCCGCCCACCACCCCGTGGACGACGGGCACCGACGGCCAGGTCGTCGTCACCCACCTGCCCGCCGGGACCTACCGGTTCGACATCTCCTGGACCACGACCCCGCCCGGCGCGACGTCGGCGGTACAGCTCACGGCGTCCTCGCCGGACATCACCGTCGGCAACAACCAGGACATCGCGACCCAGGTGGTGCTCACGCGGCCCCGCAGCGCGTTCGGCGGAACCGTCGTCACGCAGCTCGCCGCGACGGCGTTCAGCCCGGTCGCCGGCGCCACGGTCCAGCTCACCGGCATCACCGGCTACTCCGGCCTCGTCCCGGTGACGACCTCCGCAACGGCCACGACGGCCGCGGACGGCACGTTCCAGGTGGTCGCGACGCAGGCCGAGGTCGACGCGCCGTCGAAGGTCTTCCTCCCCCTGGTGACGGACCTGGTGAACGTCACGGTGTCCTACCCGGACGCCGGCGGCGGCACCGCGCCCTACCGCACGCTCACCCGCACGAACGTCGCCATCGCCGACCTCACGTCGCCCTTGGTGCTCGAGCCGACCGGACGGTCCTTCGCCGGCACGATCACGTTCACCGGCGCTCCGGCGCCGACCGCAGCCGAGATCGCGGCCACGACGTTCGTGGTCGACCAGGGCCCTCCCGGCACGAGCAACGCTGGGCTCCAGGCGGTCGCGACCGGGACACCGGGCCAGGCGACGCTCGTCTGGTCCGACCCGTCGCAGCCGACGGATCCCGCCGGCGGCACCCTCGTGCGCCCAGGGTCGTACCGGGTGACCGCGTCCCTGGCCGGCTTCGACTCACGCACCGTGACCTTCACGGTGCCGGTGCTCCCGGCCGCCCTCACCCCGGTCACCATCGACCTCCCGAGGTTCGGGGACCTCACGGTGTCCGTCGTGACCGGCGCGGCCCCCGGTACCCCGGTCCAGGACCCGGTGGTCACCCTCATCCGTCCCGGCTCCGGCAACATCACGACGGCCGCGATCCCGGGCACCAGCTCGGTCTCGTTCGGTCAGATGGCGAGCGGCACCTACCAGGTGCTCGTCCAGGCCGCCGGCTACCAGTTCGACACGTTCTCGGTGACCGTGGCCGCCGGGCAGTCGACGCCGATCCCCGTGACCGTCGTCAAGCTGGGCGTGATCAGCGGCACGGTCTCCGTCCAGCACTCGAGCTTCACGAGCACGCTGGCCGGTGTCGCGGTCCGGGCGTCGCAGGCCGGCGGCCAGGTGTTCACGGCGACCACCGACACGTCCGGCGCCTACCGCATCACGGGGACGACGACGACGCAGGGCCTCAGCGACGGGACGTGGACCCTGACGGTGCAGGCGCCGGGCTACAGCTTCGCCGACGGGTCGACGTCAGCCACGGTGACCATCGCCGGCGGTGGGGACGTCACCCAGGACCTCCTGATGAAGGCGCTCCCGGTGACGCTGACCGTCACGATGTACGACCCGGCGAACCCCGGCTCGACGGCCGTCGACGCGCTCGACGTCTCGCTGATCGGCGTCGCCGGGACCACGGAGCAGAACTGCACCACGGTCCCGTCGACGACCTGCCCGACGGCACCCACGGGCGGGAAGTACACGTTCGCCAGCATCGACCCCGGCACGTACTCCCTGTCCATCACCGGTGGCGGCTTCTCCCCGCTCACCGTCAACGTCACGGTCGCCGCGGGCCAGCCGACGACGCTGAGCCTGCCGGTCGCGACGCGGACGAACACCATCACCGGCACGGTGTCCGGCCAGGCGGGTGCGGCCGCCGCCACGCCGCTCGACGGCGCGACGGTCGAGCTGCACGCGAGCGGGGGCGCCCTCCTGACGAGCACCACCACGACTGCCGGGGCGTTCACGCTCACCGGGATCGCGGACGGCACCTACTCGCTCGTGGTCAGCGCGACCGGCTACAGCCCGACGACCAGGGCCGTCACGCTGAGCTCGGGTCAGCTGCTCTCCGCCGACATCGTGCTCTACGTGGCGTCCCGCCAGGTGACGGTCACGGTCACGTCGACCCAGGGCTTCGACCTCACGGGTGCCCTGGTCGCCCTCGACCCGAACCCGGCCGGAGGGCTGTCGCTCGCGGCGCAACCCGCCGTGCGCACCGGGACGAACACCTTCGCCACGACCTTCAACCAGGTTCCCCCCGGCGCCTGGACGGCCATCGTCTCCGGACCCGCCGGGCACGTCGGCACCTACACGGCTTCCGTCGCCGACGGTGCGACCAGCGCGAACGTCACGGTGTCCGAGATGCGCGTGCGCGTGACCGCGACCTCGACGGTGGCCGGTGCGCCGTCGATGCCGTTCACCATCACGCGCAGCGCCCCGGGCGGGGCGACGGTCTACTCCGGCACCGCCGGGATCGGCACCGGCGCCGAGGTCGTCTACGTCGACCGGACCTCGGACTACACGGTCACGCCGAACGTCGCCGGGTGGCAGGTCTCCCCGACGTCGGCAGCCGCCGATGCGTCGACCACGACGGCGACCGAGGTCACGACGTCGTTCACCCTCACCCAGATCGGCACGACGACCACGGTGGCGTCGTCGGCAGGCACCATCAACGCGGGCGACGCCCTCACCCTGACCGCGACGGTCACCCCCACGTCCGGCAACGGCTCCGGGCTGTCGGGCGGCACGGTGACGTTCCTGCGCAACGGGGTCTCGCTCGGGGACGTCGCGCTGACCAAGAGCGGCTCGACGTGGAGCGCCGCCCTCACGCCGTCCACGGCGACCTGGGCCGGCGGCACGTCGTCACTCACCGCGACGTTCAACGGGACGGCGACCATCACGGGATCGACGTCCGCCGCGACGAGCGTCGTCGTCCGCTACCCGACCACGACGACGCTGACCTCGGACACCAGCACGTTCAAGGCGGGCGTGTCGACGCCGATCGTGCTGACGGCGACGGTCACGGGCGGTACCGGGACCGTGGGCTCCGGCACCGTCACGTTCAGCCGGGACGGCGCCGTCCTCGGCACCGGGACGGTCAGCGCCGGCACGGCCAGCCTCACGGTGCCGGGCGCGACGACCGCGACCTGGGCCGCAGGCACGTCGACGCTGACCGCCGCCTACGGGCAGACCACCACCCTGACCGGCTCGACGAGTGCGGGGGTCACGCTGACGATCACGCCGTGAGCGCCTAGGCCCTCCGGGCCGGGGACGCCCCGCGGACGCGACCGATCACGGCGCGCGATCGACGCACCACGCCCGGTCGCGCCGCGAGTGCTTCCGCGGCGCCGGGTTCGCTGCGCGCGAAGGCGATCACGACGCCCATGGCGGCGAGCGTGATGATCAGGGCGGAGCCTCCCGCGGAGACCAGCGGCAACGGGACACCGATGACCGGAGCCAGACCGATCACGACGGCGATGTTCATCAGCGCCTGGCCGATGATCCAGCACATGATGGCGCCGGTCGCGATCTTGACGAACGGGTCGGGGTGCCGGCGGATGATGCGGGCCATCGCCAGCGCGATCAACGCGAAGAGCACGAGCACGAGCACCGTGCCGACCAGTCCGAGCTCCTCGCCGATGATCGCGAAGATGAAGTCGTTCTGCCGCTCGGGCAGGTAGCCCCACTTCTGGCGGCTCTCCCCCAGGCCGAGACCGCCCCACCCGCCGCTCGCGAGACCCCAGATGCCGTGCTTGGACTGGTAGCACGCACCCTGCCCGTCGCAGGTGGCGCTGAGCCAGGAGAACACCCGACCGGCCCGGTTCGCGCTGGTGATCGTCAGCGCACCCACCGCCAGCCCCGCCAGCCCCCCGGCGACGGCGAAGATCCGGAGCGGGACCCCGGCCACGAACAGCGCGCCGGCGACCAGGATGACCATCACCAGCGCCGTGCCGAGGTCGTGCCCGATCAGCACGAGGCCGATCATGATCGCGGACACGGGCAGCACCGGGATCAACGCGTGCTTCCAGTCGTGCAGCAGCGGACGCTTGCGCGCGAGCACCGTGGCCAACCAGATCGCGAGCGCGAGCTTGACCACCTCGGACGGCTGCGCCGAGTACCCGCCCAGCCGGATCCAGTTCCGGTGACCCTGGATCGAGATGCCGACCCCCGGCGCGAACACCGCGAGCTGGAACAGCGCGGACGCACCGAGGAGGACCCACGCGAACCGCGTGAACACGTGCACCGGGACCCGCGCGGCGACGACCAGCACGGGCACGCCGATGAGCGCGAACTGCGCCTGGTTGGCGAACAGCGCGTAGGGGGACTGGCCCACGGACAAGGCGCTGACCGTCGAGCTCGAGAGCACCATCACCAGGCCGAGCACGACCAGCACCGCGGTCGCGCCGGTCAGGACGTAGTAGCTCGTGACCGCGCTGTTCCACTGGCCGAGGAACCGCGTGCGGTCCCGTGTCGCCGGCGGCGAGCCCAGCACGACGTCACCGTCCAGGGCGGGTGGACGGGGCTGGCGGAGCCCACGGATCATCACCGTCCCAGTGTCGCCCGGACCCGTCATGACCTCGGGATACGCCGGCGTGTGTTGCCCGACCGCGCGCCCGCCGGTCGGGGCGGGCAGGTGATCGAGCGCCCCGGCTCAGGTCGAGGACACGTGCGGGTGCGGTTCGCGGCGCCGCCAGTCCTGGGGCAGCGCGGCCTCGAGCGCGTCGTCGACCGTCACCACGCCGAGGATGCGACCGTGCTCGTCGAGCACCGGGAGCACGAGCAGGTTGAAGTCGGCCATCCGGGTGGTCACGTCGACGATGTCGTCCTGCGGCGCGGCGTGCACGGGGTCGGACTCCGCGACGTCGCGCAGCAGTGACTCCGGGGCCACCTGGAGCGCCCGCACCAGGCTGATGGCGCCGACCAGCCGGTCGTCGTCGTCCACGCTGAAGATCGTGGTCAGGGCCTCGGGCTGATGACCGGTCGCCGCGCGGATCAGTGAGATCGCGTCGTGGACGGTCGCGGTCTCGGGCAGCCGGACGAACTCCACACCCATCAGCCCGCCGGCCGTGGCGTCGTGGTAGCCGAGCAGGTTCACGACCTTGATGCGCTGCGGATCGCTCAGCAGGTCCAGGACGGCCCGCCGGCGGTCCTGGGGCAGGTCGGTGATGGCGTCGGCGGCGTCGTCGGCGCGCATGTGGTCCAGGACGGACGCGACGTCCTCGGCGCTGCGCGTCCGGAGCAGCTGGGTGAGCCGGTCCTCGTCGAGCTCCTCGAAGACGTCGGCCTCGAGCTCGGGGTCCCCGTGGACCTGGGTCAGGAGCTCGTCCTGCTCCTTGACGGACGCCGTCTCGATCAGGTCGGCGATCTGCGCGGCCTTGAGCCGCTGGAGCTGCCCGAACGTGGACCGCACGAGGACCGAGGGCTCGTGCCCGATCAGGGCCTCGAACGAGCGCCAGTCGCGTGAACGGTGAGGACGGTCGGCCTTCGAGCCGCCCCACCACCCGCGCCCGCGGACCTCGAGGCCGGTCACGATCCACTGGCCCGACGCGTGCGTCAGGAGGATGTCGTTGGCCCGGACGAGTGCGGCCCGCTCGACGTCGATCAGGCGGTGGCCGAGCACGTCGGCGCGGAGCAGGACCTCTCCTGCCCGGCGCTCGAACGGACGCACGTCCAGCCGAGCCGACGAGAGCTCGATCCGCTCCTCGCTCATGGCAGAGACGTCCGCGATCGGCACGTAGACGACGCCGGAGGAGACCTGTACGACGAGTGCGCTGACCTGCGGGTACCCGTCCCCCCGCAGCCTGATGATCGCGTCGGCGAGCCTGCCGAGCTGCTTGCCCTTCGTGTCGACCACCGGGTGCTTGAGGAGCGACGACAGGGAGACGACGGGGGGTGCAGCGTCCTCATCGATGGTGGTGTTCACGACCAGGCCCTTTCCGGAACGTGGTGAGCGCGGACGGCGCATGACTCGAGACTAGGGGAGGTCGCTCAGTGACCGAGCGCGAGCTGGACGACCCGGACGACCACGAGCGCCATCGCGATCAGCAGGTAGCTCCGCAGCACGGTGAGGCCCACGCGCCGGCTCGCGGAGAGCTCGGGCAACGTGAGGAGTGTGAGCGGCGGCATCCGCCAGCTCGCGCGCAGGGCCTTGTCGACCCGCTCCACCTCGGGTACCGGGTGACGCCGGCGATGGACCGCGAGAACGGCCCCCGACGCGACGGCGAGCAGGCTGCCGACCGCGAGGATCCACAGGATCGTGCCCGCCGTGATGGACGGGTACAGCACGCTCGCCGTCAGCACGATGGACATCATCACGAGCACGGCGATGACGAGCGAGGTGAAGACGTTCAGCCATCGACCGTTGACCCACGGACCGAGCACCTGCGCGTCGTTGCACAGCAGCAGCAGGAACACCGTGGCGGACGGGAGCAGCACCCCGGCGAGGGTCTGGACCCCGACGGTGAGGAGCCCGAGCGGGCTGCCGGGGATCAGGACGATGACGGCCGCCACGGCGAGCAGACCGGCGAACACCGCGTAGAAGCCCTTCGCCTCGCTCAGCTTGCGGTGCAGCGAGTGCTTCAGCCCGAGCACGTCACCGATCGCGTACGACGTCGAGAGCCCGACGGCCGAGGCGCCGATGATCGACGCGTCGATGAGCGCGATCGCGAACAGGACTCCCGCGGCGCGGCTGACGTACCGACCGAGACCTTGGGCCACCCCGAAGGCGTCGGTGAAGTTCCCGAGCTCCGGCCGACCGGCGAACGTCGTGTAGGTGAAGGTCATGATCGCGCCGGCGCCGACGATCACCATCACGATCCCGATCCACAGGTCGACCTTCTCGTAGCTCATGAACCGCGGCGTGATGCGCTTGTCGATCACGTAGGACTGCTGGAAGAACAGCTGCCACGGCGCGACCGTCGTGCCGACGATCCCGATGATCAGGAGCATCACCGTCGAGAGCTGGGCGCCAGCCGGCAGCCCCGGGATGACGATGTCGTGCGCGACCTGGCCGGCGCTCGGGTGCACCATGAAGAAGATCGGGATCAGCAGGAGCGATCCGGCGACCAACGCCATGCTGACCCGCTCGAACCGGCGGAACGATCCCGTGCTGACGGCGGCGATGATCACGGCCGCGGCGACGATCACCCCGGGCACCTGGGGAAGGCCGAGGTAGCGCAGGCCCAGGCTGATCCCGATGAACTCCGTGACGATCGTGAGCGCGTTGAGGATGAACAGGTCGATCACGCTGAACGCGCCCCAGAACTTCCCGAACCGCTCGAGGATGAGGCGGGCGTGGCCGACGCCGGTCACGGCGCCCAGGCGCAGCACCATCTCCTGGTTCACGTACAGCACGGGCACGAGCAGCAGCAGGGTCCACAGCAGGCGCGTGCCGTAGTTCTGGCCCGCCTCGGTGTAGGTGCCGAACGCGCCGGCGTCGTTGTCGCCGACCATGACGATCAGGCCAGGGCCGACGATCGCCAGCAGGGTGCGGAACTTCGCCGACAGGCGCGTGCGCGGCGCGTCGTCGCCGAGCCTGATGGTGCCCAGGGCACCTTCGATGTCGCCGAGGTGCGCGGAGTCGAGCACGGCGGACTCGCGCTGTGCTGAGGTGGAGCTCGTGTCGCTGGTCATGTCAACCTGCCCTCCGCGCGGACGCGCGGATCGGTCTGAGGTGGTGGAGGTGGGCCGGCGGTTCTCCCGCGTCCGTGCGCGAGGGGGCTCGTGCGACCTCGAGATGGTCGAGAGTCGCAGCGACGACCCCGGGGCGCCGGGGCCGATGCGCCTAGAACGCGGTCGGCACCAGCAGGAGACGCGGACTATGGCTTTCCTTCATCGACGCGCTCCTCTCGCTCCACGAGGCACGCATGCGAGGTCAGACCGACCGGTCTGGGCTTCCTCGTCCTCGTAAGACCTTTGGCACTTCGCGGCGTCGACCCGCCGGGGCGGGAGCCAATCGGAGCTACCCCTTAGGTCGGGGCAGCCTGTCCTGACCCGGGGCGTCTCTGGACGTTCGGGGTCGCTGGCATGTTTCCGCGAAGGAGCCTCAGCTAACGACGGGCACCTTGCGGGGTCACCCTACCGCCACCGCGCATCGGCCGCCAAAGCCCGCGACCCGTCCGACCGCGTCGACGTCCGACGCTCCCGATGGCGTCGCGCATCCCGATCCGCACCCCTACTTGAGGATGTTCACCGCGCGCGCGATCACGAGCGCCGTGGTGGACAGCGCGATCGCGCTCTGCGCGGCCATGAGGCCCTTCGCCCACCGCGGCAGCGGCATCGTGTCCGTGGGTGAGAACGCCGTGGCGTTGGTGAAGCTGACGTAGAGGTAGTCGCCGAAGCGGGGCTCCCAGTGCTCGGACGCGAGCTGGTGCACGGTCATCTGCGGGAAGAGGAAGTCGGGATAGGGGTTCAGCGCTGCCGCGCGGGCGAACGGTCCGCCCCGGTCCAGCTCCCAGTACCAGATGCCGAAGGCGATGACGTTCGTCAGGTAGATCGCGACCGCCGACGCGAGCAGGGGAGACGCCTGGTCCCCGGCGGTGCCGTTGATCAGGCCCATGTCGAGCAGGAGCGCACTGAACCCGTTGTCGAACGAGATGAGCCCGACCAGCAGGAGGCTGAGGTATCGGCCGACCTGGGTGTACCGGGTGCGCCGTGTCGGGCTGAGCGCGGTCAGCGTGGCCAGCAGGGCGATCTCCAACGACGGCAGCAACCACCGCGGGCGGATCAGGGTGAACTGCTGCGAGAGCAGCAGCTGGAGGCCGGCGGCGACCAGGATCGCCAGGACCACCGGGACGCGGCTCTCGTGCGCGGTGGGCCTGAGCCACGCCGGGATCCGGCGACCCTCCAGCTGGCCCTGTGCCGAGGGCGCCGGACCGACCGGCGCGACCGGGTCGACCTCGCCGTCGCCGATGCTCATCGCCGCAGTGTGGCACGGCGTCGAGGGCCGGTCACGACGACCCCGTCGTGCGGGCGACGCGTCGGCGCCCACCGGTCACGTACACCCATGACGCGATCACCAGCACCAACGCCGAGGCGACCACCGCCGTCGCGACCGGACCCACCCACGTCACCGGGATCAGGAAGAACACGTCGCGGTCCAGCAGGCTCGTCGGCCACCCGTCGATCACCCGGAGGAACAGGTAGTACGTCAGGTCCCAGACCGTGAAGGCGATGAAGAACGCCGCGAGCCGGCGCCCCCACGTCTCGGCGGCGACGATCCCGATCGCCACCAGCATGAGGATCGTCGCCGCCTCCCGGGCGACCTCGACCTGCGTGAGGACGGGGTCGACGAGCACCGAGTGCTGCGGCTGGACGAACGCGATCGCGCCGAGGTCGAGGTAGACCCGCTGGGCGCCCACCTGATAACCGGCGTGGTACCCGATGACGCGGCGGAGGTACGTGACCACCGCTGCCTCGACGTACCCGAACCCCGTGCCGAAGGCCAGCAGCGCAGCCCAGCGCAGCCGGACACCGCCCCGGTTGCCTTCCGCCGTCCCGGCCATGGGATCACCTCCGTCGCCTCCGGCGCCCATCGTGGCGCATGCGGCTGTGGGGCGGAGGCTCGCGGGGCGGAGGGATGACGGGAGGACTCACCGCTCGGTCGT
>JAJYCD010000099.1 GCA_021778635.1 Actinomycetes bacterium
GCGGAACGCGTCGGCACGTCCCGCGACGTCGATCTGCACCGAGTGGTCGATCACGAGCTCGGCGGGCGCGAGGGGGTTGATCCGCGACGGGTCGCCGCCGAGGTCGACGACGGCCTCGCGCATGGTGGCCAGGTCGACGACGCACGGGACACCCGTGAAGTCCTGCATGATCACTCGCGCCGGCGTGAACTGGATCTCGGTGTCGGGCTGCGCGTCGGGGTCCCAGCCGGCGATCGCGCGCACGTGGTCCGCGGTCGTGTTCGCGCCGTCCTCGGTACGCAACAGGTTCTCCGCGAGGACCTTGAGGCTGTACGGGAGACGCTCGGTCCCCGGGACCGCCGAGAGGCGGTAGATCTCGTAGGCGGTCTCTCCGACCAGGAGGGTCCCCTTCGACCCGAACGTGTCGACGCTGCTCACTGATGGCTCCTTCGGCTGGCGGTTCACCCGACGCGCGCATGGTCGTCGGGCCGTGTGACGAGGCATCTCCCACCCCACGACACCGAGGACCGGGCACCTCGTAGATATCTTGACATCAAGATACATCGTAGCGGCCCCGCGCGCGTGCGCGACCCGCCTCCATCATGCCGGACGGCCCGGCGGCGCACCTCGACCGCGACGACGGGCGACCGCCTCGATCCCTGCGCAGCCGACCGCCACGGCCGCGGCGACGACCACCGCCGACTGCGCCGTCAGGACGTGCAGCGCGAAGAACCCGCGGACGACGGGGACGAGGAACCCACCGGCACCCGCCGCGGCCATCGCGCCGACGAGCGCCACCTTCCACCAGAGCCACGGTCGGGCGAGCACGCCGATCAGCCACAGGCCGCAGCACAGCAGGACGGCGGTCGCGGCCGACCGGGCCTCCTGCTCGACCACGCGCGACCGCACCACCGCGTGGGTCGCGAACACGACCGTCCCCATGATCAGGCCCGACGGCACGGAGAGCCGCAGCACGCGGGGCAGGAACCCCGGCAGGTACCTCCGCGAGCTCGGCGCCAGCGCGAGGAAGAACGCCGGGATGCCGATCGTCAACGCGCTGACCAGCGTGAGGTGTCGCGGCTGGAACGGGTACGGCGCGACGAACAGCACGCTCGCCACCACCAGGAGCGCCGCATAGGTCGTCTTGCTCAGGAACAGGTTGGCGACCCGCTCCATGTTGGCGATGACCCGCCGCCCCTCACCGACCACGCCGGGAAGGGACGAGAACCGCCCGTCGAGCAGCACGAGCCGCGCGACCGCCTTCGTCGCAGCGGCACCGGAACCCATCGCGATCCCCAGGTCGGCGTCCTTGAGCGCCAGCGCGTCGTTGACGCCGTCACCGGTCATCGCCACCGTGCGGCCTGCGTGCTGCAGCGCGTGCACCATCGCGCGCTTCTGCTCGGGAGTCACCCGTCCGAACACGTGCTCGGTCGTCATCACGCGGGACAGGGCGCCGATCTCGGTCGGGAGCGACCCGGCATCGATGCCGACGACCGTTCCGCCGGTGCCGCTCAGGTCCAGTGCCGTCGCGATCGCGCCGACCGTCGCCGGGTCGTCGCCGGAGATGACGGTCAGCTCGACGCCCTGGTCGCGGAAGTACGCCAGCGTCTCGGCCGCGTCGGGCCGCACGTGCTCACGCAGGACGACGAGCGTGACGGGCACGAGGCCGACCGGCAGGACGGGCGCGTCTCGTCCTGCACCGTCGCGATCGCCAGCGGTCTCGGCACCGTCAGTGCCCTCGGCCCGCTCCGCCCGGCACAGGACCAGGACCCGCGCGCCCTCGCGAGCGACGACGGCGGCTCTGTCCCGCGCCGCGGTGGCAGTCTCCTCGGTCGACCCGGCCAGCACGATCGTCGGCGCACCCAGCACCCAGGTGCCCGCCGAGGTTCGTACCGCGCTCCACTTGCGCGCGGACGAGAACGCGACCACGTCGTCGACCTCCGCAGGCACGACGCCCACGAGCCCGGCGGCGATCGCCGCCGCCGTGGTGTTCGCACCGCGGTCGCCCCCGATCGCGGCGAGCGCCTCGCGGGCTCCCGGAACCACCGCGAGGTCCTCGAGTCGGTCCAGCGCCATCGTCCCGTCGGTGAGCGTGCCCGTCTTGTCGAGGCAGAGCACGTCGACCCGCGCGAGGACCTCGACGGCCGGCAGCTCCTGCACCAGCACCTGGCGCCGCGCGAGCACGATCGCCGCGAGCGCGAAGTTGATCGACGTGAGCAGCACGAGACCCTCGGGCACCATGCCGACCACGCCCGCGACGCCCGAGACGGCCGCCGACCGCCACGAACCGTCGGCGAACGCCGTCTGCCACCCCCCGTGCGCCCGGACCTGGCTCCACATGAGCAGCGCGCTCAACGGGCCGATGATCCAGGCCACGACGACGAGCACCCGGTTGATCCCCGCCCGGAGCTCAGAACGCACCAGCGAGAACCGCCGCGCCGAGCTCGTCAGCCGGTTCGCGTACGAGTCGGCACCGACCCGGGTCACGCGGACGCCCGCCGACCCGGCCACGACGATCGAGCCCGAGAGCACGTCGTCACCGACCGCCTTGACGACCGCCGCCGACTCGCCGGTGATCACGGACTCGTCGACCTCGAGACCCGCGAGCCGGAGCACGGTGGCGTCGACCGGTACCTGGTCGCCGACGGCGAGGAGCAGCACGTCGTCGAGCACGACGTCGCGGATGTCGACCGAGACCTCGGTCGCGTCCCGGACGACGCGCGCAGCAGGCGCGTCGAGGATCGCGAGACGGTCGAGCACGCGCTTGGCCCGGTACTCGCCGAGCACCCCGATCGCGGAGTTGACCACCAGCACGCCACCGAACAGCGCGTCCTGCCACTGGCCGACGACCAGCACGACCACGAGTGCCGCACCGAGGATCCCGTTGAACAGCGTGAAGACGTTGCCCCGGAGGATGGCACCGACGCTCCTCGACGACGACGTCGAGACGGTGTTGGCGCGACCGTCGGCGACGCGCGCCGCCGCCTCGGCTGCCGTCAGTCCGACGAGCCCCTCGGGCAGCGACCCGGGCACGGGCGAGGCGGCGGCGGTCACGACCCGAGCCTAGGGGGGTGCCGTCGCCCGGGGACGTCATCGCCGCTCAGGGTGAGGTTCCGGCTGCCGGGACCTCCGGCCCTCGACCGTGGCACGCCGCCTCAGGATCCTCGGAGGCATGACGATCCTGGTGGCATACGGAACGTCCCGCCAGGGCACCGCGGGACTCGCGGAGATGATCGCCGAGGCGTTCGTCCGGCTCGGACGGGGCGCAGTGGCGGTCCCGGCCCGCGCCGCGGGCGACCCGACGGGCTACGAGGCGGTCGTCGTCGCCGGGTCCCTCAGCGCCGGACGGTGGCACAGAGACGCCCGCCGATGGGTCCGGAGCCACGCCGCGGCCCTGCGCGCGACGCCGACCTGGCTCGTGACGTCCGGGCCGCTCGACGACTCCGCCCGCGGCGGCGCCATCCCACCCGTTCCGCACGTGGCGGCGGCCATGGACCTGGTCCGCGCGCGCGGGCACATGACGTTCGGCGGCTGTCTCGCCCCCGATGCGCGCGGGTTCCCCGCCGCGGCGATGGCGCGGACGCGCGCCGGGGACTGGCGCGACCCCGACCACGTCCGCGAATGGGTCGCCTCCGTCGATGCGGAGCTCAGCGCGCTCTGACCGGCCACCTGCGCACGCGCACGGGTGACGGTGACGGCGCCGTCATCGCACCCGGTCCAGCACCGCCACGGACTCGACGTGGTGGGTCATCGGGAACAGGTCGAAGGCACTGAGCCGGTCGAGCCGGTACCCGTCCTCGGCGAAGTACGCGACGTCGCGCGCCAGCGCGGCAGGGTCGCAGGCCACGTACACGACCCGGTCGGGGCGGACCGCGCACACCTGCGCCACGATCTTCCTGCCGGCACCCGTCCGCGGCGGGTCCAGCACGATCGCGTCGGCGTGCACGAGCGACGAGTCCGCGCCGGGGTCACCGAGGACGTGAGACACGTCGCCGTGCAGCAGGCTCACGTTGTGCCGGAGGTGGGCGTTGCGACGTGCGTCGTGCACCGCGCGCTCGTCGCCCTCGACTGCGACGACCTGACCGGCGGGTCCGACGGCATCGGCGAGCGGCGAGCTGAACAGTCCAGCGCCGGAGTACAGGTCCACGACGGTCGCGCCGTCGAGGTCGAGCCCGGTCAGTCCGTCGAGCACCGCCTCGACCAGGGTCGTCGGCGCGGCGCGGTGGACCTGCCAGAAGCCGTCCGCGGTCACCCGGTACTCGTACTGCCGGCCGGCGGCCGCCACCCGCTCGTGCACGGCCGTCCGCACCTGCGAGCCGGAGGCCGGACGGTGTCGCGCGAGGTCCCAGAGCAGCCCGTCGACCAGGACCACGGGAGCGTCGCCACCCACCGGCGCGACAGCCTCGATCCGCGCGCCGACCGGCCACCGACGCGCGAAGAGGTCGAGCGTCTCGATCGCCTCGACCGCGAGCGGCATCGAGTCGAGGGCACGGATCCGGTGCGACCGGTGGCCGCGCATCCCGGCGCGACCGTCGTCGTCCACGACCAGGTCGATCCGGGTGCGCCACCGAAGGCCACCACGGTCGTCGTCCCCGGGAAGCGCGACGACCTCGACGGCACGGTCGTCGTGCGCGAGCCGACGGAGCTGCTCCGCGACCACGAAGGACTTCCAGCGACGCTGGGCGGCAAGCGAGAGGTGCGCGAGCTCACCCCCTCCGACACCGTCAGGCCCGGCGGCAGGCCACGCCGACGGCACGCGGTCGGGGGACGGCTCCAGGATCTCGACGGCGTCGGCCCGCCAGAGCGACGCTCCGTCGCCGGCCTGGGTCAACCGAGCCCGGACCCGTTCGCCGGGCGCAGTGTGCCGCACGAAGACGACGCGGCCCTCGTACCGGGCCACGCAGTGACCGCCGTGCGCGACGGGCCCGATCTCGAGCTCGACGAGGGGCGCGTCCGGCGGGACGTCGTCGACGACGCCGCGGGCTCGCGGGGCACGCCGACCCGGCAGCCCGCGTGGGTCGCGGCGGTCCGGCCGACCGGCCCCCCGCGAACGGCCGGACGCGTGCAGGCGGTCAGTAGCCACGGCCGGGTGCTCCTCGGAGTCGGTCCTCGAGGCCGGTCTGGCCCTCGCTCGAGGCGAGCTGCCACGGCACCGACGCGACCACCACCCCCGGCGTGAACAGGAGGCGTCCCTTGAGACGCAAGGCGCTCTGATTGTGCAACAGCTGCTCCCACCAGTGACCGACGACGTACTCAGGGATGTAGACGACGACCAGGTCGCGCGGGCTGTCCCGCCGGATCGACCGGACGTACGTGAGGATCGGGCGGGTGATCTCGCGGAACGGCGAGTCGAGGACCTTGAGCGGCACGGGCAGGGCGAGAGACTCCCACTCGGTTCGCAGCCGGGCGACGTCGTCCGGGTCGACCCCGACGCTCACCGCCTCGAGGACCTGCGGCCGAGACGCACGCGCATAGGCGAGCGCGCGCATCGTCGGACGGTGGACGTGCGACACGAGCACGATCGCGTGGACCCGGCTCGGGAGCGCCTTGGCGGCGTCGGGGTCGGGTCCCAGGGCGAGCTCGCGCCGGACCAGGTCGTAGTGCCGGCGGATCGACTTCATGAGGACGAACACGCAGATCATCGCCAGGATCGCGATCCACGCCCCGCGGGTGAACTTGGTGATCAGCACCACCACCAGGACGGTCGCGGTCATCATGAAGCCGAAGGCGTTGATGACCCGAGAGCGCCGCATCCGCGACCGGACGTCGGCCTCCGGCTCGGTCTTCAGGTGCCGGGTCCAGTGCCGGACCATGCCGAGCTGACTCAGGGTGAAGGAGACGAACACGCCCACGATGTACAGCTGGATCAGCCGGGTGACCTGGGCATCGAAGGCCCAGATCAGCACGATCGCGGCGATGGCCAGGGTCAGGATGCCGTTCGAGAACGCGAGCCGGTCCCCGCGGGTGTGGAGCTGGCGCGGAAGGTAGCCGTCCTTCGCCAGGATCGATCCCAGCACCGGGAACCCGTTGAACGCCGTGTTCGCGGCGAGCACGAGGATCAGCCCGGTCAGCGCGGCGATCAGGTAGAACGCCGGACTGAACGAGCCGAACACCGTGTGGGAGAGCTGGGCGATCACCGGGTCCTGGACGAAGTCCGGTCCGACCGACCGCCCGTCGACCATGAGCTGCTCGGCGGGGATCTCGACGAAGTGGATGCCCGTCCAGCGTGCGAGCAGCAGGATCGACATCACCATGCCGACCGACAGGCCGCCGAGCATCAGCAGCGTGGTCGCGGCGTTCCGGCTCTTCGGCTTGCGGAAGGCGGGCACGCCGTTGCTGATCGCCTCGACACCCGTGAGCGCGGCGCAGCCCGAGGCGAACGCCCTCAGCACGAGGAACCCGCCCGCGATCCCCATCAAGCCCTGCTCGAAGCCCGGCTCCGCGAGCATCTGGTAGCTCGAGCTCGACGCCATCGGGAGGTTGCCGAGGAAGTGCCGCACCACGCCGACGACCGCCATCGAGCCGATCGCGAACATGAAGAGGTAGGTCGGGATCGCGAACGCGGTGCCGGACTCCTTGACGCCGCGAAGGTTGATCATCGCGATGATCACGACGAGGGAGATCGCGAAGAGCGCCTCGTGGCCCCGTAGCGCCGGGATCGCGGCCGCTGCGTACTGGGCACCGGAGGAGATCGACACCGCGACGGTCAGGATGTAGTCGACCAGCAGCGCGCTCGCGACCGTCACACCCGCGGTGGGTCCGAGGTTGACCGTGCTCACCTCGTAGTCGCCACCGCCGGAGGGGTAGGCGTGCACGTTCTGCCGGTACGACGCCACGACGGTGGCGAGCACCGCGACGACCGCGAGACCCACCCACGGCGAGATCGAGACCGCTGCGAGACCGGCGATCGACAGGGTGAGCAGGATCTCGTCCGGTGCGTACGCGACCGAGGAGAGCGCGTCCGAGGCGAACACCGGCAAGGCGATGCGCTTGGGCAGGAGAGTGTGCCCCAGGTGCTCGCTGCGGACCGGCCGGCCGAGCAGCAGGCGTTTGGCGGCATCGGCGAGGTCGGACACAATCGACCATGCTAAGCACTGGACGGCCCGCGCGCGCAACGACGCCGACGCTGTAGCGTCTCCCGTTGTGCACTTCGTCATCATGGGATGCGGCCGCGTCGGCGCCACGCTCGCCCAGTCGCTCGAGAGCCACGGCCACTCCGTCGCTGTCATCGACCAGAATCCCGACGCCTTCCGCCGCCTGGATGCCGGTTTTGCCGGCAACAAGGTCACCGGCCTCGGGTTCGACCGCGACATCCTGACGCAGGCGGGGATCGACGAGGCGAACGGCTTCGCCGCCGTCTCGGACGGGGACAACTCGAACATCCTCGCCGCGCGTGTCGTGCGTGAGATGTACGGGGTCGAGAACGTCGTCGCCCGCATCTACGACCCGCACCGTGCCGAGATCTACCAGCGGCTCGGGATCCCGACCGTGGCGACCGTCCGGTGGACCGCGGACCAGGTGCTGCGCCACCTCCTGCCGATGGGCGCCACCGACGAGTACCGAGACGCCTCCGGTCAGCTTCGCCTGTGCCAGGTGGACGTCCATCCCACCTGGATCGGCACCCCGCTGCGACGCATCGAGGAGCTCACCGGGGCCCGGGTGGCCTACGTGACCCGCTACGGCGACGGCCTCCTCCCTGGCGACGACAGCGTCCTGCAGGAGGCCGACGAGCTGCACCTCCTGATGCGATCCGAGCACTCGGCCTCTGTCGAACGCACGTTGACCCGAGCACCGGAGGCCTCCTGATGCGCGTCGTGATCGCCGGAGCCGGGTCGGTGGGACGCTCGATCGCGCGCGAGCTTCTCGCGCACGGGCACGAGGTGACGCTGATCGACCGCCAGCCATCGGCGATGCGGATCGCTTCCGTGGCCGATGCGGAGTGGCTGCTCGCGGACGCCTGCGAGATGCCGACCCTGACCGAGGCGAAGGTCGACGAGTGCGACGTCGTCGTGGCCGCGACGGGGGACGACAAGGCGAACCTCGTCGTCTCGCTCCTCGCGAAGACCGAGTACGGCGTCCCACGCACGGTCGCCCGGGTGAACAACCCGAAGAACGAGTGGATGTTCGACGAGGCGTGGGGGGTCGACGTCGCCGTCTCGACGCCGCGCATCATGACCGCGATGGTCGAGGAGGCCGTCGCGGTGGGCGACCTCGTGCGCATCTTCACGTTCCACCAGTCGGGCGCGGACATCCTCGAGCTGACGCTCCCCGACGAGTCGCCGATCGCCGGGATCCGGGTCGGTCAGGTGGTATGGCCCGCCGACACCGTGCTCGCCTGCATCATCCGGGGCGACCGGCCGATCGCCCCGAGCCCCGACGACACGCTCGAGGCCGGCGACGAGCTGATGTTCGTCACCGGTCGGGAAGCGGACGAGAAGGAGCTGGAGCGCCTGCTCGTGTCCGGACCAGCAGCCAGCTGACCCACAGCCCCAGGACGAACAGCGGGACGCCCATCACGAGCTTCGCGGTTCCCAGCCAGGCGACCGTCGAGTCCAGGTAGAGCGGTACCTGCACCGCGAGGCGGAGCCCGAACAGCACCACCCAGACCCAGGTCGCCCAGGTGTAGGCGCGACGCAGGCTGCGGGCGTCCGGCTGCGTGCGCCAGCCCATCCCGTCCCCGCGGACCAGGGCGACGACCACGCCCACCCCGGGCCAGCCGGCCAGGATCGACACCAGGGCGCCCGCGAACCAGCCGGCGTTCACCCAGAGGCCCCACGCGAAGAAGTTCCGCGACTCCCCCGAGCGCCACGCCCAGACGACACCGATCCCGACTCCCAGGATCCCGGACAGCGCCTGCGTGATCGCCGTCCCCTGGACGAGCCGCAGCACGACTGCCACGAGAGCCCCGGCGACCGCAACGACCAGGGCGAGCGCGAGGTCCGTCGTCGCGACGAAGGCCACCACGAACACGAGCCCGGGCAGCACCGACTCGACCATGCCGCGAACGCCGCCGACGGCGGCGCTGACGGAGAAGTCGTCCGCCGCGATGGCGCGGAGGCCCCGTTCGCTCATGCGGTCACTCGCCCGGTCGCGGACGCAGCTCGTACCGCGGGTTGAAGATCACCCGACGGCCGTCGACGTCGCACACGCGCCCCTCGAGCTTCAGCCGGCGCCCGGGCTCGATGCCGGCGATCTCGCGCCGGCCGAGCCAGACGAGGTCGATCGTCCCGCTGCCGTCGTACAGCTCGGCCTCGAGGGCGGGAACCCCCTCCCGCGGGCGGAGCGTGACGGACCGCAGGATGCCGCTCACCGTCACCTGGCTCCGGGGGGTGAGCTCGCTCAGTGCCGTGCAGCCCTGCTGCCTCGACTCCGTCCGCTCCTCGTCCGCCTCGATCTCGGTCTGGGACGCGAAGGCGCGGTGCAACGTCTCCTTGAGCGTCATCGGATCTCCGTGATCTCAGGGCCGCGACGCAACAGGTCGAGGTCAGCGGCCTGGGCGCGCTCCTCGGGATCCTGCGGCACCACCGGGGCCGACTGACCGGGCAGCCGGAGGGCGAGCAGGTCACGAGGCGCACGCGCCTCCTGGCCCCGGTCCACCACGATGTCGGCGAAGACGGCTTCGAGCGCCCGTGCCGCCTCCGGGTCGACGGCTGCCCGACCGGTGACCACGCCCCGCAGGAACCATCGGGGTCCGTCCGCGCCGATGAATCGTGCCGGGCGATGTCCCGTCCGGCCCTCCTCGGTCCGGACGGGAAGCCGCGCGAGGAGCTCGCGACCGAACGGCCCCGGCAGGTCGTCGGCGGAGCCACCCTGCTTCACGATCGACTCGGCGATCTCCTCGCGGATCTCGTCCCAGATGCCTTCGGTCCGCGGTGCGGCGAACGCCTGCACCTGGAGCGCCGATCCCTCCAGGTTCACGGCGGCCGCGCTGACGACCTCGGTGGCCTTGTCGATCTCCATCCGGAGCTCCATGCCGACGACACCGGGAAGCCAGATCGACCCCAGGTCGACCCGGGTGCCGAGACCGTCGACCTCGGTCACGTCCCACGGGCCATGGTCACGCTCGCGCACCAGTGCTCCGTCGTCTGCTCGGGGGTCGCCCAGGACCTCCTCGTCGGAGGAGTCGACCTCGGTCTCGATCACGGCGTCGTCAGCAGGCGCGGAACGTGCGGCGCCGCGGCGGAACAGACCCACCAGTGCTCTCCTTCTCACGCATGCGCTCGTCGGCGCACACACCTTGTCAAGTTTAGTCCGCCGCGCACCACGCGGCGGTGCGCGGCTGCGCGCCGGTCACCGTGCGGCCGTCAGGACGATCCGGCCCACCCGCCGCTCGACCCGAACCCACCCTCGCCACGGTGCGATCCCGGCAGACGCTCCACCGGCACGAACCGCGCACGTTCGACCTGCTGGATGATGAGCTGGGCGATCCGGTCCCCACGGGAGAGGTGCAACGGCTCGGTCTCGTCGGTGTTCAGGAGAGTGACCTGGATCTCCCCGCGATACCCCGCGTCGACGGTCCCCGGCGCGTTCACGATCGTGAGACCGTGCCGGGCGGCAAGGCCCGACCTCGGGTGCACGAATGCCGCGTACCCGTCCGGGAGCGCCAGGGCCACCCCGGTCGGCACGGTGACGCGCGACCGCGGGGGGATGACGACGTCGAGCCGCGTGACCAGGTCGGCGCCGGCATCGCCCGGATGGGCGTACGCGGGCGCCGGCAGGTCGTCGTCGAGCAGCTGCAGCAGGACCTCGATCGTGCCGTCGGTTCTCACGGGGTCGCACTCTAGCCTCACTGCACCTGAGATGCTGGTGCCGTGCACACGCCCTCGTCGCTCGACAGCTCCGCCTCCTTCGCCGAGCGCCTCTGGCCGGGGCCGTCCGGTTGGTCCATCGTGCTCGCGACGGCGGCCGTGTCCGGAGTCGCCCTCCTGCCGGTGGGGACCGCTCCGGCGGTCGTCGCCGCAGTCGCCGCCCTGGGGATCGCGGTCCTCGTGGCGATCACCACGTCCCCCCACGTGCAGGTCGTCGACGGTGAGCTCCGTGCGGGAGCCGCCCACATCCCGCTCGCGCTCCTCGGCGACGTCACGGTGCTCGACCGTTCCGGCGTCCGGCGCGCGATGGGGCCGGAGCTCGATGCGCGTGCCTACGTCTGCCTGCGGTCGTGGGTCGACGGCGCGATCCGGGTGGAGGTCGTCGACCCGGCCGACCCGACGCCCTACTGGATCGTGTCGTCCCGCTGGCCCGACGCCCTCGCGGAGGCCGTCGGGGCGGACGGCGAACGGCCGGCCACCGGAGCCTGAGTGCTCCGAAGCCGGCCGTACGGCACTGCGGGTCGAGCTCGTCAGGCGGCGCACTCCGAGCAGACCGGCTGACCGTTGCGCTCGTAGGCCAGCTGGCTGCGGTGGTGCACGAGGAAGCACTCGGAGCAGGTGAACTCGTCGGCCTGCCGCGGCAGCACCCGGACCGAGAGCTCCTCGCCCGAGAGGTCCGCGCCAGGAAGCTCGAAGCCCTCGGCCGCTTCCGTCTCGTCCTCGTCGACCACTCCGGAGTTCTTGTCCGACCG
>JAJYCD010000016.1 GCA_021778635.1 Actinomycetes bacterium
CAATGGCTGGATCATCCTCGGCCAGCAGCACGTGGGTCATTTGCCCATGCTAGGTCACGGACTCGCCCGCGACACACCCGCGCGCGCTGCGAGTCGCGTGGCGTGTGCCGGGTGGGCGGCGATGCCTTGCGCACGACGGATCGTCGAGGTCCTCCCCTGGTCGCAGCGACGTGTGCGACCAGGGCACGATGCCGACCCCTCCTCGGGTCCCTAGGCTGGATCGGTGCAGTGGTGGGAACGCGCGAGCCGGTGGAGCGAGGCCCACCGGTTCCCGCTCGACGCCGTCGGCACCGCGCTGCTGCTCCTGGTGACGGTCGTCGCCGCCACGCCGGTCCAGGGTGGCTCCTCCACGGCGGCGCGGCTGTGGACGGTCGCCCTCGTCGTCCCGTTGGCGTGGCGTCGGTCGCGACCGGTGGCGTCCGTCGCGGCCGTGTACGCGGCCGGCCTCCTCCAGGTCGTCCTCGGCACCCCGCTCGTCGTCCCGACGGACCTCGTGATCCTCGTGGCCCTGTACTCGGTCACCGTCTACGGGCCGCGCTGGGCGTACCGCACCGCGATCGTGTCCGCCCTGGTCGGCGCCTGGGTGCTCGGGCTCGCTCTCGTCGTGGACGCGAGCCTCGGCGGCCTGGCGTCGGCCGCCTTCGTCGCCATGCTCACCGGGACGTCCGCGCTCGCCGCATGGGCGTTCGGTCTCGTCCGTCGCTCTCGACGCGAGACGATCGGGGCCCTGGTCGATCGCGCCGAGCGTCTCGAGGTCGAACGCGATCAGCAGGGGCAGATCGCCACCGCTGCCGAGCGCAGCCGGATCGCGCGCGAGATGCACGACATCGTCGCCCACTCGCTCTCGGTGATCATCGCGCAGTCGGACGGTGGCAGGTACGCCGCCGAGACCGACCCGGCGGCGGCGGCGCGTTCGCTCGCCACGATCGGCGAGACCGGTCGGGCGGCCCTCGCCGACATGCGCCGGCTGCTGGGCGTCCTGCGCAGCGACGACGGCGCGGGGTCGGGCCCCGGGTCTCCCGGACCGCAACCCGCGGTCGAGGACATCGACGCCCTCGTGGACCAGGTCCGGACGAGCGGGCTCCGGGTCTCCCTGGTGCGGATGGGGTCGCCACGCATCCTTCCGCCCGGTGCCGGGCTCACCGCCTACCGGATCTGCCAGGAGGCGTTGACGAACGTGCTCAAGCACGCCGGTCCCGACCCGCAGGTGACCGTCGTCGTCCAGTGGCTCCCCACGTCGTTGGTCCTCGACGTGAGCGACGACGGCCGAGGTGCCGCCGTCACGACCGACGGCGCCGGCAAGGGACTGCTCGGCATGCGCGAGCGGGCCGCGATGTTCCGCGGCAGCCTGACCGCGGGGCCGCGGCCGGGCGGCGGCTTCCGCGTCCGCGCCGAGATCCCGCTCCCCCCCTCGCCGACGACCGCCGACGACGACGACCGACCCGACCTCCTGAACGGGGCACGATGACCACCGAGCACGCCACCCTCCGACCGATCCGGGTCGCCCTCGTGGACGACCAGCAGCTGGTCCGGGCGGGATTCCGCATGGTGATCGACTCCCAGCCCGACCTCTCCGTGGTGCTCGAGGCCGGCGACGGAGCCGAGGCGGTGCGTGCGCTGACGCGTCCCCTGACCGACGGCCCGTCGGGGGTGGCCGACGTCGTCCTGATGGACGTACGGATGCCGACGATGGACGGACTGAGCGCGACCGCCGCGATCACCGCGGCGTTCACCGGGAACGGCGCGGCGTTCACCGGGAACGGCGCGGCGCACCCCGGGCCCCGCATCATCGTGCTGACGACCTTCGACCTGGACGAGTACGTGCTCGAGGCGATCCGCGCGGGGGCCAGCGGCTTCCTCCTGAAGGATGCGCCCCCGGAGGAGATGCTCGCCGCGATCCGGACGGTGCACGCCGGGGACGCCGTGATCGCACCGTCGAGCACCCGACGGCTTCTCGAGCACCTCGTCACGGCCCTGCCCGCACCGCCCGACCCGGCGTCGAGTGCGTCGACGACCGCGCTCGCGACCTTGACCGACCGCGAGCGCGAGGTCCTCGTCCTGATGGCCCGAGGCCGCTCGAACACCGAGATCGGCCACGACCTGTTCGTCGCCGAGGCGACCGTCAAGACGCACGTCGGTCGCATCCTCGCCAAGCTCGGGGCCCGCGACCGCGTGCAGGCCGTGGTCGTCGCGTACGAGACGGGTCTGGTGCGGCCGGGCAGCTGACCCCTGCGCCCACACCGGACCGCAGCGCGCCGGAGCGCGGCAGGTGAGACCGCGGCACGTCAGACCGGAGGATGACGCGAGGGCGTCGCGAACCCCCCTCCGGCGCGACGCGCGGCGCACAGCCGGCGCCTAGCGTCGAGGTGACAGCGCGGGGTCGTCAGGACCCCGCGCACGGCCCGACACCGACTCCCGGGAGACCTCCGTGGACACGACCGTGTACCAACCCTTCGCCACCCCCACCTCAGCGCGCCGGACCGAGACGGTGCGCGCACGCGCGCTCAGCAAGGTCTACGGGAACGGCGCCGCGGCGGTGCGCGCCGTGGACGCGGTCGACGTCACGTTCACGGCGGGGGCGTTCACCGCGATCATGGGGCCGTCCGGGTCGGGCAAGTCGACCCTCATGCACCTGCTCGCGGGTCTCGACACAGCGACGTCCGGGCAGGCGTTCCTCGGCGACACCGAGATCACGTCCCTCGGCGACAGGGAGCTCACCCAGCTGCGCCGGGACCGCATCGGCTTCGTGTTCCAGTCGTTCAACCTGCTGCCGATGTTCACGGCGGAGCAGAACATCATGCTGCCGCTCGAGCTCGCCGGTTCCCGGCCGGACACCGACGCCCTTGCCTGGAAGGACCTGCTCGTCTCGACCCTGGCCCTCGGCGACCGCCTCCAGCACCGCCCCAGCGAGCTCTCAGGCGGCCAGCAGCAGCGCGTCGCGATCGCCCGGGCACTGATCGCCCGGCCCGACGTCGTCTTCGCGGACGAGCCGACGGGCAACCTCGACTCGCGATCGGGCGCCGAGGTGCTGAGCTTCCTGCGCCGATCCGTCCGCGAGCTGGGCCGGACGATCATCATGGTCACGCACGACCCGGCCGCCGCGGCGTATGCGGACCGCGTCGTCCTCATCGCCGACGGGCGGATCGCCGGTGACATCGCCGACCCGACACCGGAGTCGGTCCTCGCGGGGCTCGACGCGCTGCGGTCCCTCGAGCTCGCCTCGGGCCCCCACGCGTCGGCGACCACCTCCGCCACGGCGGTGCGCGACTGATGCTCCGCCTCACCCTCGCCCAGATGCGTCGCAGCATCGGCCGCCTCGTCTCCGCAGGGATCGCGATCGCGATCGGCACGGCGTTCGTCGCCGCGACGCTGCTCGTGGGCAACGTCATCACCCGCACGACCTACGACGCCTTCGCGGCGTCCTACGCCCACGCGGACCTCGTCGTGACCGGTGCGGTGTCACCCGAGGTCGTCTCCGCGGTGCGCTCGACCGTCGGGGTGACGGCCGTGAGCGTCCGACCCCAGCTGGGTCTGCAGCTGTCGGCCGGCTCCCACCGGGCGTACGTGCTCGTGACCGAGGCGACGAGCGAGCCTCGGCTCGAGCCGCAGACGCTGATCGCCGGGGCGTTCCCGTCGGCTCCTGGGGAGATCGCCCTGCCCCGCACGACGGCCGAGCGCCTCGGCCTCCAGGTCGGCAACCAGGTGGACACCGGCCATGCGGTCGGCACGCCCTCGGCCGGGCCCGCGACGCCGGCCGGGACCGCCGCCTCGACGCCGGCCCCCACGGTCGACTGGGCCGAGAAGCACGACCGCCTGACCGTCGTCGGTCTGGTCGACGACCCGGCGGGCGCGTTCGCCAGCTCCGACGGTGCGGCAGTGCTCTCGCCCGCCCAGGCCGAGCGGTTCGCGCAGGACCAGGCCGGTCCCTCACCCGTGATCGACGACTCCCTGATCCTCACCGTCGATCCCTCGCCAGGGACGGCCGCCGTCCAGCACGAGCTGACCTCGCTGCTGCCGCGCGAGGTCGACGTGCGCACGAGGGACCAGCAGGCGCAGGCGAGCGTCGCGAGCGCGACGGGCGACACGCAGTCGATCTTGATCGTCGTGCTCGGCTTCGCGGCCGTCGCGCTCATCGTCGCCGCACTCGTGATCTCGAACACCTTCCAGGTGATCGTCGCGCAGCGGACCCGCACGCTCGCGCTGCTGCGATGCGTCGGCGCCGACAAGGGGCAGCTGAGACGCTCGGTGCTGACGGAGGCCGCGCTCCTCGGACTCGCCGCCTCCGCGGTCGGTCTCCTGACCGGGATCACCGTCGTCCAGCTCACGCTCCAGGTCCTGCAACGGACCAACGCCGACGCCCACCTGCCGTCGTCGGCACCGCTGAGCGTCGTCGCGCTCGTGCTCCCGGTCGTGATCGGGACGGTCGTGACGCTCCTCGCGGGTCTCGCCCCGTCACGGGCGGCGACGCGGGTCGCGCCGCTGGCCGCGCTCCGGCCGTCCGAGGCGCCGACCCTCGCGGCCCGGCCCGGGCGCGCCCGGCTGCTGGTGGCCGGTGCGCTCACGGTGGGTGGCGCCGTCGTTCTCGTCCTCGCGGTGGCTCTCTCGGCACGGGTGGGGTCGCTCGCCGCGCTCGGGCTCGGCGTCCTCGGCGGAGCGGTCTCGTTCATCGGCGTGCTGGTCGGCGCGGTGCTGTGGATACCTCGGGTCGTCGGGGTCGCCGGCGGGCTCGCGGGACGCATGGGCACGAGCGCACGGCTCGCCGCGGCGAACACCGTCCGCAACCCGCGACGGACCGCTGCGACGAGCACGGCGCTGCTGATCGGTGTCACCCTCGTCACGATGATGAGCGCCGGCGCCGTGAGCGCACGTGCGACCCTCGACGGGAAGCTCGACTCGACCTACCCCGTGGACGTCGCGGTCCGGGCGGTCCAGGGCGCAGACGGGAGCGCGGGCGGGCTGCCGCCTGGTGTCGCGCCGACCGTGGCACACGTCGACGGCGTCCGCACGGTCGTCCCGGTGACCGAGGCCACCGTGCTGGTCACCTCCACCGGCACCGGCGGCTCGACGGAGACGTTGCACGGGATCAGCGCGCCGGACCTCGTGGCGGTCCTTCGGGACGGTGCGTCGATCGCCCCGCTCGACGACCGCACCCTGGTGCTGTCCCCGCCGGTCGCGAAGTCCCTCACGGTGCGCACCGGGGACACCGTGACCGTGGTCGGCACGGACGCGGGCGGCGCGGCCCGCCCGGACGTCTCGCCGGTCAGGTTGACCGTGGTGGTCACGCGGCTGCCCGGCCACGAGGCGCTCGTGACACCGACCACCATGAGAGCCGTCGCTCCGGGCGCCCCGTCTCCACTGCTGTGGGCTCGGCTGACCTCGACCGACAGCGCACCCGACGTCGTGCCGGCCATCCAGGACGCGCTCACCGACCAGTCGGTGAGCGTCACCGGCGGCGCCGTCGAACGCGCCTCCTACCAGCGGGTGATCGACACGCTCCTCGCCGTCGTGGTCGGGCTCCTCGGTGTGGCCGTCGTGATCGCACTGGTGGGCGTCGCGAACACGCTCTCGCTGTCGGTGATCGAACGGAGACGCGAGTCGGCGACGCTGCGGGCGATCGGTCTCGCGCGCGGTCAGCTCCGGGTGATGCTCGCGATCGAGGGGATGCTGATCGCCGGTGTCGCAGCGGTCCTCGGGATCGGGCTCGGGCTGGTCTACGGCTGGGCCGGCGCGGCCACGATGCTCGGCTCGATGGGACCCATCCACCTGGCCGTACCGTGGCGCGACCTCGGTCTCGTCGTGCTCGTCGCGCTGGTCGCCGGGTTCGTCGCGTCCGTCCTCCCGGGACGCGCCGCGGCGCGGACGTCGCCCGTCGCGGCGCTGGCGGTCGACTGAGGGCGACGACCGTTCCGGACCGGGTACCGACCACGGTCGGACCCCCGTGCTCCGCCGAGCCGACCGCGACAACTGTGAACCCGTGACGGTCCCCCAGCAGCGCCGGGACGGACGCCGCCGCACCGGTCCGCGCCGGAGAGGCTGCTCCGGTGCGCATCACGGTGGAGGGTCGTCCTTGCGACGACGCGCGAGCTCGCTCGGCTCCCGGAGCCCGACGGAGCGAGCCGCCGGGCACCTCGGAACGGGCCGTGGACGTCGACGTCCCCGACGGCGCCCGACTCGGCGACCTGCGCCGGTCGCTGGCCGACGTCACCGGGATCGCCGAGCTCGCGACGCCGCGGTCGCCGCTCGCGGTGCGCGCCCTGGCCGTCGGTGACGACCAGCTGTGCGGCCAGCAACCTCTCGAGGTCGGGAGCGTCCTGGCGGTCGGGTCGCCGCGCCCCGATCCCACCTCGGCAGCCCTCCGCGGTGACTGGCACCTGGCCGTCGTCTCCGGACCGGATGCGGGTGCGCTCCTCGCGGTCGACGGCGAGGTCGTCGTCGGCCGCGCCTCGACCGCCGATCTCCGGGTCGACGATCCGCTGGTCTCTCGCCGGCACCTCACCGTGCGCCGGCGCGGGGATCGGCTGCAGGTGCGCGACGACGGCTCGGGCAACGGCACCGTCCGACAGCGCCGGGATCGTGTGCGCGCCCTCGACCCGCGCACCGCGCGCCTCGCCGGGCGCCGCCGCCGGGCCGGACGCTGGCACCGGCTGCGCGACGCCGATCGGGTCGCCATCGGCTCGACGTGGATCGAGGTCCGGCATCGCGACGGAGCGACCGCCCGAGCCGGGAGGGCGTCGCCATCGGGTGACCCCGTCACGTCCGCGCCGTCGGACGCACCGGGTCGGCCCGGCGCGCGAACCCCGACTCTCGCGTCTCCGACGACGATCTCGACCTGGCTCACCCCCGTCGTCTCGGCCGCCGTGCTCGCCCTGGGCACGGGCAACCCCCGCATGCTGCTGCTGGCAGCGACCGGTCCGGTGCTCGGGCTCGTGCACCTGGCGACCCGGCCCCGCCCGGCGAGATCGATGCGCCGTCGACCGCGCGTCCTCGGTCCTGGGGGTCCTCGCGTGTCGAGGTCGACCTCCCGCACGACCGGCGGGGCCCGGGAGCGGACCGTCGTGGTCCCGAGCCCGGCCGACCTCGTGACCGCCACCGTCCGGCTGCACGAGAGTCACCCGGGGGCCGTCGAGGTCCGCCGGCTGCGTCTCACGGACGTCTCGCCCGACGCCTGCCTCGCCGTGGTGGGACCGTGCGAGCAGGCACGCGCGGTCGCTCGCGGCCTCGTGATCGCCGCGACCGTGCCGGGAGGCGCCGACGACGCGCCGCTGCTCGTCGTCGCTCACCCGCCGGACGCCGCGGCGGAGTGGGCGTGGTGCCGCTGGATCGGCGCGTACGAACCGTGGGTGCAGCCGACAGAGCCCGGCGTCCGGCAACCGCGGGCCGCCGGACCATCCGCGGTCGACACGGACCGCCGTCCCCAGGTCGCGGAGCTGATCGTGATCGACTCCACCGGCGTCCGGCTGCCCGCGTGGACGTCCGCCCGTTGGCGTGACGCGTCGGCCGGGAGCCAGCTGCTCATCGTCACCGACCGTCGCGCCGCCGTGCCCCCGTGGTGCCGCACGGTCCTGGCGGTCGAGGACGGCCGTGCCGACGCGCAGCTGCAGAGCTCCGACGGCCGCGTCCACCCGGTGCCCGTCCCCGCGATCAGCCGCCGCACCGCGGAGGACCAGGCGCGTCGCACGGCAGCACTGCGCGCCCGCGCAGTCACGGCGGACGGGCCGGGGTGCGTCCCTGAGCGGGTCCCCTGGTGCGCACTCCCGGGTATCCCGCGCCTGGAGTTCGGCTCGGGAGCGAGCGAGATCACCCAGGCGTGGTCGATCTCATCGACCGATCCCGGGCTCTCCGTGCCGCTCGGGATCGGACGGGGCGGCACGGTCGTCCGGATCGACCTCGCAGCGGACGGGCCGCATGCCCTCATCGCCGGAACCACCGGCGCAGGCAAGTCCGCGTTGCTGCAGACACTTGTGCTCGGCCTCGCAGCCACCCGGTCCCCTGCCGAGCTCGCGATCGCCGTGATCGACTACAAGGGCGGTGCGAGCCTGGGCGACTGCGCCCGACTCCCGCACGTCGTCGGACAGGTCACCGACCTCGATCCCGGGCTCGCGATGAGAGCGCTCGCGGGACTCCGCCACGAGCTGCGCCTGCGCGAGCGGCTCGTCGCGGACCACGGGGTCGGCGACCTCACCGAGCTCCGTACCGTGCTGCGCGCGCGTGCTGCCGACCGGCCTGGCGGCCCCGAACTCTCGACGCCGCCGCCACGGCTGGTCGTGGTCGTGGACGAGTTCCGCGCACTCGCCGACGACCTGCCGGACTTCCTCCCGGACCTGGTGCGGATCGCCGCGCAGGGGAGGTCGCTCGGCATGCACCTCGTGCTCGCGACGCAACGTCCCGGCGGGGCGGTCAGTGCCGACATGCGCGCGAACCTCGCCCTGAGGATCGCCCTCCGGGTCACCGACGAGGCCGACTCGTACGACATCGTCGGAACGCCGGACGCCGCGGCGATCCCGGTCGACGTTCCCGGTCGCGCCGTCGTGCGGCGTGGCGCGTCGCCGGTCGAGCTGGTCCAGGTCGCACACCCGGACCTCCCCGCCGGTCTCCTCGGCGTCCCGGGTGAGGTGACTCTCCCGGTCCCCTGGGGCATCGTGCCGCCGAGCGAGACGGCTCGCCCCGGTCACGGAGGCGCGTCCGACGCGCACATCGCGACGACCGAGCTCGTGGCGCGGAGCGGTCCGCGTCACGGCAGCGGGTCATCGTCCCGCGCGGGCCTCGCGGCCTACGTCGACGCCGTGATCGCCGCGGCCGACGAGATCGGTGTGGCCCGACCACCTGCTCCGTGGCTCCCTGAGCTCCCGACGGACGTCCCTCTGAGCGACCTCGCCGATCCCGAGGACGGGCGAGGGCTGCCGTTCGGCCTCGCCGACCTGCCGGAGTCGCAACGTCGCGGCGTCGCGAGGCTCTCCCCCGGACGGCACCTGCTCGTCGTCGGGGGGCCCGGTTCCGGACGCACCACCGCCATCCAGACCCTGGCGGTGTCCGGGCTCTCCGCCGGCTGGCACGTCCACGCCGTCGGGCTCCCCCGTCGTGCCGTCGAGCCCCTCGCCGGGCACCCGTGCCTGGGCACGGTCGTCGGGCACGACGACGCGCGTCGACTCGGCCGTCTCCTCCACCTGCTCGCGACGCGCGACGTCGGCGGTGTCCCGGTCCTCCTCGTGGTGGACGGTCTCGAGGCGATGCTCGAGACGCTCGACCTGCTCGGGCATGGTCGCGGACGTCCTGTCCTCGGCACGCTGCTGCGCGACGCGCGCTCCCGGGGCGTCACCGTGGCGGCCACCGCAGCACCGTCGCCGGCCTCGCACGAGACTTTCGCGGAGCTCGCGGTACTTCCGGGGGTGGACCCGGTGGCACGCGCGATGCTCGGGGTGCCGAGCGCGTTCGGGGTGCCTCGCTCGCCCGGACGTGCGGTGCACCTCGGTCGAGCCGGGTCGGACCCGCCGCGGATGTGCCAGGTCGCCGTGCCCGGACTGCCGAACCGCACCGCTCCCCCGGTCGAGCGGCCTCTTCGGTTGCGGGAGATCCCGCTCGACGCCCCCCACGCGGGTGTTCTGGTGCGCAGCGGCGAGCGCGTCGGGATCGGCGTCGGGCTCGGTGGCGACGACGCGACCGAGACGGGCCTGGACGTCTCGCGCGGAGCGCTCGTGGTCGGGCCGCCCGGCTCAGGCAGGTCGACCGCGCTCGGAGTCCTGGCGCGTCGGCTCGCGGGCGGTCCGACGGTGCACGTCGTCACGTCGGACGCCGGCTCGCTCCCGGGTCCGTCTGCTCCAGCGTTCCCCGGCACCACCTGGTCGTTCGAGATCGCGGCCCTCCAGGGTCTCGTCGACGCGGTCTCCCGTGCGGATCGGCCGGTGGTCGTCGTGGTGGACGATCTCGACGACCTGGAGCGGCTGCGACCTGTCGTGCTCAGCGAGCTCACCGACCTCCTGGCGGTACCGTCGGACCGGGGTCACGCCCGGTCACTGATCGCCGCGGCACGCACGGCACGGGCGTGCGCGGCCTACCGGGAGCCATGGACGAGCCTGCGCGCGAACCGGCGCGGGATCGTCCTGTCGCCCGCGGAGCCGGGATCGAGCGAGGTCTTCGGCACGCTGCTCGACCCGTACTGCGATCAGGGCCGCCCGCATCATCCGGGGCGGGGAGTCGTCCAGGTCGGGCCCGACGTCGCTCCCGTGCAGGTCTACCGCGACGTCGGCGCTCCGCCATGACCGCCAGGTCCCCGACCCGTCCCCGTCGTGAACGCGACCGCAGCCGGCAAGAGCAGACAGACGGTGATCGCGATGGCAACGAGCAGGACCGCGGCTGCGGCGACGGTGACCTCGACCCCGAGCCAGCCGACGGCCATCACACCGAGGAGGACCTGCCACGTGATGACCGGCGACCGCGCCCACCGCCGCCCGCTCAGCAGCGCGCGGCTCGCCTGGACCAGGACGACGGCGACGAGCAGGCAGAACGCGGCGAAGAACACCATCGCGCCCGGCAGCGCCGCATCGCCCCGGACGAGCGACGCCACCGCCACGCCCGACACCACGATCAGGGCACACGCCTCGAGAAGCACCAACGCGACCCCGATCAGGACGGCCGCGGGTCGGGACACCGCACCACCGACCGCCCCGGTCGGCTCGATCGCCGGCCGCGGCGCCTCCGGCGAGCCGCTCGCGACCTCTCGACGGGGGCGTCGACCACGGTTCGGTTCAGCTCGGTCGGATGGCACGGGTCGACTCTAGGGGCTGCCCTACGGCGCGGCGCGCGGAGGTCGATGCGACGAGCACACGAGCCTGACAACGCTCGCACACATCTCGCACGGAATGTGACGAAGACCTCATCCGTTATGCGGCTGAAACCTTCTCGTAACCCCTTGTGCGTTGCACGTACAGGTGTGACGCTTGTCCTTAGCAGATTCCCCCCTCCGAACCAAACCGCCTCTGACCGAGGCTGCCCAGCCATGGGCTCTGGTTCGCCTTGCGCCTAGGAGTAGTCATGGATTGGCGTCACAACGCTGCCTGCCTCGAAGAGGACCCGGAGCTCTTCTTCCCGATCGGGAACACGGGTCCGGCCCTCCTCCAGATCGAGGAGGCGAAGGCGGTGTGCCGTCGCTGCCCGGTGATGGACACCTGCCTCAAGTGGGCCCTCGAGTCCGGTCAGGACGCCGGCGTCTGGGGCGGCCTCTCCGAGGACGAGCGTCGCGCGCTCAAGCGCCGGACGGCACGCCAGCGCCGCGCCAGCTGACACCGTTGGACTGACGGCGCAGGCCGTTCTCCCCTGACGACGCTCGTCGTGGTCAGCTCGGCAAGGGCCGGAGCACGACGTCGAGAGCGACCTCCGTACCGCCACCTTCGCGGGCCCTCCACTCGATGGTTCCCCGCAGCTCGTTCGTGACGAGCGTCGACACGATCTGCGTCCCGAGTCCCGACATCGCCCCCCCGGTGTCGGGCAGACCGACGCCGTCGTCCGCGACGACGACACTGAGCCGGTCACCGTCCCGCGCCGCCGAGATCTCGACCGTGCCGCCGGCGACCGCGGACAACCCGTGCTCGACGGCGTTCGTGACGAGCTCCGTCAGCACCAGAGCCAGAGCGGTGGCGTCCTGCGCGGGCACCAACCCGAACGTGCCCGACGTCACCGTCCGCACCTGGCGGCCCGCCGAGGCGACATCGGCGGCCAGCCGCAGGCTCCGTCCGACCAGGACGTCGAACGGCACCGTCTCGTCGAGCGTCTGCGACAGGGTCTCGTGGACGAGGGCGATCGTCGATACCCGCCGCATCGCCTCGCCGAGCGCCTCACGCGCCTCGGGAGAGCTCATCCGGCGAGACTGCAGCCGGAGCAGCGCCGCGACCGTCTGGAGGTTGTTCTTGACGCGATGATGGATCTCGCGGATCGTCGCGTCCTTCGTGATCAGGTCGCGCTCGCGACGCCGAACCTCGGAGACGTCGCGGCAGAGCAGGACGGCTCCGTCCCGATGCCCGTGCTCGGTCAGCGGGATCGCCCGGAGCGACAGCGCCACCCCTCGAGCCTCGATGTCCGTCCGCCACGGTGCACGCCCCATGATGACCAGGGGCATCGACTCGTCGACGGGCGAGTTCTGCTCGATCAGGTCGGTCGTGACCTCGATCAGGGATCGCCCGACCAGATCCCCCATCACCCCGAGCCGGTGGAAGCAGCTGAGGGCGTTGGGGCTCGCGTAGAGCACCTCACCCTCGGAGTTCATCCGGATGAGACCGTCGACGACCCGCGGTGCGCCTCGTCGCGGCCCTGTCGGCGCATTGGGCGCCGGAAACTCTCCGCGACTCACCATGCCCATCAGCTCGTCGGCGGCCTCGACGTAGTTGAGCTCGAGCCGGCTCGGTGTGCGGGCACCGCCGAGGTTCGTCTGGCGGGCCAGCACGGCGATCGCGCGCCCGCCGCGGACGACGGGGATCGCCTCCTCCCGGACCGCGTAGGAACCGAACCACCGTGGCTCTCGCGATCGCTGCGCGCGGAGCTCGGTCAGGGCCGTCTGGAGCTGCGCCCGCTGGCCCTCCGGTGCGTGCGTGCCGACGATGTCGTCGTAGTGGACCGTGGCCCCGGTGCTCGGTCGGCACTGCGCGATCGCGACGAAGTCGCCCTCCTCGGTGGGAAGCCACAGGACGAGGTCGGCGAACGCCAGGTCGGAGATCAGCTGCCAGTCTCCGACGAGAAGGTGCAGCCACTCGACGTCCACCGGGGCGAGGTCGGCGTACCGGAGCACCAGGTCGTTGAGGGTGGGCACCCGCCCAGCGTAGAGGGAACTCCACGCAGCCCGACGACCGGCCGGTTCGCATCGACTCGCGCTAGCCTCCTGGTAGCGGTCGGGTAGGCCCGACGCTGCCCGACGAACCGCCCTCTGGAGGTCGACGATGCGACTGCACGTCCGGATACCGCTCCCGGCAGACGTCTCGGTCGCCGCCGCCATGCTGGCCGACCCCGAGTACGTGCATGCCAAGATCCGGGCGTCCGGGGCTCTCGAGCACCAGGTCACGGTCTCATCCGACCCGAGCGGGGCCTTCACCGTCACGACGCGCAGGTCGATGCCCACGTCGGACATCCCCGCAAATCTGCGCGGCTTCATCGGGTCGAGCCTCGACGTCCGCCAGGTGGAGGCGTGGGAGCCGGAGCGAGCCGGCACGCGTCGAGGCACCGTCGTCGTCGAGATCGCCGGTGCACCCGTGCGCCTCACCGGAACCGCGGTGCTCTCGCCCACCGGGGCCGGTAGCGAGCTCGCGTACGAGGGCGAGGTGAAGGCCGCGATCCCGCTCTTCGGCGGGGCGGTGGAGGGCGCTGCTGCCCAGGCGATCCGATCGGCGCTCGCGATCGAGGAGGACGTCGCGCGAACCTGGCTCTCGGACGACCGACCGACTCCGCCGTCGAGCCCCGTCTAGCCGGCACTCGCGGCCGGGCCGCCCCCGCTCAGCCGCGTGGTGCGCCGGATACGGCCGGACCAGGCAGCACGCCGGCCCACCTCACGAGGAGTCCCGCTCGACGAGCGTCGGCGTGAAGATCACCGGATCGCCGTGGAGCGTGCCTCCCGCCATCTGCTCGAGGAGAAGACGACCTGCCGTCCGCGCCATCTCGACGACCGGGCTCGAGACCGTGGTGAGCGCGGGCGAGGTCGACGCCGCCACACCGAGGTCGTCGTAGCCGACGACGGCGATCCTTCCGGGCACGGCGATCCCTCGTGAGGCCAGGAAGCCCAGTGCGCCCGACGCCATGAGGTCCGAGGCGATGAAGATCGCATCGAGGTCCGGGTGCGCGGCGAGCAGGCGCTCCGCTGCGGCCGCGCCACCCGCCGGCGTGAAGTCCGCGTGCTCGACGGCGTCGTCGACGTGCCCACCGGACCGGAGCGCCCGACGCCAGCCCAGGAGCCGGTCCGCCCCGGCAGACATGTCGGCAGGCCCGGCGAGCGTCCCGACGCGTCGTCGTCCCCGGCGGAGCAGGTGGGCGGCGGCGATCCGGCCGCCCTCGACGTTGTCGACGTCGACGTACTGCACCCCGCCGAGGTCTTCGGCGGGGCGCCCGATGAACACCAGCGGAAGACCGGCATCGACCAGGTGGTCGTCGACGACGTCCCGTCGACGGTGCGAGGCGACCACGGCACCGTCCACGTGCCCGCCTCGCACGTAGTCGATCGCGCGCCACGTCGCCTCACCGGGACGCACCAGGAGCAGGACGAGCTGGACGTCGGTACCCACGAGGGCGCTGCTGAGCCCGTTGAGCGTCCCGGCGAAGAACGGGTCGCTGAGCACGCGTTCGTCGGGCTCCGGAACGATCAGGGCGATGGACCCGGTCCGGCCGGTCACCAGGGCCCGTGCGGCGCGGTTGGGCCGGTACCCGAGGGAGACCACCGCGCGCTCGACGGCGGACCGGGCCGCCGCGCTCACGCGCGACTCGCCGTTGACCACGCGCGAGGCCGTCGCCCTGGAGACGCCGGCGGCGCGCGCCACCTCGTCGAGCGTCGGCGCGTCGCGGCCCGGAGCGCGACCGGTCGGTACGGGGTCGATCGACATCAGCGCAGCTCCTTCCACGGCGGCGGTGCCACGGACGTCCACGAGGGTCGGACCGGCGACCGCCACCTCGGGCGGTACGCGCCGCCCTCCGGGGCGCGACGCCGTTCGGCACCGGACGGCCGCGGCACCCCGGCCACGGCGGGCCCCCGGTGCGGCCGGGCCAGCGGGGGCGTCCCAGCGCCCGAGGTCAGCCCTTGACCGCGCCCTGCATGATCCCGCCGACGATCTGACGGCCGAGGAACAGGAAGATCACGATCAGCGGCAGGGTGCACAGGAGCGTCCCGGCCATGATGATCGAGTGGTCGGGGACGTACCCGCCGCCGAGGTTGTTCAGCGCGACCTGGACGGTGGGATTGTTCGACGTCAGCGCGATGATCGGCCAGAAGAAGTCGTTCCACGAGGTCATGAACGTCAGCATGGCGAGAACGGCCATGGCCGGTCGCGCGATCGGGAGCACGATCGACCAGAAGATCCGGAATGCCGACGCACCGTCGACCCGACCCGCCTCCACCAGCTCGTCCGGAAGTGCCTCGACCAATGCCTGCCGCATGAAGAACACGCCGAAGGCCGTGACGACCGTCGGAAGAATCACCGACTGCAGCTGATCGGTCCAGTGCAGGTTCGCCATCAAGATGTACAGCGGAATGACGCCGAGCGTCGGCGGGATCATCATCGTGCCGATCGTGAAACCGAACAGCGCGTTTCTCCCGGTGAACCGCAGCTTCGCGAACGCGAATCCGGCGAGGGTCCCGAAGAAGACGGTGCCGACCGTCACCGTCGTCGACACCATGAGGGAGTTCACGAGCGCCTTGGGGATGTTCGCCTGTGGCGTGTTCCAGGCCGCTGCGAAATTGCTCCACAGCTCGCCGCCGGGAATCAGCGGCGGCGGTACCTGGTTCATCTGGGCATTGCTGCGGCTGGCGATCACGATCGTGTAGTAGAACGGCGCGATGAAGGCGATCGCGGTGATGACCAGCACGACGTAGGACGGCCAGCGTGCGGCCATCTGCCGACCGGCGCGCGACTTCCTCCTCGGCGCGCGGCTGTCGCTCGTCGCGTGCTGGGCACCGTGTCCGGTGCGAACGGGTGACATGGTCATCGTGCGACCTCCTCGACTGCGGCCGTGGCCGGGATCTTCGGCGTGCGGTCACGCATCCGCGCGATCGTGAGGTTGAGCACGACGAACACGACCACGAGGAGCAGCGTCGCCCACGCGACCGCGGCCGCGCGGCCGAGCTGCAGGTACTGCCACCCTTGCTGGTACATGTACAGGCTGAGCGTCTGGTACTGGTGCGACGCGCCACCGTTGTAGGCCTGCTGACCGCCCCCGCTGAACAGGTAGGGCTCGCCGAACAGCTGGGTCGCACCGATCGTCGACACGACGATCGTGAACAGGATCGTCGGACGGAGGCCGGGCAGCGTCACGTTCGTGAACTGCCGCCACCGGCTCGCGCCGTCGATCGCCGCTGCCTCGTAGAGGTCCTGCGAGATCGACTGCATCCCGGCGAGGTAGATGAGCGCGTTGTAGCCGGTCCAGCGCCACGTGACGATGATCGCGATCGCCACCTGACCGGACCAGGAGCCGTTCTGCCAGTCGATGTGGTCGACCCCGACGAGTCCGAGCATCCAGTTGATGAGGCCGTAGTCACGCCCGAAGAGCTGGGAGAAGACGAGCGTCGCCGCGGCGACCGACGTCGCGTACGGCATGAGCATCGTCACGCGGTAGAAGTTGCGCGCCCGGAGCTGGTAGTTCAGGACGTGGGCCAGGCCCAGCGCGATGAGGAGCTGCGGGACGGTCGAGATGATCCCGAGGGTGACGGTGTTCTTCAGGGCGTTCCAGAAGAACTGGTCCTGGAAGAGCCACGTGAAGTTGCCCAGACCGGCCCAGGTCTTCGTTCCGCCGAGCCGGTAGTTGTAGAGGCTCATGTACGCCGTGTAGATGAGCGGGAAGATCCCGAAGCCCAGGAACAGGAGCAGGAACGGCGAGACGAACGCGTAGGGCGAGGCCTTGGTGTCCCACCGGGACAACCGCTGGCGCCAGGCGCTCCGCTCAGGTCTGGCGGAGGCTGCCGGCCGACCGGGCGGCGGCGGCGGCGCGAGCCGGTGGGTGGACGACGACGTGGTCACGGGTTACCGCTCCCCTTGGGTTGATGACGGTGACGGACGGGCGAATCCGGGGGCGGCCGATCGAACGGCCGCCCCCGGCTTCACGCTGACGTGGTGGTGCAGGTCAGCCGACCTGCGACTTCACCGCCGCCTGGACGTCCGCCCACGCCTTGGCCGGGTCGACGCCCTGCGCCTCGACCTGGGTCAGGCCGTTGGTGATCTGCGTCTTGACGTCGCCATCGTGCAGGCCGAGCGTCTGCACCGGTGCGGACTTCGCGGCGTCGCCGAAGATCTTGCCGATCGGTGCGTTCGTGAAGTACGGGTCCGTGACCGTGGCCACGGCCGCGATCGCGTCGGTGTTGGAGGGGAAGTTCCCGACCTTCTCGAACACCTTCTGCTGCTGGGCCGCCGCGGTGAGCCACGTGATGAGGTCGGCCGCCTCGGCCTGGTGCTTCGACGCCTTCGGGATCGCGAGGTACGAGCCGCCCCAGTTGCCACCCTCGCCGCCGGGCAGTGCGGCGACGTTCCACTTGCCGCTGCCGGTCGTGCCGGCCTGGCCCTTGATGTACCCGATCATCCAGGACGGGCACGCGAGCGTCGCGAACGAGCCGGTCGAGAACGCCTGGTTCCACTGGTCGCTGAACTGGGCGAGCTTGGCGGTCAAGCCGTTCTGCGCAGCCTTCACGGAGAGGTCCCACGCGTTCTTGATCGCGGGGTTGGTGTCGTAGATGAGCTTCCCGCTCGCGTCGTAGTACTGCTCCTGCGACTGCGAGAGGATCGCGTTGTAGAGACCGCCGGTGGAGTCGGTCCAGGCGCTCTTCGCCGGCGCCTTCGCCTTGTACTGCTCACCCAGGTTCAGGTAGTCCTGCCAGGTGCTCATCTTCGCCGCGAGCTGGGTCGGGTCGGTCGGCAGACCAGCCTGCTGCAGGAGGTCGGTCCGGTAGCAGATCGCCATCGGGCCGATGTCGGTGCCGAGCCCGATGACGGAGCCGGTCGACGTGGTCGCCGCCTTCTCCTTCCAGTCGACGAACTTGGCGATGGAGTCCTTCGCGGAGGTCGTCTTGAGGTCGACGAACTTGTCCCCGAGCTCGCTGGTCGCCTGAGCGATGCGCCCGACCTCGATGCCCTGCACGTCACCGACGCCGCTGCCGGCGTTCAGGTGCGTCAAGAATGCGGGCCAGTAGTCGCCCTCCTGCTCGACGGACGTGTAATTGATCGTGATGTTCGGGTGCAGCGTCTGGTACTCGTCGAAGAGCCCGGCCTCCTTGTACCCGAATGTGCCGAAAAGGTTCACGTTGAGCGTGACCTTTCCGCCGCCCGAGCCCGCCGTGGTCGCGCTCCCACCGCTACCGCCCGACGAGCAGGCGCTCGTGAGAAGTGCACTCGCGCTGAGCACAGCGACCAGTGCGATCGACCTACTTCTTGTCTTGCGCATCGAATCCTCCTGTGGCCTCAGCATTGAGGCCCTCGGGCCCGGAAGACCGCCCTGGTCGCCGGGAGAGACGGAAAGCACTCCGCAGAGTGTGGGAGCGCTCTCACTTCGTCGTGACGATTATGTGTGCGACCCACGGATGCGTCAACTCTCCGTGATCGAATCGTTACTGCGTCAGTCGACCGCCGACCCCGGGCGCTGCCACGGCAGGTCGTTCTCACGATCGGCGTCCGAATGCGCGCTGCTCGAGCCTTCTCCTGACGGTTTGAGGCATCATGCAGGGGTGCGAGCCCGTGCCGGCCGCCAGGTGTCAACGCTGGGAGGAACGACCATGACGGTCGGAACGTCCGCTGCCCGGGCCCAGACCCGGCCCGCCCCGACGCTCGAGGAGGTCGCCGAGCGCGCCGGTGTGTCGAGGTCGACCGCGTCGCGGGCGATCAACGGAGGGTTGCGCGTCTCGCCGGAGGCCCTCGCCTCGGTCGAGGCCGCGGTCGCCGCCCTGGGCTACACCCCGAACCGGGCCGCGCGGTCCCTGGTCACCCGGAAGACGGACTCGATCGCTCTCGTCATCCCCGAGCCCGACGAGCGCGTCCTGTCGGACCCGTTCTTCGCCGGAACCCTCAGCGGTCTGAGCGCGGCGCTCCAGGCCTCCGATCTCCAGCTCATCCTCCTGATCGCGCGACCCGGCGACAACGCCCGGACGCTGCGGTACCTCCGGAACGGGCACGTCGACGGGGCCGTCGTCGTCTCCCACCACCGGGACGACTCGGTCGCGGTCGCCCTGCTCGACGCCCGGGTGCCGTACGTGTTCATCGGCCGCCCGCTCTCGGGGGACCGCGCGATCCAGTACGTCGACGTCGACAACGTCCGAGGCGCCCGTCTCGCGACGGAGCACCTGATCTCGCGCGGTCGCCGGCGGATCGCGACCATCGCGGGACCCGAGGACATGGCGGCCGGCATCGACCGCCTCGAGGGGTGGCGCATCGCGATGGGCGCCTCGGGGCTCGCGGACGACGCGGTCGTCCACGGTGACTTCACGATCGAGGGCGGCATCGCGGCGATCCGACCGCTCCTCGCGGCGCACCCGGACATCGACGCGATCTTCGTGGCCTCAGACCTGATGGCCGTCGGCGCGATGCGGCACCTCGCCGAGCTCGGCGTCCGCGTACCGGGCGACATCGCGATCGTCGGCTACGACAACCTGGCACTCGCGGCGACGGTCCAGCCGCCACTCACGACCGTCGTCAACCCCGTGGTCGCGATGGCCAAGGCGGCCGGGACGTTCCTTCTCGACCAGCTCTCGGGATCGAGCACGGCCGCGCGCACGACGATCTTCTCGCCCGAGCTGATCGTCCGCGCGTCCTCCTGAGACGACGCCCGCTGTCGCACGGGTCGCCGCGCCGCGCTGCGGCACGCCCGCACGCCGTCGACGGTCCCGCATGGCAGTGTGTGTCTGCGTGAGCAGTCTCGGCGACCGGCAGCGTGGCCGGTGCGGGCGCTCCTCGACGAGGCCAGGAGGCTGACCAGCATGACGCTGTCCGGACCGGATCTCTCCGCACCGCTCGCGACCGCGAAGGCGCAGCTCGCCACCGCGGTCGGCATCCTCGGGTACGACGACGGGATGCACGCGATGCTCGCGACGCCGCGCAGGGAGATCAACGTCGCGATCCCCCTGCGCCGTGACGACGGAACCACGATGCTCTTCACCGGCTACCGGGTCCAGCACAACATCTCACGCGGACCCGGCAAGGGCGGGGTGCGGTACGCGCCGTCCGTCGACATCGACGAGGTCCGTGCGCTCGCGATGCTGATGACCTGGAAGTGTGCCGTCGTCGAGCTGCCCTACGGCGGCGCCAAGGGCGGTATCGCGATCGATCCTCGCGGGTTCTCGAACCGCGAGCTCGAGCGCGTCACCCGCCGGTACACGAGCGAGATCATGCCGATGATCGGCCCCGAGCGTGACATCCTGGCGCCGGACATCGGCACGAACGAGCAGACGATGGCCTGGGTCATGGACACCTACTCGGTGAACCGCGGCTTCACCATCCCGGGTGTGGCGACCGGCAAGCCGCTGGCCGTCGGCGGGTCCCTCGGGCGCGCCACCGCGACCTCGCGCGGCGTCGTGCACGCGACGCGCGCCGCGCTCGCCGACGCCGGGACCTCGCTCGCCGAGGTCAGCGTCGCCATCCAGGGGTTCGGCAAGGTGGGGTCGCACGCCGCGCGCTTCTTCGCCGAGGCGGGCTCCACGGTCCGCGCGGTGACCGACCAGTACGGCGGCGTCCAGGCGGACAGCGGTCTCGACATGCCCGCGCTGCTCGCGCACGTCGCGGCCACCGGCTCCGTCGTCGACTTCCCCGGCGGCGACCCGATCACGAACGAGGCCCTGCTCGCACTGGACGTCGACGTCCTCGTCCCGGCCGCGGTCGAGGGTGTCCTCGACGCCGGGACCGCGGCGCAGGTCAAGGCGCGCTGGGTGATCGAGGGCGCCAACGGCCCGACGACGATCGAGGGCGACCGCGTGCTCGCAGAACGCGGGATCGTCGTCGTCCCCGACATCCTGGCGAACGCCGGCGGCGTCGTCGTCTCGTACTTCGAGTGGGTCCAGGCGAACCAGGCGTACTGGTGGACCGAGCAGGAGATCGAGGAGCGGCTCGAGCACCGCATGATGAGCTCGTACGCCGCCGTGGCGGAGGTCGCCCGTGCGGATGGCCTGTCGCTGCGGGACGCGGCTCTGGTCATCAGCGTCCGCCGGGTCGCCGAGGCGCACCAGATCCGCGGCCTGTACCCCTGACCTGCCCGGGCACGCGGGCCGGGTCACGCACGGGGAAGCATCGAGCGACCCGGCGCGTTGACCCGGCGTGACCACACCGCGCGTGCCGCTCTCCGTCCTCGACCTCGCGACCGTGAGCGGCGGTGGCACGAGCCGCGACGCCCTCCTGGCGACGACCGAGCTCGCCCGCCGTGCGGACGAGCTCGGGTACGCGCGGTTCTGGGTCGCCGAGCACCATGCGATGCCGGCGGTCGCCTCGACGGCGCCGGCGGTCCTGATCGCGCACCTGGCGGCTCGCACCGAGCGCATCCGGGTCGGGTCCGGTGGCGTCATGCTCCCCAACCACCCGACGCTCGTCGTCGGAGAGCAGTTCGCCATGCTCGAGGCTCTCCACCCGGGACGTATCGATCTCGGCATCGGACGCGCACCCGGAGCCGACCCACTGACGGCCGTCGCGCTCCGACGGAACGCCGCGGGCGACCCGGTCGAGCAGTTCCCGGCCGAGGTCGTCGACACCCTCGCCCTGCTGGGCCGGGACGTCGACGGCCGCGCCCCGTCCGCCGCGGCGCGCCGCCTGCGCGCCACGCCCGCGCCACTCTCGAGCCCGCAGGTCTGGCTGCTCGGGTCGAGCACCTACAGCGCTCGGCTCGCGGGCGAGCTCGGGCTGCCGTTCGCCTACGCGCACCACTTCTCCACCGGCCAGACCGACGCCGCGGTCGCGACGTACCGCGAGGCGTTCCGGCCGTCCGGCGGGCTGCCGTCGTCGAGACTCCTCCTCACGACCTCGGTGCTGGTCGCACCGACCGCCGACGAGGCCCGGCACCTCGCCGGCCCGAGCCGCGTGATGGCGCTGAGCCTCCGCACCGGCCGGCTCGGTCCGGTCGTCTCCCCGGACGACGCCGCGGCGACCCTCGGGGAGCTCGAGCGGACCGCGCCGCCGACCGTCGTCGAGCTCCTCGCGGGACTCCCCGGCACCCAGGTGGTCGGAACCGCAGCGGACGCGGTCGCGGCCCTGGAGGGTCTCGTCGACCGAACGGGCGCGGACGAGCTGATGGTCACCGGCACCGCCTACGACGTGCGGACCCGGATCGAGACGCTGGAGCAGCTCGCCGTCGCGTGGGGGATGCGCGGCGACTGAGCCGACGTCGCGCGGTCGGGCGAACCCGGCCCCGTGGCGACGTCGTCTCAGGTCAGCGGCTGACGGTCCGCCCACTCGGCGAGTGCGACCCGAGGTCCGGTGAAGAACGGGATCTCCTCGCGGACGTGCCGGCGTGCCTCGACCGCCCGCAGGTCGCGCATCAGGTCGACGATGCGGTGCAGCTCGTCGGCCTCGAAGGCGAGCAGCCACTCGTAGTCGCCGAGCGCGAACGCCGCCACCGTGTTCGCTCGCACATCGGCATAGCCACGGGCGGCGCGGCCGTGCTCGGCGAGCATCTCCCGCCGCTCGGCCTCGGGAAGCACGTACCACTCGTAGGACCGCACGAACGGGTAGAGGCACAGGTACGCCCGCGGCTCCTCCCCCGCAAGGAACGCCGGGATGTGACCCTTGTTGAACTCGGCCGGACGGTGCAGCCCGACGTTCGACCAGACGGGCTCCAGGAATGCTCCGAGCTCGCTCGCCCGGAGCCGGTGGTAGGCACCCTGGACCGCCTCGATCGACTCCGCGTGCCACCAGACCATCAGGTCGGCGTCGGCGCGCAGTCCGCCGACGTCGTACCAGCCGCGGACGACGAGCCCGTCCGCGGCCACGGCCTCCTCGGCGAGGGCGACGATCTCGGCCCGCGCCTCCGGGTCGGCCGGCAGGGCCGACGAGGTCATGAAGACGGACCACATCGTGTAGCGGATCGTCTCGTTGACGGCGTCGGGCGAGAAGGACGAGGTCAGTTCCTCGGCCGCACCCGCGATCGCACGGTCGGTGTCGGTGCTCATGAGTGGATGCCTCCTGGTGCTGGGGTACGGCGGTTGTGGATGGGTGAGGGCTCGAGGCGAGCCGAGAGGTGCGGCGACGACCGGCAGGTCAGTCCTGCCCGCAGAGCGCCGGAATGCCGGCGTCGACACCCGCACGCTGACGGCAGCATCCGGGCAGGCAGACGTCGGCGACGGGCCCGAGCCGACCGGTCACCGCGCGGAGCGGGGACTCGCCACGCTCGGCGGCGGCGCGTTCGAGGACGAGGTCGACCAGCCCGTCGACGAAGACGGGGCGGGTACCGACCGTCGCCGCACGCACGGCCGTGACCCCGACCTCGCGAGCGGTCGCCAGCGCTTCCGTGTCGAGGTCGTAGACGACCTCCATGTGGTCGGAGACGAAGCCGATCGGGGCGAGCACGACCGCCGTGGTCCCGGCGGCGGCGAGCTCCCGGAGGCCGTCGTTCACGTCGGGCTCGAGCCACGGCTGGCTCGGTGGTCCCGACCGCGAGCAGAAGGCGAGCGACCACGTGAGATCCACCCCGAGTCGTCGGCCGGCCTCCTCCGCGACGACAGCGGCCACGTCGAGGTGCTGCGTCCGGTACGACGGCCGCACCGCACCAGAGGCCTCCTCCATGGTGTCCGGGATCGAGTGCGTGACGAAGACGAGCGGAGCGTTCGCCAGGTCGGTCCCCCCGGCCCGGAGCTGCTCGTACGCCTCGACGACGGCGTCCGTGTTGGCCGCCACGAAGCCGGGGTGGTTGAAGTAGGACCGGACCTTGTCGAACCGGATCCCGAGGTCGTGGCCGAGCTCCTCCTCGAGGGAGCCCGCGGTCAGCGCCAGGTCCTCGCGATACTGCCGGCAGCCGGAGTACGACGAGTAGGCGCTCGTCACCAGGGCGAGCACTCGGGTCGCGCCGCGGTCGCGCAGCTCGATCAGCGCGTCGCGCGTGTACGGCGCCCAGTTGCGGTTGCCCCAGACGATCGGCAGATCGACGCCGCGCCGTTCGAGCTCGGCGCGCAACGCGGCGAGCAGGGCCAGGTTCTGCCCGTTGATGGGACTCCGACCGCCGACGTGCTCGTAGTGCTCGGCGACCTGCGCGAGCCGGGAGTCCGGTATCCCCTTGCCAGCGGTGACGTTGCGCAGGAACGGCATGACGTCGTCATGCTCGTCCGGGCCACCGAACGAGAAGAGCAGGAGGGCGTCGTAGGGGGCGGCACCGGTCGCGGGAGAGGTCACCCGTGCATCTTCGCACCGTCTCCTTGGTGCCGGGGCATCGTCGGACCCGGGCCCCGCGCTCGAGCGCCTCGAGGGGCGCGCGGACGACGCCGTCAGTGCGGCGCGTGCGCCGTGAGCTCCGCGCCGAGCTCCTGCGCGATCGACTCGCCCCAGGCACGCACCGCGGCGAGGTCCCGGTGGTCGCCCTCGCGACCACGCGCCGCCGCGATGATCGTGCGCTCGGCGAAGGAGAGCACGCTGCGGTCCAGCCGGCCGGCGAAGCTGCGGTGCGCCCGTGCGGCAACCCGCTCCCGAAGATCGCGCATCTCGGTGGGCGAGTTCGCCATCGATGCGGGCTGGGTCGCGAGTCCGGACGAGAACAGCCAGACCGGACGGCGCGAGAGCGGAGTCGCCGCGCGTTCGGCGAGCTCGCGCGCCTCGGGCAACCAGCGACCGTTGTAGACGGCGGAGCCGAGGACGACCGCATCGTACGAGTCGATCAGGGCGACGTCCGCCGGGTCGAGCTCGTCGACCTCGTGACCGGCGGCCATCAACGCCTCGGCGATCACGGAGCCGATCTCCCGCGTCGCGCCGTGACGCGAGGCCACGGCCACAAGAATTCGCATGCTGCCGCCCCTTCTCACCACGCGCGGGATTGCCGATCGAGTCCCATCGTCGCCCGGAGACCGCGCGATCGCGTGGGCCGGAGGTCCCTCGGCGCGGCATGCTGGTTCCTGCCCAGGCGAACCGAGCTCCAGGAGTACCGTGCGCCGCACCACCGTTGCCCTCGTCGGACTGATCGTGGCGAGCCTCGCGCTCGCCGGCTGCACGTTGGCCTCGACCACCGGTATCGCGACGCCGCTCCCGTCCGGCGACGCGGCCCTGCCCGAGGTCGTCGGCGCACCGGACGTCGAGCCCACGCTGCGTTTCCCCTCGACTCCGCCGCCGACCCAGCTCGCGAGCGAGGTGCTCGTCGAGGGCCACGGAGCGACCGTCCGGGCCAACGACCTCGTCGTCGCGAACTACCTCGGGCAGGTCTGGGACGGCCCCGTGTTCGACAGCTCGTACGCTCGCGGAGAGGTGCTCGCGGCGCACCTCAGCACGCTCGTCCCCGGCTGGGCGGACGGTCTCACGGGCAGGACCGTCGGCAGCCGCGTCCTGCTGTCGGTCCCGCCGTCCGAGGGGTACGGAACCGTGGGCAAGCCCGGCTCCCCGATCGGGGGCAACGACACAATCGTCTTCGTCGTCGATCTGCTCGGGACGTTCGGCACGGCAGCCTGCGGCGATCCGACCGCGACGCGGACCGGCTCGCCGCCGGACGGCGTCGTCGTCTCCGGGTCGCCGGGGGCGCCGCCGTCCATCCGGGTCACGGAGGACACCCCGGAACCGAGCACCCCGAGCGCGACGGTCCTCGCACGGGGGTCCGGAGCGACCCTGGTCCCCGGCACCGCGCTGGTCCAGATCGCCGCGACCGACTGGGCCGGGAAGAACCCGGGGTCGACCTGGAACGACTCCGGACCGATCCAGGTCTCGACCCGGGACGGCGCACCCTACGCGGGGCTCGGTGCCGTGCCGGTCGGCAGCAGGGTGCTCGTGCTGCTACCCGCCTCGGCCGGGGTGCCCGCCGTCGCGAGCGTCGTGGACGTCCTTGCCCAGACCTGACGCCGCGACGCGTGGGCCCGCCGGCTCCTCCGGGATGTCCGCCTGCGCGCTCCGCAGCTTCTCGGTCAGCCGCGTCAGAGTCGCGAGCTCGCCGGCGCTCAGCGCGCCGGCGACGTACCGGTGGATCGTCCGGACGTGTCGCCGCCCCACCCGTCGCTGCAGCGCCGCACCGCCGGCGGTCAGGCGGACCGTCGTGCCACGCGCGTCCTCGACAGCGGCGCACCGTTCGACGAGACCCCCCTGCTCGAGCCGCTCGACGAGACGACTCAGGCTGGGTTGGCTGAGCAGGATGCTGCGGTTGAGGTCACGCAGTCGCAGCCGCTGCCCGGGTGCGCGCGAGAGCGTGAAGAGGACGTCGTACTCGCGCATCGACAGCTCGTCCCAGATCCGGTCGGCCTGCAGCCGCCGCATCACGGTGACCTGAGCCCGGAAGAGGGACTCCCAGGCCTCGCTCGCGGCGCGCGCGTCCACCTCCATCGGTTCCTGCCCGGGCCCGGGTACGTCCACGGGCTCGGGCTCCGCCGACATCTCCGGCCCCTGACCGCGAGCGCCTCCGCGTGCGTCCATGCGCATGCATGATCCTCCACGGCACCCTCCGGGGCGACCAGCCGCGCCCGCGCCCCACCCGGGTCGCACCCACGCCGTCAGCCATCGAGAATGTCGCGATGGCGACCTTCATCGCGCTGCTCCGCGGGATCAACGTCTCGGCGAGCACCCGTGTCCCGATGACCGAGCTCAGACGCATCGCGACGGACTCGGGCGGCACGGGCGTCACCACGCTCCTGAACAGCGGGAACGTCGTGCTCGATGCCGCCGAGGACGCCGGCGACGCCGCGGCGGTGGCCGAGCGGTTGCGACGCGGGCTGCGGGAGTCGTTCGGCCGGGACATCGACACGGTCGTCGTCCCGGCCGAGGCTCTCGAGGAGATCATCGCGGTCAACCCGTTCCCCACGCAGGCTGAGGACGACCCGGCTCACCTCGTCGTCACGTGGTACCTCGAGCCACCGACCGCGCACCAGATCGAGGCCTTCGACCCTGCCCGCTACGGACCCGAGCAGATGCGATGGCACGACGGCATCAGCTACACGTGGTTCCCGATCGACATCGGCCACTCGGCCCTGACTCCGGCGGTCCTCGGGCGGGCCCTCGGTCCCGGAACCGCGAGGAACTGGTCGACGGTCCTCAAGCTCGCTGCGGCCGCGCGCGCGAGGAGGTGACGGTCCGTCTCGGAGGTGCGGTGGTTAACTGGCACCGTGCAGACCGACGAGCAGACTCCGGGGCGTACCACCTACGTCCTCGTCGACGGCGAGAACATCGACGCGACGCTCGGTTCGTCGATCCTCAACGGTCGCCCGTCCCCCGAGCAGCGGCCGCGCTGGGAGCGGGTCCTCGACTTCGCGGCACGCACCTGGGGACAGCCGGTCAAGGGCCTGTTCTTCCTGAACGCGTCGTCCGGCACGATGCCGATGGCGTTCGTCCAGGCGCTGCTCGCCATCGGCTTCCAGCCGATCCCGCTCGCCGGCGAGTCGTACGAGAAGGTCGTCGACATCGGCATCAAGCGGATGCTGACCGCGCTGGTCGACCACCCGGGCGACGTGCTGCTCGCGAGCCACGACGGCGACTTCGTCCCCGAGATGGAGCAGCTGCTCGACGGCGAGGACCGACGCGTCGGCCTTCTCGCGTTCCGCGAGTTCACGAGCTCCTCGCTCAACCAGCTCTCGGCGCAGGGCCTGCAGACGTTCGACCTCGAGCACGACGTCCAGGCGTTCAACGTCCAGCTGCCTCGGCTGCGGATCATCCCGCTGGCCGAGTTCGACCCGCTGCGCTACCTGTAGCAGCCGGGGCGCTACCCGGCTGCCCGGCTCGAGGTCCTGCCTCGGCACCGCGGTTCAGCGGCGAGCGGGAGCGGCGGCATGCGGCGTCGAGCGCTCGGTTGCCTCGTCGTCGACCCTGGCCAGGTGGAGCACGCAGTGCCGCGGCCCCACGAACGCGTCGAGCTGCGCCGCGGTGAGCGGACCGCCCACGTGGGCGAGCACGCCGCGGGACACCCCGAGGAGCACGCTGCACACGACCTCCGGGCTCTCCTGGGCGAGCTCGTAGAACGGGCAGCGGTGCATGTGCACCTCGAGGTTCTCCGGGTCGGTCTCGGGCTCGAAGCCGAGGGCGTCGAGCCGAGCCTCGAGAGCGGAGAGCTGCGCGAGGGACGCCCGGGCGCCACCGGCGTCCGCCGCGGAACGCGTCGGCGCGAGAACGGCAGGGTCATCGGCCTCGGCCGACAACCGGTCGCCCCACGCGAACCCGGCATGCTCGGCCGCCACGGTCGGCGACTCGGCCGCCTGCCCGTAGCCGGCGACGAGGATTCGCGCCATCTCCTCGCGGACCCGGTTGCCGCCGGACTCGTCGTCGACGCGCTCCACGGCGCTGTAGAGCATCCTGGGGCGGCCACGCGTGCAGCGGACCTCGGGGTGCCGCGAGACGAGGCCCGCACCGATCAGGCAGTCGAGGTGCTCCCGGGTGGTGTTGACGTGCAGGTCGATCGCCTCGGCGAGGGCGTCGACACTCATCGGCGAGCTCGACTGCTGCAGCAGGCGCAACAGGGTGACCCTGCTCTCGGACGCGAGAGCACGGTATGCGCTGACTCGACGGGCCGCCATGAACCCAGCATTCCCGGGATCGGGCGCCGCCGCGTAGGACCTTCGAACGCACTTTGCTCGGTAGCGTGGCCGGATGGACGCTCCACGAGCCCTCGTCGTCACCGTCTCGGACCGCTGTGCGCGCGGGGAGGCGGTCGACCGCTCCGGTCCCCGCGCGGTGGAGCTGCTGTCCGAGGCCGGCTACCCGACCGCACCGGCACGCGTCGTGCCGGATGGCGACGAGTCCGTGGCCGCAGCCCTGCGGGAAGCCGTCCGGGCCGGCGTGCGCGTCGTGGTGACGACCGGCGGCACGGGCGTCGGACCACGGGACCGCACACCCGAGGGCACGCGAGCCGTCCTCGACCGCGAGCTCCCGGGCCTGGCCGAGGCGCTCCGTCGCGAGGGAGCGAGCCACGTGGCCACCGCCGTGCTGTCCCGCGGGCTGGCAGGCGTCACCGCGGAGGGGGTCGTCGTGGTCAACCTGCCCGGCTCGACCGCGGCCGTCGAGCAGGGCCTCGCGGTCCTCCTGCCGGTCCTCGGCCACCTGCTCGATCAGCTCACCGGTGGCGACCACACCTGATCGGCATCACGCCGCGCCACTCGTCAGGCTGAGCACCTCGCGCGCCTGCGGGGCGCCGCAGAGCGCGCCGGACCGTGGTCAGCCGCCGGCGAACGGTGGCAGCACGTCGACCACCGCGTCCGGGCGCAGCGGGATGTCGTCGGAGTCCAGGCGGAGGCCCTCCGTCAGCACCGCGCTCCGGGCCAGGACCCGCTCCAGGGCCGCGCCGTGGCGCGCGCCCATCTCGGCGCGAAGCTCTCCCGCGGTCGCGACCTGCACGGTCTCGACCGCCGTGCCCGCCGCGTCGGCAGCGGCGGCGAAGTAGCGGATCGTCACCATCCGGGCATCCTCTCGAGAATCCATCACTCGCGTCGCTGTGCCCGGTCATGGTGTCACGCGCCACTCGCGACGAACACCCGCCGCCCGGGGCTCATGCGACCGCGGCTGCGGTCCTGCCTGCTCGGCGGCCGTCGACGCGCACGGCTCAGCGGTTGACGAGCATGACGGGGACGGTGTCCCCCGGAACCACCTCGACGACGTCGGCAGGCACCACCGCGAGGGCCTGGGCGCCGCCGAGGCTCGCGACCAGATGGGACCCCGAGCCACCACGGGCGACCTGACGGACCGTCCAGCCGTCACCGAACCAGGCGGGGACGAACCAGCCGTCGTCCGCCCACGCGTCGTCGGCGCGTTCGAGCACCACCGGCATGTACTGCGCACGGCCCCGCGGCGAGCTCCACCCGTCCACGACCACCGCGGTGAGGCGGGGACGACGCACCGAGCGAAAGCCGCGCATCCTCAGGATCGCCGGCCGCACGAACACCTCGAAGGACACGAACACGCTCACGGGGTTCCCGGGCAGGCAGAACACCGGGGTGCCGTCGTCGAGAGTGCCGAGCCCCTGCGGTCGGCCGGGCTGCATCGCGACCGCCACGAACTCCATCCCCGGTTCGTCGCGGAGCGCCTCCTTCACGACGTCGAACGCCCCCATGCTCACCCCGCCGGACGTCACGACCGCGTCCACCCGACCGCGCAGCCCCGACAGGACGGCGCGGAAGACCGCCGGGTCGTCGGGAACGGCGGCGAGCGGCACCGGAACGCCACCGGCCTCCCGGACGGCCGCGGTCAGCAGGTGCGAGTTCGAGTCGGGGATCTGGCCGCGGCGGAGCGGCACCCCGATCTCCACGAGCTCGCTCCCGGTCGCGAGGACGGCGACCCGCGGACGTGGTCGCACGTGCACCCGACCGGCCCCGATCGCCGCGGCGGCACCGACCTGCTGCGCGTTGAGCTGCGCACCCGCCGCGAGCACCACGTCTCCGGCGCGGGCGTCCTCGCCGACCCGGCGGACGAAGTCACCGGGTGCGGCGACGGCGAGCACCTGCACGACAGTGCCGCCGCCGTCGGTCGACTCGACCGGGACGACCGCATCGGCCCCGCGCGGCAGTGGCGCACCCGTCATGATGCGCGCGGCGGTCCCGGGTGCGACGACCGGATCCTCCGCGGTCCCCGCGGCGAGGTCGGCCAGGACGGTCAGCGCGCGCGGCGTCCCGACCGAGGCACCCGCGGTGTCCGCCGCCCGGACCGCGTAACCGTCCATCGACGAGTTGTCCCACCGCGGCAGCGGGTCCGGTGCGAGCAGCGGCCGGGTCAGGACGCACCCGAGGGCCTCGTCGAGCGCGAGCTCGATCTCGGGCAGCGGCTCGACGAGGGCGAGCGCCGCCGCGAGGTGCTCTTCCGTGGTGCGCATGCGACGTCCTCTCGGTCGACCCGGCGCGGCGATCTCGCGCCGACCGGGCGTCAGTACCGGGCCAGCGTCGGGTCGACGTCGTCCACCCAGGCCAGGATGCCACCGTCGAGGTGGACGACGTCGGTGAACCCGGCGTCCAGCACCGCGCGGAGGGCCTGGGCCGATCGCGCCCCCGTCCGGCAGTGCAGCACGATCTGCCGATCGCGCGGGAGGCTCTCGAACGCGCTGCCGTCGAGGATCCGGCCGAGCGGGATCAGCCGCGCGCCCGGGATCGCCACGATCGCGTGCTCGGTCGGCTCCCGGACGTCGACGACGAACGGTCGCCCCGCGGGTGGTCCGGACAGGAGCGCGGCGAGCTCGCGCGCGGACACGGTGGGCGGCGCGACACGCACCGACGGCGCGGTCGCGCGGACGTGCGCGGCGGCCGGCGCGATCGCGACCTCGGTCCAGCGAGCCGCGAGCGCGTCGATCACCAGGACTCGCCCGAGGAGCGGCTCGCCGGCTCCGAGGACGAGCTTGAGGACCTCCGTCGCCATCACCGAGCCGACCTGCCCGCACAGCGCGCCGAGCACGCCGGCGTCCGCGCACGACGGCACGTCGTCCGCGTCGGGGGGCTCGGGAAAGAGGTCGCGCAGCTGCACCGCGACGACGCCCGGCACCGGCGGACGCCCCCAGAAGACGGAGACCTGCGCGTCGAAGCGGAGCACCGAACCCCAGACCTCGGGCAGGCCGAGCGCGACGCACGCGTCGTTCACGAGGTACCGGGTCGGGAAGTTGTCGGTCCCGTCCACGACGACGTCATAGCCGGAGAGGATGCTCTCCGCGTTGTCCGCCGTCAGCGGACCGGCGTGCACGACCACCGTGATACCGGCGTCGACGGCGAGCACGGCGTCCCGAGCGCTGTCGACCTTCGGGCGCCCGACGTCCGCCCAGCCGTGGACGACCTGCCGCTGGAGGTTCGACTCGTCGACGTCGTCGAGGTCGACGATGCCGATGGTGCCGACGCCCGCGGCCGCGAGATACAGGAGGACGGGCGAGCCCAGGCCGCCAGCGCCGACCACGCACACCCGCGCGTTCCGGAGCCGGCGCTGCCCCTCGACGCCCACCCCCGGCAGGAGGAGGTGGCGGTCGTACCGGCGCAGCTGCCCGGCGGTGAGAGCCGGACCGGGATCGACCACGGGAGGGATCGGCATGAGGGCCACCCTAGTGCCGTCGGGCGCCGGGCCTCCCGGCCGGTCGCCGAGCGGTCGCCGCCGGAAGTGCACGCTCGTGCTATTTTCTCTCTCGTGCCCACGTCGACGCTCGCCAAGGGCGAACGGACCCGACGGGCGATCATCGACCACGCGGTCGCGACGGCCTACCGGGTCGGCCTCGGCCGGCTGACGATCGGCGACCTGGCCGCCGGCACCGGCCTCTCGAAGAGCGGTCTCTATGCGCACTTCGGGTCGAAGGAGGCGCTGCAGCTCGCCGTGCTCGACGAGGCTGCGGCGCGTTTCACCGCCGCCGTCGTCAGGCCGGCGCTGCAGGCGCCGCGTGGTGAGACGAGGCTGCGAGCCCTGTTCGACCGATGGGTCGCGTGCGGGAGGTCGCGCGACCCCGGCGTCTGCCTGTTCGTCAAGGCAGCCACCGAGCTCGACGAGCAGCCGGGAGCGGTCCGCGACCGGCTGGCGGAGCTCCACCGCGCGCTGATCTCCACCATCGAGACCATCGTCCGGAACGCCGACGGCGCATTCCGCCCCGATGCGGACGGCTACCAGCTCGCCGCCGACGTGTACGGCGTGATGCTGTCCTTCTACCTGGCGCACCGCCTCCTGCAGGACCCCGCCGCCGAGCGGCGTACACGCGTCGCGTTCGAGACGCTGCTCGCCGCGCTCTCGAGGGGCCCGTCCCCCGACCCGCCCACCGTGGTCGCCCGGGTCCGGCCGCGAGGCCTGCCACCGACCGAGTCCGCCACGACCACCGGGAGCTGCTCATGACGATGCCGACCGCCCTGGCCCGCCACCCCGTCGCGCGCCTGCGCGAGCGCGCCCGGCTGCTCGCGCTGCGCGGCTCCTTCGCCGTGGAGGACCTTCTCGCCCCGGACCGGGCCAGCGCGCGGGCGCTCGACCTGTGGTGCACCGTCCCGAGCGGCGCAGGTCGTCGGAAGGACTTCCGGCCGTACCCCGGCGAGGTCGCGACGACCACGACGCCCGCGGGGCACGACGTCGTCACCGAGTCGTGGGGCACGGGTCCGGTCGTGTACCTGGTGCACGGCTGGGGCGGCTGGCGCGGCCAGCTCGGGGCCTTCGTCGAGCCTCTCGTCGCGGCCGGCCACCGCGTCGTGGGCTTCGACGCCCCCGGTCACGGCGAGTCGGCGCCGGGCGCCCTGGGGACGGGCAAGGGTCACATCATGGAGCTGCTGGCCGCGTTCGACACGGTTGCGGCACAGCACGGCGACGCGGCCGGCGTGATCGCCCACTCCCTCGGGTGCACGATCGCCTCGCTCGTCGTCCACGACCGACTCGATGCGGAGCGACTCGTGCTCGTCGGCGCCCCGGCGGACTTCGGCGAGCGGACCCACGAGTTCGGCGCTGCCGTCGGCTTCACCGAGCGCACACGCCACCGGCTCCAGACGACCATGGAGCAGGAGTGCGGACGCCCGCTCACGACCTTCGACCTCGCCCCGCTCGCGGCGGGCGGGGGACTTCCCGAGACGCTGCTGATCCACGACCGGTTCGACAAGGAGGCGCCGTACCGGGTGAGCGCCGAGCTCGCCGCGGTCTGGCCGACGGCGACGCTGCTGACCACGCTCGGCCTCGGTCACCAGCGCATCCTCACCGACCCCGACGTGGTCGCCGCGGCGGTGCGGCACATCACCTCGGCGCCCCGTCGCCGAACGGCACCGCCGACCGGCGCGAGCGGGCGTCGACCCGACGATCCGCCGCGGGCTCGCACGTAGGCTCGTCCTGAGCCGGACGGCTCGGTCGGGGCGGGGCGGCTCGGTCGGGGCGGCTCGGTCGGGGCGGCTCGGTCGGGGCGGCTCGCGGCACGGGAACGGGCCGCAGGCCCGTCGGGTACCTGGAGGCGGAGACATGGACGACCACCGGCACGACGCGCTCGGCGACGCCGACCTCCACCGGAGCAGGCTCTCGATCGCGCTGGGCATCTCGGTGACGATCCTGGTCTCGCAGGTCGTCGGGGCGATCTGGACCGGCAGCCTCGCACTCCTGGTCGACACGGCCCACGTGCTCACCGACACCGGCAGCCTGGCGATCGCTCTGCTCGCAGCACGGCTCGCCCTCCGCCCGGCCACGTCGCGTCGGACCTGGGGGCTGCGTCGCACCGAGGTGCTCGCCGCGACCGCCCAGGCGAGCGTCCTGCTCGCCGTCGGTCTGTACGTGCTCGTCGAAGGCGTCCACCGACTCGTCCGGCCTCCCGAGGTCGCGTCGGCGGAGATGATCGTCTTCGGCGCGATCGGGCTGGTCGGCAACGTCGCCGCGGTCGCGGTGCTGGCCGGAAGTCGACGCGCCACGTTCACCACCCGTGCGGCCTTCCTGGAGGTCGTCAACGACACGCTCGGGTCCCTCGCGGTGATCATCGCGGCCGTGGTGATGACGTTCACCGGCTGGGCGCGGGCGGACGCGGTGGTCGCGCTCCTCATCGGGCTCCTGATCCTGCCGCGGACCGTGGGCCTGCTGCGCGAGACCGTGAACGTGCTGCTCGAGGCCACGCCACGAGGTCTCGACCTCGACGCCGTGCGCGGGCACATCCTCGCGCTGCCGCACGTCCGCGCCGTGCACGACCTCCATGCGACCCAGATCGCCACCGGGCTGCCGGTCCTGACCGCGCACGTCGTGCTCGACGACGACTGCTTCCGCGACGGCCACGCCCTCGACCTGCTCGACCAGCTCCAGGCCTGCGTCGCGGAGCACTTCGACGTGAGCGTGGAGCACTCGACGTTCCAGCTCGAACCCGGCAAGCACCGCGATCACGAGTACGCACCGCACGACTGAGAGAACCACGGCGCGCTGATGCCGTGGTCGTCCTAGAGTTCGTGGTGGCGGCCCGCACGCCGACCCGCGTGCGGCGGACGCAGCCCTCAAGGAGGAGCCGGTCATGCAGCGCACAGCGGAGTTCGACGCGTTCGGTCCGTGGATCGACGAGGTCACCGACGCCGAGGGGGTGCCCCGGCTCTTCCGGAGCCACCCGCTCGACCTCGCGTCCGCACTGCTCACGATCAAGGTCCCGCGCAACATCTCGCGTCGCGACGCGGACCCTTCGATGGACCTCTACGACCACCTCGTCGTCCTCGACGGGACCGGCGTGACCGTGCTGAGCCGGGTCGAGGAACCGCGCACCCGGTCCGGACCGGTCCTGCCGTCGTCCTACACGACACAGGTCCTGACGTGGCCCGACGTCGCCGGTGTGACGGTCAGCACCGAGTTCGTCGACGGACTCCTGACCCTCTACACCGCGGGCCGCGCCGTGACGGTGCCGTTCAACGGGTCGTCCCTCCCGATCGTCGACCGCCTCGTCGCGCTCGTTCGGTCCCGGTACGGCTCGGGCGCCACCGCCGCCGGGGACGAGGGAGCGGGTCGACGCACCACTGTCGACGCGACTCCCACCGAGTCTCCCGACGTCGAACGCGAGCTTCAGGCGGTCCACCGGCGGATCCTCGCCGACGAGCCGCAGATGCGTCACCTCACGACGCAGCAGCGCACGGCCGTCCGGTGGAACCACCCCCGCAGGCTCGTCCGGCTCGCCAAGAACATGTGGCCGACGGCGGTCCAGACCTCGCTCGCGTACTCCGACGGTCGCGAGCTGCTCGTCGTCCACCGCCGGCACCCCGTCGTCCGCGGCTACAAGCCGGTCTACTCGATCGCGCGCACCGCGCTCCGGCTCGACAGCGTCACCGGCATCGACATCGCCGACAGCGCCGACCTCGTCGGCGTGCGCGTGCTCACCGTTCATCTCGGGGACACGAGGATCGAGCTCCTCTTCGCCGCGGGCTCGATCGCACCCGAGCTGCTCGCCGCACGTCTCGACCGCGTCGCCCGGCCCGTCTGAGCGCACGGCCCGTCCGATCGGACGGGCCGTCCGATCGCCCGGCCCGTCCGATCGCCCGGCCGCCACGCGGCCACGCGTGCCGACGCCCTCGTGACATCGCGGCCACCCAGGCCGCCCGGGACCTGCGGCGGACCGAACGACCGCATCGACGGGGGAGAATGGTGCCCCGTGGCGCCCACCCCCGAGTCCGGACCCATCGAGCGGGTGTCGGCCAGGGCACTTCTCGTCTGGGGCGTCGCGCTCGTCGCGTACGTGGTCGCCGTGTTCGCGCGGACGTCCCTCTCGGCGACCGGGGTCGAGGCCGCGCTGCGGTTCCACGCCAGCTCGGCGGTGCTGTCCCTGTTCACGGTGCTCCAGCTCGCGGTCTACGCGGCGATGCAGATCCCGGCCGGCGCGACGGTCGACCGGATCGGCCCGCGCAAGGCCATCGCGATCGGCACCGCCCTGATCGGCCTCGGCCAGCTCGCGATCGCGTTCGCGACCGGCGTCCCGACCGCGATCGGTGCGCGCGTGCTGGTCGGCTCGGGTGACGCGTTCATCTTCCTGAGCGTCGTGCGGCTGCTCCCGGCGTGGTTCCCGGGGCGACAGGTCGCACTCGTCACGCAGCTGACCGGCATGGTCGGGCAGCTCGGCCAGCTCCTGAGCCTCGGTCCGCTCGTCGGCGTGCTGTCCGCCCGCGGCTGGGAGTCGGCCTATCTCCTGGCCGGGTCGATGACGCTGCTCGTCGGGGCCCTGGTGATGGTCGCGGTCCGGGACGGCCGCCCGCGCCAGACCAGGGCCGTCGACGTCGGCACCGTGGTCGTCGCGACCTCTGCCGTCGCGGCCCCCGCCCTTGCGGACGCCGCCCTTGCGGCCCCCGCCCTCGTAGACGCCGCCCTCGCGGGCGCCGAGACAGCGGCGCCGACGACGATCGCGTCCGCGCGGCTCCGGGACGACGAGGGTGGCGCCCTGCGCCGCACGTGGCAGAACCCGGGCACGCGGGCCGGCTTCTGGGTGCACTTCACGACGCCCTTCTCCGCGAACGCGTTCGTCATGCTCTGGGGCTTCGCCTACATGACCAAGGCCGAGCACGTCTCGGAGGCGGTGGCGCTGGCCGTGCTGAGCGCGTACGTCGCCGGGACGCTCGTGTTCGGCCCGCTGCTCGGTGTGCTCACGAGTCGACTGCCCACGCACCGGTCACGGCTCGTCGTGGTGATCGTCGTGTCACAGGTCGCGGCCTGGGCCGTCGTGCTGTCCTGGCCGGGCGACGCCCCGCCGGCCGCGCTGTTCGTGCTGGCGATCGCCCTCGCCTCCGGCGGACCGGGCTCGCTGATCGGCTTCGACTTCTCCCGTGCGACGAACCCGCTGGCGACCCTCGGACTCGCGACCGGGATGGTCAACGCCGCGGGGTTCATCTCGTCGCTCAGCGCGGTCCTCGCCGTGGGGATCGCGCTCGATCTCCTCGGTCAGGGCTCCCCCGCGCTGTTCACCGACCGCGGCTTCCTGGTGGCGTGGCTCGTCCAGGTACCCATCTGGATCCTCGGGCTGACCATGCTGCGGCGCAGCGACCGGGCGTTCCACGCGCACCTCGCCGCGGCACGCCCCTGACCCGACCGACGATCAGTCGAGCATCCGCACGGAGCCGGTCGTGGCCGACTCCCGGGCGGCGGCAAGGACGTCGAGCACCCGGGCCGCCTGTTCGACACCGACCGGCATCTCGCCTCCGCTCCGGACGGCACTCTCCACCGCGACGTAGAACGCCGGGTAGTCGCCGGCCCGGACGGGAACCGTCTGCACCGCCTCGCCGCGGGTGAGTCGACCCGACCGCGGCGGCTCCGCGAGACCCCAGGGCCGGCCGTCGCCCGGGACACGCCCGTCGACCAGAGCGGCCTCCTGCGGGTCGAGTCCGTCGCTCGTGTAGGCCCCGGCGCTCCCGAGGAGCCGGAACCGGTGGCCCTGATCGGCAGCGACCGCGCTCATCCACAGGTGCGACCGCACCCCGGACCGGTGACGGAGGGCGACGAACGCGTCATCGTCAGCGCTCGTGCCCGCGCGGCGCACATCGGTCTCGGCGTGGACCTCGACGACCGGCCCGAAGAGCTCGACCGCCTGGTCCACCAGGTGCGCACCGAGGTCGTACAGCACACCGCCGAGAGCCGCGGGGTCGCCGGACTCGCGCCAGTTGCCGGTGGCCTCCGGCCGCCAGAACTCGAAGCGCGACTCGAAGCGGTGCACCTCACCGAGGGCTCCGGAGCTCACCAGGTCCCGGACGGTGAGGAAGTCGCCGTCCCACCGACGGTTCTGGAACACCGTCAGCGGCACACCCCGGTCGGCCGCGAACGCCGCCAGCTCACGCGCCTCGACCGCCGACGGCGCGACCGGCTTGTCGACGACGACCGCCGTGCCGGACTCGATCGCGCGGCGCGCGAGCGGGACGTGCGAGTCGTTCCTGGTCGCCACCACGACCACGTCGAGATCCCCCGGCGCGAAGAGGTCGTCGACCGTCGGGGCGACCCGGGCACGAGGGTACCGGCGCGCGATCTCCGCCGCCGCCTCGGCCCGGCTCGTCACGACGACCGCGAGCTCCAGGCCCGGCGTGCTCGCGACGATCGGGGCGTGGAACGCCGCACCGGCCAGGCCGTACCCGATCAACCCGACGCGGAGCGCGTGCGCCTCCCCGGCAGACGTCGTCTCGGTCATCGTGCGGTCCTCTCGTCCTCGTCACTGCGCCGGAGCCCGACGATCCCGCCCGGGAGCGACGTCGCCCGGACACGGGCATGCCCGCGGCGTCCTTGCACGCCATTCTGCCCTGCGCCGAGAGCGTGCTCGACGGCGCGCGGTCCGGACGACCCGGGGGATCGACCGAGTCCGAGGATCGTCGTCCCGGAGCGGTGCGGCCGGCTCACCCGTCCGCCCCCGGTGCTCCGCGACGCGATCGAGCGACGGGCATCGTTCTCCCGTCCGTCGGGACACGAACCGTCAACCGTCGAGGCACGTCGGGCCGTCGAGGCCTGACGGGACCCGACGCCGGAGCGACCCTACGGTGCCGGTCGGACGCACCCGCACGCCCGTTCACGCATGCAGCTCGCCACCGAGCCCGACCGGAAGCCGGCCACCCGCGTGCGGCCCCCGCTGGAGCGGGAGGACAGGGCCGTCGATCAACGGCCACCGTGCCGCGATGTCGAGCACGAGGGCGGGGAGCTCGGCGGCCGGCACCGGCCGGCCCAGACCGAACCCCTGCAGCGCGAAGCACGCCATCTGCTGCAGCACGCGCATCGTCGCATGGTCCTCGACCCCCTCCGCGACGACGTCGAGACCCAGGTTGCGCGCGAGGTCGATCGTCGATCGCACGATCATCGCGCTCGCGTCGTTGCGGACCAGGTCGGTCACGAACGACCTGTCGATCTTGAGCCGACCGACGGGCAGCTGCTGCAGGTACGCGAGGGACGAGTACCCGGTGCCGTAGTCGTCGACGGAGATCTGCACGCCGAGGTCGGCCAGACCCGACAGCACCTCGATCGAGCTCACGGGATCGACCATGGCGATCGTCTCGGTGACCTCGAGCTCGAGGCGCGCAGGCTCGACGCCGTGCCTGCCGAGCGCCGCGCGGACGTCCTCGACGAGGTGCTGGTCCAGGAGATCCCGGACGGACAGGTTCACCGAGACGTTCAGCTCGAGACCGTCCCGACCCCACCGTGCGCACTGGTCGAGGCTGCGATCCAGGACGAACAACGTCACGGAACGGATGAGACCCGTGCTCTCGGCCGCCGGGATGAACGCCGCCGGCCCGAGGAGCCCGTGCTCCGGGTGCTGCCAGCGGACGAGCGCCTCGACGCCGATCACCCGACCGCTCGTCGCCTCGACCTGGGGCTGGTAGTGGACCACGAGCTGGTCGTCGTCGAGGGCGTGCGGCAGCTCGGCCATCAGGACGGGCGCGAGCACCCCCTCGCGGTCCATCGACGGCACGTAGCGCGCCACCCGGCCGGGACCGGTCCGGGCGAACGCGAGGGCGAGGTCGGCGCGTCGGAGCAGGTCGAGGGCGTTGCTGCCGTCCTCACCGGCGACGACGTAGCCGACGCTGCAGTCGATCGTCAGCCGGACGTCGGAGACCTGGAACGGCTGGTCGACGAGCTGCCTGAGGCGAACCGCGAGAGCCGCGGGGACGACCGTCGCGTCACCCGGTACCAGCACCCCGAAGACGTCGCCACCCAGGCGAGCGACGCAGCCGCCGTTCGCGACCGCGCCGGCGAGGCGCGTGGCGACGGCACGGAGGAGCTCGTCACCCGTGCGATGGCCGAGGGTGTCGTTCAGCTCGCCGAACCGCTCGATGCCGAGGTACAGCACGACCGGCTCCGCACCGGGCGCATGGTCCTGCTCGTCGACGACGTCCGTGAGCCGCGCGACGAAGTGGTGGGAGTTGTCGGCGCCGGTGAGGAAGTCCGTCGACGCGAGGCGTGCGAGTCGGACCGACTGGCTCCGCATCGTGGTGAGGAGGCCGCCGGCGCGGATCGCGACGAGCACCATGAGGGTCACGCGGAACCCCGCGACCCGCTCGAGGTGCAGGTTCAGGTGGAACACGTCGGCGAGCGCGGCGCTCAGCGGCAGGACGAGGATCGCGGCGCCGACCGTCATGACCCGCGTGTACGGGATCGCCGACGCCGGACCGACGGCCGGCGTCCGGAAGCGCGCCATCGAGGGGTGCAGGGCCGCAGCGGCCAGCAGCGCATGTCCGACGACCCACGCGGCGTCGAGGGAGCGCGACTCCGCCGCGACCGCGTGCACGTACGGTGCGACGGCGACGACGAGGTCCGTGAGCAGGAACGTGACCCCCGCTGCGGCCAGCAGCCGGGTCGACGTGTTCCGCACCCGAACCGCGCGGCTCACCCGCAGGAGCTGGAGGAGGACCACCAGGTCGCCCACCGGGTACGCCGCTCCGACGAGCCGCGCGGCCAGCGTCCCTTCCGCCGAGGTCCACGTCGGGGAGATCACGAGCACCCAGAGGAACATGCACGCCGCCGTGCCGACGATCGATGCGTCGAGCACCGCGTCGATCCGCGGACGCCAGCGGCCGCCGCTGACCACGAGGAAGAGCGCCGCGAAGAGCAACGGATAGGCCGCGAGGAAGAAGGCGTCCGCGACCGACGGGTACGCGTCGGCCCGGTGGACCGACACGGCGAGGATCAGCTGACCGGTGGCGCTGGCCCCGAGCCCGGCCACGAGGAGGTACCACGCGACCCGGACGGGCGGCCGGTTGATCCGCACCCCGACCACCGTCGCGACCGCCGACGCCGCCACCAGCGCGAACATCGCGACGGCACGCCACGCACCGTCCGGTGCCACCGCCACGAGGGCAGCCGCTGCCGCGGACGCGATCAGGTAGGCGCGCCAGGTCGCCGTCACGCTCTCTCCACCGTGGACCTATCGGCGCCGCACCCGGCCGGCTTGAGCGGCTGCGGCCCTTCCAGATGTGCCGACCGTGGACGACGCCGCAGGTCAGCACGGCGCTCGGGCGCGCCCGTGCCGCGCCGAGCCGGATCAGGAGCGGGCGGGCTCCTCGAACCGACGCTTCCAGACGACGACGGAGCCGAGCCACGTCAGCACGAACACGACGACGGTGACGAGCCCGATCCGGTTCATGTCGAGCGACCCGAGAGCCGACCACGGCGCACTGTCGGCCCACCCGACCCGGTCCGCGATCATCTGCACGGTCTCGACCGTGGCGATGACGCCCGCGAGCAGCACCGAGAGCCCCGTCAGCGTGATGTTGTAGAAGATCCGACGCAGCGGGTTCCCGGTCGCCCACCCGTAGGCGCGGGTCATCACGACGCCATCCGTGGTGTCCCAGAGCGTCATGCCGGCGGCGAACATCAACGGCAGCGCGATGATCGCCCAGGGCGACAGCTCCCCGCCGGCAGCCGAGCCGGCTGCGAGCCCGATGGCACCGATCTGCGTCGCGGTGTCGAAGCCGAGCCCGAACAGCAGACCCACGGCGTACACCTGCCAGGAGTGCGCGATCATGCGGTCGTAGCGACCGCGGAAGATCCGGTTGAGGAGCCCGCGACGCGCCAGCAGGTCCGTGAGCTCGGCCTCGTCGTGCACCCCGCGTCGCGCGGCACGCCAGGTCCGCACGAGCCCGACGAGGACCGCCCCGTTCAGCGCCGCCAGGACGTACAGGAACGTCGCCGACACGAGGACCCCGATCATTCCTCCGAGGTCCGCGAAGCCGGCCTGGAGGCGCACGGCCGCCTGGGCCGCGAAGGCGACGACGAGGGACAGCGCCAGCACGACCGTGGAGTGGCCGAGCGAGAAGGCGAGACCGACACCGAGCGGGTGCCGGCCCTTCTGCATCAGGTAGCGGGTCGTGTCGTCGATCGCCGCGACGTGATCCGCGTCGAACGCGTGCCGCACCCCGAGCAGGTACGCCGTCAGCCCGGCCCCCGCGTAGATCGCCGAGGTCCCCGCCGACGCGCCCAGCTGCAGGCGCCCCCCGTAGTGGAAGAACAACCCGAACCCGACTACGTGGAGAACGAGCACGACGCCGTACAACGGTGCCAGCCTCGCGACGGTGACGGCGCGCCGCTCCGCCACCGTCCTCACGTCGCCGCTCGGCACCGCACGGTCCTCCCCGATCTCGTCACGACAGCACGCTGGCCGGCGCGGAGTACGCCTGCGCATTCACCGCGGCGAGCTGGCGCGCCGACCGACGTCGCAGCTCCGCGAGACGGCGGGCGTCCAGGCTCTCGCACACCCAGTCCCAGTGCATCGAACACCACGACCCAGGTCGGAGATTCCCGGCCAGTCCGAGTCCTCCGGCGGTGGCGACGACCTGCTCGACCCGGGGTGCGCCCTCATGGAGCACCCGACCGTCCCACTCGAGCGGTCGGGACAGGACCAGCGCGTGATCTCCCGTGACGTCGACGACCTTCCCCCACCGCACCCGGCACCGGTCGAGCACGCGCAACGGTTCGTCGTGGCGACCCTCGCGGAGCAGACCCAGCCAGGGGTAGACGCCGAAGACGTGGAAGCTGTGGTGCGGGCGGGCGTCGGGGATCTCCGCCGCCAGCCGTGACCAGGACGCCCCGGCACGGCGTCGGAACCGGTCGTCGAGAGAGCGACCGGTCATCCCGGTCGGGACCCGGTCGAGCAGGCGGTTCCCCACCCAGTACGCCTCGACGACGCGCGCGTCGAGCGGGTCGCCGATCCCGTTCGCCTCGGCGATCAGCGCGAGGTACGGCCACGCGCCCTCGAACCCCCGCGCGAGCCGTCGCAGGTCGCCGTCCTCCCGGCCCGCGCTCGCGTGCTCGAGCAGCGCCTGCGGAGAGTCGGGTCCGCAGTATCCCAGCGCGTTCGGCGGGTACGCGTACCGCGCGAAGAGCAGAGCCCCGCCGGCAGCGGGATCGGCTCGGACGGGCATGACGCCACCTACGCCGCGCCGGCGTCCCCCACGAGGTCCCGCGACCGCCACACGTGCCACGAGAGCACCGCCCCGCCGACGAGCAGCGTCAGCAGCCAGATCAGCTGCGGCCCGATCGCCGCACCCTGGACCACGGCACCGAGCGCCGCCGTCACGATCGCCCCGAGGACCAGCACGGCCGTGACGTCGACCGCCTGGGCCCGCGCCAGCGCCGAGAGCCACGTCGCGACGTAGGCGGCGAGGATCGCCCCGGTGAGCAGCACCCACGCCCACTGGGTCCCCGTCATGGACACGAGCGCCCCGGCCTGCCCTCGCACGACGGCCCAGGCCACCAGCACCACCGACCCGATCGACATCCGTGCGACGCCGACGGTCCAGGACGACACGCCGCGGAGCAGCCGCTTGGCGATCACGACCTCGACGGCCCACATCATCGTGGCGACGAGGATCATCAGCTCACCCGATCCCAGCGCCGTCGTGACGCCCCCGATCAGGCCGATCTGGCCCACGACCAGGAGCACGATCGCCACCACGTGCGCGGCCGAGAGCCGCTCGCCGAGCAGCGGCACCGCCAGAGCCGCGACCCAGACGACGAGCGTCTTGTGGATGAACGCCGACTGCCCGGACGACGCCCGGGCGAGCCCGTCGAAGAAGAGCAGGAACGGCACGCTGCCACCGACCACCCCGATCACGGCGAGGGTGAGCCACTGCCGGGCGCCGACGGGACGGGTCAGTCGCGCGCCTGCGCGCCGACCGGCACCGACGACGACGAGCAGCACGACGGCGGCGACGACGTTCTTGGCGGTGGTGTACAGGGACGAGCTCCCGAACGCGCGGACGCCGTAGCTGTTGAGGAACACCGCGAAGCCACTGATCACGGCGGTGCTGAGCGCCAGGAGGAGTCCTGTGCGGCGGTTGCTGGTCATGCGGATCCCTTCAACGGTGGGTCAGGGGTGGGCCTCGGCGCCGCCTCACGCAGCTCGAGCGCCTCGCGGGCCTCGTCGGGCTCGAGCCGCGACAACGCGAACCCGGAGTGGACGACGACCCAGTCGCCGGGGCGCACAGGTTCGTCGAGCGTGATCAACGAGAGCTCGAGCACCCGCGTGGTTCCCCGCGCCACCGCCTCGCGGCCGGGACCGACCGTCACGATCTGGGCGATCTCACCGAGACACATCGACGGTCACCTCGGGCTCGCCGGTGGGAGTGAGGGAGCCCGCCACCGCACCGACCACCAGACCCACGGCGGCGTCCAGCACCTGGTGGACGTCCGGGGACAGCGGGGCCCCGTGCTCGAACGCGGACGACTCGACGCCGACCAGGACGAGCCGGGTCGGCAGGCGGCGCAGGGCTCGACCGAGCTCGACCGCGGCCGCCAGCCCGAACGCGTGCGTCCCGCCGCGCCCGGTCCTGGCCCATGCCCGGTCCGCGAGCGGCTCCGCGTCCGCACCGGTCTCGATGACCACGAGGCCACCCGGCTCTCCGCCCGAGCACACGGCGTCGACGACCACGACCACGTCCGCACCGACCCACAGGTCGATCAGGCCCGTCGGGTCCTCGTGCTCGAGGACGGCCACACCGTCGAGACCGAGACGGGCGACCCGGCGCGCGACGATCGGACCGACGGCGTCGTCCCCGCGGTCGGGGCTGCCGAGGCCGATCACCAGCCGGGTCGCGGTCACGAACGCTCCACCGTCAGGTCGAGGAAGTGCGTCGCGCAGGAGATGCACGGGTCGTAGTTGCGGATGGCCTCCTCGCACCGGTGCGAGAGGTCGTGGTCGGAGAGCTGCACCCAGGCCTCCGTGAGGGTGCGCAGGTCCGCCTCGATGCTCGGCTGGTTCTGCGAGGTCGGGGGCACGATCTGCGCGTCGAGGATCGTGCCGTGCCCGTCGAGGCTGTACCGGTGGAACAGGACGCCGCGGGGCGCCTCGGTCGCGCCGAACCCCTCGCCCGCGCGCGCCGGCACCGGCACGGACGGTGCGACACCGTCCCGCCACCCGTCGATGATCCGCAGGGCCTCGACGAACACCTCGACGAGCTCGACCGACCGCACGATGATCGACCGGAACGGGTTGCGGCACGTCGTCCCCAGACCGGCCTCGCGCGCCGCCGCCTGGGCGAGCGGGGACAACCGGTCGTGGTTGAGCGTGTAGCGCGCGAGCGGGCCGACCACGTAGGGCAGGTCCTCGCCGTCCAGGTTCGCGTGCAGCGCGTTCGAGTGCGCGACGTGGAACTCGGTGATGTGCGACGGGAAGTCGCGGACGTCGAAAGCCGCGCCCGACGTGGTCACCACGCTCCCGGTGTCGATCGGGTACCCGTGCTCGGGCCGCAGCGAGAGGTAGGTGTACGGCTGCTCCATGTCGGGGAAGTCGAAGGTCGACACGAGCCGCACCGTCGCGAGCGCGTCCTCCAGACCCTGCGCCAGCACCGGCCGCAGCGCCTTCAGCTCGGCGACGCTCGGCATCCGGTAGAAGCCGCCGAGCCGCACGTTGACCGGGTGCACCGACCGGCCGCCCACGACCGTCATGAGGTCGTTGCCGGCCTTCTTCAGGCGCAGACCGCGCTCGACCGCCGCGCCGTGGTCCTTCGCCATCTCGATCGCCCCCGGGTAGCCGAGGAAGTCGGGGGCGTGCAGCAGGTAGATGTGCAGGGCGTGGCTCTCGATCCACTCGCCGCAGTACAGCAGCCGCCGCATCGCCTGGATGGCCGCCGGCACCGTCACGCCGCACGCGTCCTCGATCGCCATGCACGAGCTGAACTGGTAGGCGACGGGACAGATGCCGCAGATCCGCGCGGTGATGTCCGGTGGCTCGGTCCAGGCTCGACCGCGCAGGAACGCCTCGTAGAAGCGGGGCGGCTCGAAGATCCGCAGCTGCACCTCGGTGACCTTGCCATCGTCGATCTCGATGTGCATCGCCCCTTCGCCCTCGACCCGGGCGAGGGTCCCGACGTGCAGGACCTGGCCGCCGTCGGTCAGCTTGTGGCTCATGAGCGCACCTCCTCCTGGAGCGCCGGTTCATGACGCTCGCTCTCGCGCCGGAACGGCTCGGACGCCGCGTTGAACGTCCGGTAGATGCGCATGACCTGGTCCTCCGCCATGCCCAGCGCGAGGAGCCGATCGGCGAGCGAGGACGTGTTCGGGGAGTCCTGCGGTCCGAAGCACCCGTAGCAGCCCCGTGAGAACGCCGGGCAGATGGCACCGCAGCCCGCCTGCGTGACCGGTCCGAGGCACGGCGTGCCGTTCGCGACCGCCACGCACACCGCACCGCGCCGCTTGCACTCGACGCACACGCTGTAGGTGGGGATCCGCGGACGCCGACGCTGGATGTACGC
>JAJYCD010000100.1 GCA_021778635.1 Actinomycetes bacterium
GCCGTCGATGCGCTGGCCGTCGCGCTCGGGCTGCCGGCCGCCGCCGTGCTGCGGATGCCGCCGGTCCGGGTGCGCTGACCTGCGCACCCGAGGAGGCTGGTAGGTCCCGCGGCGGCTCGCAGGGTCCGGGGCGGCTCGCAGGTCCCGCGGCGGCTCGTAGGTTCCGCGCGCCTGCGGAGGCTGGTAGGTCCCGCGGCGGCTCGCACATCCCGCGGGCCCGGGGCTGTGGAGAGGATCGATGGGGGTGGTGAGGTGACGAGAGAGTGCGTCCTCCGGGTGCGGGGCGACGTGCAGGGCGTCGGGTTCCGGTGGTGGTCGCGGGACCAGCTCGCGGGGCTCGGGCTCACCGGGTCGGCGACGAACCTGATGGACGGCAGCGTCGAGGTGGTGGCGCGCGGCGACGCGGACGCGCTGGACAGCTTCGTCCGATCGGTGCGTGGCCCGTACGCGCCCGGCCGCGTCGAGTCCGTCGAGGTCGACTGCCGCGACGTCCGGTGACCCCAGCCGGCCGGCTCGCGCGCCGGGCCACCGACGTGGTGGCGAATAGGACCTTCGTCCCGGGCCGGAAGGTCTGTCCTGTTCTACGTTGCGAGCGTGAACGATTCAACCGCCATTGAAATGAATGACCCGGTCGACCCCCGTCGCGCGGTCGCCCAGGATCCCGACGCCGTGACACCGCCCGCGCCCTCCGGCAGCGCATCGGATCCGGTGCCCGACGTCACGAGCGCGCCCCCGGTGTCCCGCATCCGCTCCCTGCACCCGGGGTGGTTCGCCAGTGTGATGGGAACGGCGATCGTCGCCGTGGCGACCTACGAGAACCCCGGGAACGCGGCCGCTCTCGAGGGGCTCGCGCACGCGCTCGGCATCGCGTTCTCGGTGGTCGCGTACGCCCTGGGGATCGCCCTCACCGTCGCCTTCGCGATCCGGTGGCTGCGGCACTCCGACGCCTCGCTCGCGGATCTGCGCCACCCGGTGCTCGGTGCGATGCACGGCACGCTGCCCGGTGGGCTGCTCGTGATGGCCGTGATGACCTCGGTGGTCGGCACGTCCTACCTGCCGGAGCCGCTCGCCGTCGGGATCGTCGCGGTGCTCGCCGTCGTCGGCATCGTGATCGCTCTCGTGCTCAGCGTCGCCTTCAGCATCACGCTGTTCACCGGCGCGACCGCCGCCGAGACCGTCAACGGCGGCTGGCTGATCCCACCGGTCGTGACGATCATCATCCCGATGGTCCTCGTGCCCCTCATGCCGCACGTGAGCACGGACACCGCGCGGCTGCTGCTCGCGCTCGGGTACGCGACGCTCGGGATGGGGTTCCTGCTCTACCTCTTCGTGATGGGTCTGCTGCACGACAGGCTCGTGCTGCACCCGATGCCGCCGGCCGCGCTCGCGCCGTCGCTGTGGATCGGGCTCGGTCCGATCGGCGTCGCGGTGCTCGCCTCGCTCGCCCTCGCGCGCGCCGGCCACACGCTGTTCGGCCCGACGGCGACCACGGTCAGCATGATCAGCCTGCTCGTCGCGACGGCGCTGTGGGGCTTCGGCCTGTGGTGGTACGCGGCCGCGGCGACCCTCCTGGTGCGGTACCTGCGGGCCGGTCGCCTGCCCTTCCACCTCGGGTGGTGGGGGTTCACGTTCCCGCTCGGGGCCTTCACGGTCGCGACCCTCACGGTGGCGCGCGCGTGGGAGGCCCCGGCGATCGAGGCCGTCGGGGTGCTGCTGTTCGCGTCGCTGATCGGCTTCTGGTCGGTCGTCGCGACGCGCACCGTGCGGGCGACGGCCACGGGCGAGGTCTGGGTGCGCTGAGCGCCGCGTCACCAGGTCGAGCCGCGCGACGTCGCGGTCCGGGGCGTCGGGTGGACCTGGACGGTTGCGCGCGCCTGGCACCCTGGACCCATGGACCTGCGCATCTTCACCGAGCCCCAGCAGGGCGCCACCTACGACGACCTGCTCCGGGTGGCCCGGACGGCCGAGGACCTCGGCTACGACGGGTTCTTCCGGTCCGACCACTACCTCGTGATGGGCGACGGCGACGGCCTCCCCGGCCCGACCGACGCCTGGACGACCCTCGCCGGCCTCGCCCGTGAGACGTCGCGCATCCGGCTCGGCACCCTCGTGACGGCCGCGACGTTCCGCCACCCCGGCGTCCTCGCGATCCAGGTCGCGCAGGTGGACCAGATGTCCGGTGGCCGTATCGAGCTCGGGCTCGGGGCGGGCTGGTACGCGGCCGAGCACGAGGCCTACGGCATCCCGTTCCCGGCGAAGCGGTTCGGGCTGCTCACCGAGCAGCTCGAGATCGTCACCGGGCTGTGGGGGACGCCGGTCGGCGAACGGTTCGAGCACCGCGGCGAGCACTACACGCTGGTCGACTCCCCGGCGCTGCCCAAGCCGGTGCAGCGCAGCCCCCTCGACCCCGCCCGCGCGGGGGTCCCGGTGATCGTCGGCGGTCGGGGGCCGCGGCGCACGCCCGCGCTCGCGGCCCGGTTCGGCGCCGAGTACAACGCGTCGTTCCCGCCGATCGAGGACGTCCCCATGCTGTTCGGCCGGGTGCGCGCGGCGTGCGAGGAGATCGGCCGGCCGCCCGAGGACCTCGTGTACTCGGTGGCGCTCGTGCTGTGCGCGGGGTCGGACGACGCCGAGGTGGCGCGTCGCGCGGCGGCGATCGGCCGTGAACCCGCCGAGGCGCGGCGCAACGGGGTCGCGGGCACCGTCGGGGAGGTCGTCGATCGCCTCGGCGCGCTCGCGGCGGACGGCGTCCAGCGGGTGTACCTGCAGGTGCTCGACCTGGCGGACCTGGACCACCTGGCGCTCGTGGCGCAGGAGGTCGTCCCCCAGCTCTCCTGAGGGACGACCTCCTGCGACCGGAGACGCCCGGATCCGCGCCCGGTGACGGTCGCGTCAGATGAAGAACGTGCCGTTCGACTCGTTGGCGTCGCCGAGGAAGGTCGCGACGCCGCCCAGCTCGATGCCGTCGACGAGGTCCGCCGGGGCGATGCCCAGCAGGTCCATGGTCATGGTGCACGCGACGATCCGGACGCCGGACCTCTGCGCGGTGGCGATCATCTCCGCCACGCTCGGCACGTTGTTGTCCTTCATCACCCGCTTCATGAGCGCGGCGCCGCCACCCATCATGTTCAGCGTCGAGAGCTTGAGCTCGTCCGGGCCCGACGGCATCATCGCGTCGAAGGTGCGGTCCATCACCGTCTTCGCTCGGACCGGCGGGTTGTCGCGGCGCAGCGCGTTCAGCCCCCAGAACGTGAAGAACATCGAGACCTCGTCGCCCATCGCGACGGCGCCGTTGGCGATGATGAACGCCGCGAGCACCTTGTCCATCTCGCCGGAGAACACCACGAACGACTTCTTGTCCTTGAGGCGCGCCGCCGCGGCGGGGATCTGCCCGAACGGGCTGACGGCCGCGCCGCCCTTGCGGATCCGGGCCGCGTAGCCCGGGCCCTCGGGAGTCAGCGAGACGATCGTGTGCCCGTTGCGCGCGGCCCACGCCGGGGCGTCGAGCCGGAAGCCGGAGTCGGACACGTGCGCGAGGATCTCGTCGCCCGGCGCGAGCGGCTTGATGTTCTCCTGCAGCTTCATGATCGGGCCGGGGCACGCCAGGCCGGTGCAGTCGAGGTCGACGAGCACCCCGGTCGCCTCGGCCGAACCGGCGGGCTTCGAGGCGGCCTCGGCGTAGGAGATCACCGGGATCGGGGCGTCGATCTCCGTCGGCGCGACGTCGTGGTACGCCCGGAACGTCGCCATGCCCCCGGAGAGGGTCTTGACGTCGGTGAAGCCGCGCTGCACGAGGATCCGGTACGCGAGGTAGCTGCGGAACCCGACGGCGCAGTAGAGCCGGATCGGGGTGGACCGGTCCCAGTCGGCCTGCAGCCGGCGGAGGTCCTTGAGCGGCACGTTCTCCGCACCGGGCAGGTGCCAGATGCCGAACTCGTCCGGGCCGCGGACGTCGATGATGCGGGCGCCCTCGGTGGCCTCGGGGTAGTCGCCCGCGTGCCACAGCTGGAGGTCGCCGCGCAGCGTGTTGGCGGCGACGAACCCGACCATGTTGACCGGGTCCTTCGCGGAGCCGAACGGCGGGGCGTAGGAGAGCTCCAGGTTCTCGAGGTCGTAGACGGTCATCCCGGCGCGCAGCGCCGTGGCGAGGACGTCGAGCCGCTTGTCGACGCCGTCGAACCCGGCGATCTGCGCGCCGAGGATCGTGCCGGTGCCGGGCGCGTAGAGGACCTTGACGTGCATCATCGCGGTGCCCGGGTAGTAGCCCGCGTGGCCGTGCGGGTGCGTCTGGACCGCCATGAACGGCACGCCGGCCGCCACGAGCTGCTTCTCGGAGGCACCGGTGCCGCCCGCGACCATGTCGAAGACCTTGACGACCGACGTGCCCTGGGTCGAGTCGAACACCGTGTCGCGTCCGCACATGTTCTCGGCGGCGACCCGGCCCTGGCGGTTGGCCGGCCCGGCGAGCGGGATCAGCCAGCTGTCGGGGAGGATCGTGTGCGCGACCTCGACGGCGTCGCCCGCCGCGTAGATGTCGGGGTCGGAGGTCCGCATGTGCGTGTCGACCCGGATGCCGCCGCGCGGCCCGAGCTCGAGGCCGGCCGCGACGGCGAGCTCGGTGCTCGGCCGCACGCCGGCCGCCATCACGACGAGGTCGGTGTCGATCGACGTGTTGTCGCGGAGCTCGACGCGGACGCGACCGTCGGGGCGCTGGGTGAACGCGGCCGCGGCCGTCCTGAGGTGCAGCGGGATGCCGTGCGCCTCGAGGTAGTTCTCCATCGTGGTGGTGAGCTCGCGGTCGAGCGGCGGCATGATCTGGTCCGCCATCTCGACGATCTCGACCGAGACGCCGCGCTCGTGCAGGTTCTCCGCCATCTCGAGGCCGACGTAGCCGGCGCCGATCACGACGGCGTGCCGGATGCCGCCGGTGCGCTTCTTGGAGCCGTCACCGTCCACGGCCGCCTTGATGAGGTCCATGTCGCCGATGCGACGCAGCACGTGGATCTGGGGCAGGTCGATCCCGGGGAGGTTCGGGCGGACCGGGTGGGCGCCGGGGGCGAGGGCGAGCGTGTCGTACGGCTCGTCGTACTCCTCGCCGGAGTCGAGGTCGCGGGCGCGGACCGTCTTGGCAGCGCGGTCGATGCTCAGCACCTCGACGCCGACGCGCACGTCGATGTCCAGGGACTCGTGGAGGCTCTCGGGCGTCTGGAGCATGAGGCGGCTGCGCTCGGTGATCACCTCACCGATGTGGTACGGCAGCCCGCAGTTGGCGAACGAGACGTGGTGCCCGCGCTCGAACACGACGATGTCCGCGAACTCGTCCAGGCGACGCGCCCGGGCGGCAATCGACATGCCGGCTGCGACACCGCCGACGACGACGATCTTCATGATGGGGATTCCTGTCCTCGTGGATGATGCTCTCGACGGTACGAGAGCGACCGCTCGCAGCCGGGGGACGACCGTCCCATACGGGGTGGGGTATGGGTGTGGCGTGCCTCACGGCTCAGGGGGGCGACATCTCCGAGGCCTACCATCAGCGGCACACGCCCGCCACCCGGATCGAGGGGATCGCCGATGCACCCGCACGAGGACGTCGTGGTCGCGCGGTACCTCGTCACGGCGCAGTTCGGCCTGATCGGGCTGCTCGTGCTGGTCCCGGGTGGTGGCGACTGGGCGGTGCCGTTCGCGCTGGAGGTCGCGTGCGCGGTGCTCGTCGTCGCCGGGGTCGGGATCATGGGGTTCGGCGCGACGGCGCTCGGGCGTGGTCTGACCGCGACCCCCCTGCCGAACCAGCACGCCGAGCTGCGCACCGGTGGGCTCTACCGGTACGTGCGCCACCCGATCTACACGGGACTGCTGCTCGCGGCGACGGCGTTCGCCGTCGCGTCCGGCAGCGTCCTGCGGCTCGTCGTGCTGGTGCTGCTCATCGGGCTGCTCCAGGGCAAGGCCCGCTGGGAGGAGGTGCGCCTGGCCCGACGGTTCGACGGGTACGCGGCGTACGCCGCCCGGACCCCACGGTTCATCCCGGTGCGCGTGCGCCGCTGAGTCGCTCCGGCGCGGGCGGGAGGACGAGCGCGAACGCCATCGCCGCGACCGACCACAGCAGGTGGACCACCCCGACGGGCCACGGGTGCGTGTACCACCACAGAGCAAGCCCGTGCTCGGTCGTGAACCGGTGCGCGAAGTCCTGCGCGAAGGGCTGCCACAGGACGACCGTCGTCACGAGGGCCGTCCACGGCACGGTCCAGCGGGTCGCGAGCAGGTCGAGCACGAGGGCGCCGACGACGGCCCCGGCGGCGTAGTACTCGATGTCCTGCGGGTCCAGGGCCAGCCGGACGGCGACCGCCGCGAGCAGGACCCCCGGCCAGCGCCGACGCAGCGCGACGACCACCCCGACCAGCGGTGCCGCGACGAGCTGGGCCGTCCGGCCCCACGAGGGGACCGTTCCTCCCCGGAAGCCGAGGGTCCACAGTCCCGACGAGTCGGTGATCGGGACGGGCGGGTGCAGCGCCTCGAGCGTGCCGGGACCTGCGGCCAGGAACGGTCCCCAGCCGGCCAGCGCGGCCGTCGCGGCGGCCACGACCCCGGTCAGCATCCGACGCAACGGGAGGGCGAGCAGGATCGGGACGAACCCGATCGCCCACGGCTTGGCCGTCATCGCGGCGCCGAGGGCCAGTCCCGCGGCGCCGCCCGCCCACGCCGGGCCGTCCTCGCGCAGCGCGAACCCGACCAGCCGGACCGCGACCACCGCCAGCAGCAGGGCGAGCACGTCCTCGAGGTGCATCCAGCGCACCGACAGCGCCGTCCAGCTCGGCGCGAGCACCAGGCCGGCCAGCAGCAGTCGAAGACGCCGACGTGGCGGGTCCGCGTCGACCAGCGGAGCGAGGAGCCACAGCAGCAGCGGGGCGACGGCGGTCATCACGACCTGAGCCGCTCCGCGCTGAGCCGCGGCCGGCAGCGGCGACAGCAGCTCCGTGACGACGAAGCCCAGCGGGCCGATCTGCAGGTCCGGGTGCTGGGCGTAGAGCTGCAGCCCCGACCCGCCGAACAGGGCCCGCGCGCCGTCGACGAAGAAGTGCCAGGACACGCCGGACGACGGCAGCCGGCTCCAGCCCCAGCCGGCCGTCCAGAGCCCGATCACGAGCCACGTCACCGTCGCGCCGCGTGCGCCCGCGAGCACTTGGCGTCCGGCGAGCACTGGGCGTCCAGCGAGCACTGGGCGTCGAGCGATCACAGGGCGTCGAGCACCTGCGGGCACGGCACGGCGCGCGGCTGCAGGCACGGCGCGGCGCGCACCTGCCGGCGAGTCGCGCCGCGGTGCCGGGTCGCCGGTCAGTCGTCGCCCGGGGTGCTGTCGCCCGAGGACCGGGTCGGGACCCCCGCGACGCACGTCAGGTAGGCCTTGCTCTCCTGCTCGCCGGAGCTGAACTTGACCTCGGCGCCGGTCGAGCCCTCCGGCTTGACGTGGATCGACCACCCGTCGGTCGGCGTCGCGTAGAGCAGGCTGAAGGTCGCGGCGGTGCAGCTCGCGCTGATCCGACCACCGGTCACGTCCCAGGTCCGGACGACGGTCGGTGCCGACGGCGCCGGCGCCGGCGGCTGGGCGGGCGCCACGGGCGGCGGCGTCGAGCTGTGGGTCGGTGCCTCGGTCGGCTGGGGCGTCTCGGTCGGTTCGGCGGGCGGCATCGTCGCCGTCGGCGTCGCGGTGACGTTCGGTGCGGGCGTCGGCACCGGGGCGGCCGTCGCGGTCGCGAGTGCGGCGCGGACGTCGGCCTCGCTGAGCACCGTGCTCGACGCCCCGCTGCTCTCGCCGCCGATCACCGTGACCGCCCAGGACGTGACCGAACCGGCCAGGACAGCGGCGACCGCCCAGACGAGCACGGCGACGACCCGGGTCGCTCGCGGCGTGCGCGTGAGCCGACCCAGGCGGCCGGAGCGGCGCAGCGGCGCTCCGGGCCCCCTCGGCCCCCGCGGCACGATCATGCCGCCATCGCGATCTGCATACCCGCATGGTGCCGTGCCGGCGGGTGAAGGCGGCGTTAAGGCGCCGACAAGATCCGAGAGTTCTCGCGGGCGCGCACCCGCCGTTCCACACCCTCGGCCCGCCGATGGCCTACCGTCCGTCCTGTGGCCGATGTCTTGATCGTCGAGGACGATGCGACGATCCGCACCGCCCTGGTGCGGGCGCTGGGTGCACGCCAGCACTCCACGATGACCGCCCCGACCGCGATGGAGGGCCTGCAGAGCCTCGTCGCGAACCGCCCGGACGTGGTCGTCCTGGACCTGGGGCTGCCCGACCTCGACGGTGCCGCGCTGCTCGCGATGATCCGCTCGGTCAGTGACGTCCCGGTGATCGTGGTCAGCGCACGTGACGACGGGGACGGGATCGTGGCGATCCTCGACGCCGGTGCCGACGACTACCTGGTGAAGCCGTTCGCCGCCGACCAGCTCGACGCCCGGATCCGCGCGGTGCTGCGTCGCTCGGACTCGACCAAGACCGTCGGACCGGTGACCGTCGGTGGCATCGTGATCGACGCGCGGTCCCGCGTCGCGTCTCTCGACGGCGTCCCGCTCGAGCTCAGCCCCAAGGAGTTCGATCTCCTGCTGTACCTCGCCGAGCGGGCCGGCGAGGTCGTCGGGAAGCGTGAGCTGCTCGCCAAGGTGTGGAACCAGCCGTACGGCGGTGCCGACAAGACGGTGGACGTGCACCTGCACTGGTTGCGGCGCAAGCTCGGCGAGACCGCCGACGCGCCCCGGTACCTGGTCCGCGTGCGCGGAGTCGGGGTGAAGCTGGCCCCGCCCGCATGAGGCGCCTCCTGGTGCTGTACGGGTTGGCGATGACGTCGGTCGTCGTCGTGGCCTTCCTGGTCCCGCTCGGGCTGCTGGCCCGGTCGCTCGCGGAGGAGCGCGCGCTGTCGGCGGGACGGCAGGACGCCCAGAGCGTCGCGGTGTTCGCGGGCGGCGCGACGCAGGACGCCGCCCGGCTGCAGGCCGCCGTGCTCGCGGTGAACGGAGCCCAGCGGCGCACCACGGTGTTCCTCCCGGACGGCACGACGGTCGGGGCGCCGGTCGCGGTGTCACCGGCGATCGACCTCGCCCAGCTCGGCCGTGCGCTCACCGCCCGGACCGATGGGGGCGTCCAGGTGCTCCTGCCCGTCGGGGGGTCCTCGGGCGTCTCCGTGGTGCGGACGTTCATCCCGGACTCGGAGCTCACGCAGGGCGTGCAGCAGTCCTGGCTGGTGCTCGCCGGGGTGGGCGTCGTGCTGGTCGGGGCGACCATGGCCGCGGGGGACCGGATCGCGTCGCGGCTCTCGCGCTCCGTGCGCGACCTCTCGTCGGTCGCCGAGAAGCTCGGGGCGGGAGACCTCGCGGCCCGCGTGGAACCGTCCGGTCCGCAGGAGGTCGCGTCCGTCGGCCGGGTGCTCAACGGGCTCGGCGAGCGCGTCGCGGGGCTCCTCGCGGACGAGCGCGAGCTGGTCGCGGACCTGTCGCACCGGCTCCGGACGCCCATCACCGCCCTGCGCCTGGACGTCGAGCTGCTCGACGACGTCCAGGAGCGCGAGCGGATGACCGAGCACGTCGACGCCCTCGTCGACGCGGTCGACGCGGTCGTCTGGGCCGCGCGGCACCCGGTGCACAACGCCCCGGTGAGCCGCTGCGACGCGACGACCGTCGTGCGGGACCGGGGTCGGTTCTGGGGCGTGCTCGCGGCCGACCAGGGGCGCGACCTGCGGGTGGACGTGCCGGACGTCGCGGCGGTCGTCGGGACGAGTGTCGTCGAGCTCGGCGCCGCCCTCGACGTGCTGGTCGACAACGTGTTCAGCCACACCCCGGCCCATGCCTCCCTGGTCCTCGGGGTGTCCGTCGTCGGCCCGCTGGTCGAGGTCGTCGTCGAGGACGACGGGCCGGGTTTCGTGGCCACCGACCTGGCCGAACGCGGCCGCAGCGGCACCGGGTCGACCGGCCTGGGGCTCGACGTCGCACGCCGTACGGCCGAGCGCGCAGGCGGCCGACTGGTCATCGGGGCCGGTATGTCCGGGGGTGCCCGGATCGTCCTGGAGCTGCCCGCACGGGCTTAACCGAGTCTTAGCGGTCACTTGCCGCGCCCCGAACGCTGGCGCCGCGAGGGTGGTTCTCGACGCCGCACCTGCGTCGCACCGCCGACCGAGGGATCCACCATGAACTGGAAGAGCCGCTCCTCCATCGCCGTGATGACGGCGACCGTCCTGACCGGCGCCGGAGCGGCGGCCGTGGCGAACGCCGTCACGACCGCGACGCCCGCACCGACCACGGTCACGACCCCCGCGCCGACCCCGACCCCGACGTCGACCACCGCGACCGAGACCGCGGCCCTCGAGCAGACGGTCGCGGACCTCCTCGACCAGGTCAAGACGCTCGAGGCGGAGGTCGCCGCGGTTCCGGTGCCGACCCCGTCGCCGAGCTACACGTACTCCGCTCCTGCGCCGCAGCCCGCCCCGGCGTACACGCCGAGCGCCGCCCCGGCGCCGACGTACCAGGCCGAGCCGCACGAGACCGAGCATCACGACTCCGAGGACCACTCGGGTGGGTCCGATGACTGACTCCCGCTCGCTCCGCCGCCGCGCGACGGCGCTGGCCCTGATCCCGGCGACGGCAGGCCTGTTCGGCGCGAGCGTCGCCTGGGCCGGGTCCCACGACCCGACGGCCGCGTCGAGCGCGTCGAGCACCCCGACCGTGGACCCGACCGCCGCCGCGGCCGCCCAGGCGAGCGCGGCTGCCGCCGCAGCCCAGCAGGCCGCCGCCGACCAGCACGTCGTCGAGCTCAAGGCGCAGGTCCAGGCCGCCCAGGACCAGATCGCCGCCCTGCAGGCGACCCTCGCGGCGCGCACGGCGGCCGCCGCGGCACCCCAGGCGAAGCCGGCTGCGCCGAGGCCGGCGGCT
>JAJYCD010000101.1 GCA_021778635.1 Actinomycetes bacterium
CGGGACGTCCTCGCGGGACTGCCGCCGCTCGGCGAGTCCGACCTGTACGACCGGATATGCGAACGACTCGACGCGACGAGCGACGGGCAGCGGGCCGGGGCGATCGAGCTCGCGCTCGAGGGCCTGTACCTCGCGCGCCGGGTCAGCAAGGAGACCGGGGACGGGGAGACGATCTATGGCTAGGGCGAACCGTCGGCTCACCAGCCGGTCCCGTTACGTCAAGTACACCGACGGACCCGACCCGCTCGCCCCGCCCGTGGACCTGACCGAGGCGCTCGACGCGATCGGCGCGGACGTCATGGCCGGCTCGTCGCCCGAGCGTGCGATGCGTGAGTTCTTGCGACGCGGAGGTCGCGACCGCCCGGGGCTCGACGACCTCGCGCGCCGGGTCGCCGAACGCCGCCGCGAGCTGACGAGCCGCCACCACCTCGACGGCACGCTTGACCAGGTCAGGGAGCTGCTCGACCGCGCGGTGCTGGCCGAGCGCAAGCAGCTCGCCCGGGACGTGGACCTGGACGAGGGCGAGCGGGCACTGGACCAGCTGCGGCTCGACGCCCTGCCCGCCTCTCCCGCCGCCGCCGTGACCGAGCTGAACGACTACGCCTGGCACTCCGGCGAGGCTCGCGAGGCCTTCGAGCAGATCAGGGACCTGCTGGGCCGCGAGCTGCTCGACCAGCGGTTCGCGGGCATGAAGGCGGCCCTCGAGAACGCGACGGACGACGACCGTGCCGCCGTGAACCACATGCTCGACGACCTCAACGACCTGCTCGAGGCGCACGCGCGCGGCGAGGACACCCCGCAGCAGTTCGATGCGTTCATGGCCGAGCACGGCGACTCCTTCCCCGAGCGACCCACCGACGTCGACGAGCTCCTGGACTCCCTCGCGCGTCGGGCTGCCGCCGCCCAGCGGCTGCGCAACTCCCTGAGCCGGGACCAGCGCCGCGAGCTCGACGCGCTCGCCCAGCAGGCTTTCGGCTCGCCCGGGTTGACGGGGTCGCTATCGCGGCTGGACGCGAACCTGCGGGCGCTGCGCCCGGGCGAGGACTGGGCCGGCTCCGAGAGCATGGACGGCGCGCAGGGCCTCGGCCTCGGCGACGGGACCGGCGTCCTGCAGGACCTCGCCGACCTCGACGAGCTCGCCGAGCAGCTCGCGCAGTCGTCCGCCGGCTCCCGGCTCGACGACGTCGACCTCGACGCGCTGGCCCGCCAGCTCGGTCCCGAGGCCGCCGTCGACGCCCGCACGCTGCAGCGGCTCGAGCGCGCGCTGCGCGAGTCGGGTGCCGTGCGGCGGGGTGCGGACGGCCAGCTCCGGCTCACTCCCCGGGCCATGCGGCGGCTCGGTGCGAGCGTGCTGCGCGACGTCGCCGAGAGGCTGGCGGGCCGCCCCGGTGACCGCGACGTGCAGCTCGCCGGCCCGGCCGGCGAGCTCGCGGGCTCGACCCGGCCGTGGGCGTTCGGCGACTCCGAGCCGTGGGACGTCACGCGCACTCTCACGAACGCCGTCACCCGCCGCGCGATCGACGGCCGCCGGGGCGGCGCGCGCGTGGCGATCGGGATGGACGACGTCGAGGTGCAGGAGACGGAGGCGCGCACCCAGGCGTGCGTCGTGCTGCTCGTCGACACGTCGTTCTCGATGGCGATGGAGGGCCGCTGGGTGCCGATGAAGCGGACCGCGCTCGCGCTGCACACGCTGATCGCGAGCCGGTTCCGCGGCGACGACCTGCTGCTCGTCGGCTTCGGGCGCACGGCCGCCACGATGGAGATCGAGCGGCTCGTCGGGCTCGACGCCGTGTGGGAGAAGGGCACCAACCTGCACCACGCCCTGCTGCTCGCCAACCGGCACTTCCGACGGCACCCCGACGCCCAGCCGGTGCTGCTGATCGTGACCGACGGCGAGCCGACCTCCCACCTGGAACCCGACGGTGAGCCGTGGTTCGACTACCCGCCGTCCGCGCTCACGATCGCCCACACCGTCCGCGAGCTCGACGCCGCGACGCGACTCGGCGCGCACACGACGTTCTTCCGCCTCGGCGACGACCCGGGCCTCGCGCGCTTCGTCGACGCGATGGCGCGCCGTGCGGACGGCAGCGTCGTGGCGCCCGAGGCGGACGACCTGGGAGCGGCCGTCATCGGCTCCTACCTCGATGCGCGACGGGGACGCGACGGGCTCGGCGAGGGGTTCGGCGCCGCCTCCTGGACCGCCTGAGCCGCACGCCGCCAGCGGGCTGCGCAGTCAGACCGGCGGTGTGGTTCGGCCGGCACTGTGCGGTCCGACGTCAGAACAGTGGCCAGGGAACGGCCGGCGCGTCGGCGCGCGGGGCGGGGAAGCGGCCGCGCGCGAGCAGTCGGTCGCAGCGCGTCGCGAACGCGGCGACCTCGCGGCGGGTGAGCAGGTCGCCCAGCGCGATGCCGAGCGGGCCGTCGAGCTGCTCGCGCACGCGCGCGACGTCGGCCCGCTCGTCGGCGGCGAGCTCCTCGCCGAGCCAGCCCCACAGCACCGTCCGGAGCTTCTGCTCGACGTGGAACGTGAGCCCGTGGTCGACCCCGTGGCGGTGCCCGTCGGCCATCGCGAGCACGTGACCACCCTTGCGGTCGGCGTTGTTGACGACGACGTCGAACACCGCCATGCGCCGCAACGAGGCGGCGTCCTCATGGATGAGGGTCACGGGTCGGTCGTCCTGGTCGCTGCCGTCGAGCACGCGCCGCCACCCGGTCGGGGGGACCGCGTCGCTCGGCACGAGGTCGACCGGGTCCTGTGCGGGGTCGGGCTCCCGCCAGAGCTGCACCATGCCCGGGCCCAACGGCCCGTCGCGCAGCCAGGTGCGGGGCACGATGTCCCAGCCGAACGCCTCGGACACGTGGAAGGCCGCGACCTCACGGTGGGCGAGCGTGCCGTCGGGGAAGTCCCGTAGCGGGCGCTCGCCGGCGACCGGCTTGTAGACGACCTGGACGTCGTCGATGCGGCCCTGGAAGGTCGAGTTCGAGGCGGACGCGATGCGCGCGGTGAGCACGAGCTCACCGGCGTCGAGGTCCGTCTCCGAGGTGGTCACGGCGTGTCGGGCGGCTGGCAGACGTGTCCGTCGGGGTCGACGGGCCGCCCGCACAGCGGGCACGGCGGTCGTCCCGCGCGCACGACGTCCCGGGTGCGCTGCGCGAAGGCGCGCGCGGTGCCCACCGGCATCCGCACACGCAGCACCTGCTGGGCGTGCTCGAGGTCGGGCTCGTCGTCGGACTCGACATACGGGTAGGCCTCGAGCAGGATCTGCGCGGTGGTCGGGTCCCAGCCGAGCCCGATCGCCCCGGTGCGGAACTCCTCCTCGACGGGCTGGTCCAGCGGCTCGTCGTCGACGAGCTCGGCGGGGGTCGCCGCGGGGATGTTCAGGACCTGGTCGGTTCGCGTGGCGAGCTGGTCGAGGATCTCGTCGACCTTCTCGGCCAGCAGGGCGGACTGCTCCTTCTCGATGGCCACGCTCGTGATCCGTCTGCCGGCGCGTGCCTGCAGGTAGAACGTGCGCTCCCCGGGGCGCCCGACGGTACCGACGACGATGCGGTCGGGCCAGTCGAACTCGTGGACGACTGTGGACATGTCAACCACCCTACGAGCGATCCGGCGCGTGCGGTACGTCCCCGCCGCCGACCTCCTCGCCGCCCGCGGACCCGCTCGCGCGCAGCGAGGACAGGTCGCCGGCGTCGGTGTTCGTGGCGAGCACCGCAGGACGGCCGGTTCCGTACCGGACGATCGACACCGACCCGGGGCCGGCGGTCAGGCGCTGGAACAGGTCGAGGTGCATGCCGAGGGCGTCGGCGAGGACCGACTTGATGATGTCGCCGTGGCTGACCGCGGCCCACACGGCCCCCGCGCCGTGCCGGGCCTCGAACGCCGCGTCATGGCGTCGGATCGCGGCGACCGAACGGGCCTGCATGGCCGCGAGCGACTCGCCCTCCGGGAACGTGGCGGCGGACGGCTGCGCCTGCACGAGCGCCCACAGCGGTTCCTGGGCGAGCTCGGCGAGGCGCCGACCCTGCCACTGCCCGTAGTCGCACTCGACGATGTCGCGCTCGATCGGCGTGGCCGGCTCACCCTCCTGGTACGCGCGGATGGCCCGCGCGGTCTGCCGGCACCGTTCCAGCGGGCTCGAGACGACGCCGACGAGCGTCACCGCGGCGAGCCGCTCGGCGACGCGCGCCGCCTGACGTCGCCCGGTCGCGTCGAGCCGGACACCGGCCGTCCGACCCGCGAGCACGCCGTCGGCGTTCGCCGTCGTGCGGCCGTGCCGGACGAGGATCACGGTTGCCATGGCCCGAGCCTAGGGGCCGACCGGAGAGCCGCGAGGCGGACCTCGCGGCGGTGCTCGGCCGGGAACCCGTTCGGCGCGTACGCGTCGGCGACGCGGTGTGCCGTGGCAGGGGACCCGTCGGGACCCGGCTCAGCGACTCGACCCGGTCCGACCCGCGGCCGCCCTGAGCTCCGCGATCGACCGGTTCCCCGACATCGGGCCGCGCTGCTGCACGGCCAGCGCACCGGCGAGGTTCGCGTAGCGCAGCGCCTCGAGCGGATCCGCCCCGTCGAGGTGGAGCGCGAGGAAGGTCCCGCCGAAGCAGTCGCCGGCCCCGGTCGGGTCGACCTCGTCGACCACCAGTCCCGGCACGTCGACCTCGGCGTGACCGGGGCGGAACAGGCTCGCCCCCCGCGCACCGCGCTTGACGACGACGACCTCGGCCGCTCCGGCCGTGAGCTGCGCTGCGCACGTCGAGTCACTCTGCGCACCGAGGAGAGCCTGCAGCTCACCCTCGCTCGCGAGGACGATCTGGGCGCGACGGAGGATGTGCTGCAGAGCCTGGACGTACTCCGCTCGGGTGAGCATCTCGGGGCGGAGGTTGGGGTCGAACGAGACCCGGACGCCACGGTCCACGGCGCCGTCGACGACCTCGGTGAGGGAGTCGACCGCGTCGGGGCTGAAGGCGCTGCTACCCATGACGTGGACGCAGTCCACACCCCTGAGCCCCGACTCGAGGTCGTCCAGCCGGAACCGCCCCGACGCGGACTCGGCCAGGTGGAAGACGAACGACCGTGAGCCGGCCGCGGAGTACCGGACGAACGCGACACCCGTCGTCCCGTGCTCGTCGACCCGCACGTGGTCGAGCCCGACCCCGCTCGCGCGCAGGCGAGCGAGGCAGGCCTCGCCGAAGTCGTCGGCACCGACCGTGCCGACCAGCGACACCTCGGCCCCGCAGAGTGCCGCCTGGTCGGCCAGGATCGCGGGCGCCCCCGACGGGAACGGTCCGATCCAGTGGCCAGGCTTCCGTCTCGACTGGTCGACCTGCTCGGCGACCATCTCCACGAGGATCTCGCCGATGCACAGCAGCGTCGCCACGGCGTCCCCCTATGCCGAGATCTGCACCCGCAGGGCAGGGGGCAGGAGGTCGCCGTGCGCCTCGACCATCGCGTTGCACAGGTCCCAGATCTGCTCCACCGTGAGACTCGCTGACGTGTTCGCGTCCACCATCGCGGCCTGACGCAGGAGGCGCGGCTCGCCGCGGACGGCGGCAGCGACCGTCAGCAGACCCGTGCTGACGAAGGCCGCGTTGACGGCGGCCAGCTGGAGGGGCAGCGCACCCACGGCCTGCGGGTGGATGCCGTCGCCGTCCACCACGGCGGGCACCTCGGCGGTGAACGACTCGGGCAGCCCGTCGATGAGCCCGGCGTTCGGCACGTTCACGACGATCGTGCGGGGCTTCCCGGTGACGATGCTGTGGATGATCTGCGGCGCGTACTCCTGCGCGTCGTGCTCCCGATCGCCGATGTCCTCGCCGGCCTGGACCTTGCGTCGCGTCTCCTCGTACTCCGCGACGTTGTCCCGGGAGATCCCGAGGTAGTCGCCGACCGGGATCCGCAGTCGTTCGATCTCGGCGTCGGAGTGCATGTACCAGGGGAGGTACTCGGCGGAGTGCTCGCTGGACTCCGTCGGGAAGTACCCGAGGCGCCGGTACATGTCGACGCGGACCCGCCGGCGGAGCTCCGGGTCCTCCGCGATGCGCGCGTCCAGGCGCGGGTACAGGTCGGCGCCGTCGTGCTCCCAGCGGAGGATCCACGCCTGGTGGTTCACGCCGGCACTCAGGTAGCTCACCTCGTCGAAGGGCACCCCGACGATCTCGCAGAGGCCACGCACCGTCCAGTAGACGGAGTGGCACAGACCGACGACCTTCAGCCGGGGCGCGACGGCGTTCAGGTACGCGACGTTCATCGCCATCGGGTTCGTGTAGTTGAGGAGCCACGCCTCCGGGCAGATCTCGAGCATGTCCTCCGCGATGGCCGAGAGCACGGGGAACGTGCGCAGGGCGCGGAAGATGCCGCCGATGCCGACGGTGTCGCCGATGGTCTGGCGGAGTCCGAAGCGCGCGGGCACCTCGAAGTCCACCTCGGTCGACGGGTAGCCGCCGACCTGGATCGAGTTGATGACGAAGTCGGCTCCCGCGAGAGCCTCCCGCCGGTCGAGGTACGTCGCGATCACGGGGGCCGCGCCCTGGTGGTCGGCGGTGCTGCGGGCGATGCCCTCGGCCGTGGCGAGCCTGTCGGCGTCGATGTCGTGCAGGTGGATCTTCAGGTCGGGGATGTCGCCGAAGGCCAGGAGGTCCGCGAGCAGGTCGCGGGTGAAGACAACACTTCCGGCGCCGAGGAACGCGATCGTGGTCATGGGCTCATGCTGCACGAGACCGCGCAGTTCTGCAAGATCTGCGCAGAACTGATCACTATGGGGACGACGAGTGGCGCTTACACCGCGTGGATCCGGACCCCGCTCTCGCCCAGCTCGCGCAGGTGTTCGGGGTCGGCACCGGTATCGGTGACGATGTCGTCGATCTGCGACAGCGCCACGATGCGCGCGAAGGTCACCTTGCCGATCTTGGAGCTGTCCGCGATCACCACGCTGCGGCGGGAGCGCTCGAGGAAGTTCCGGTCCGTCTGCGCCTCCATCTCGTGGTAGGTGGTGCACCCCTCCTGCGCCGAGAGGCCGTCGACACCGATGAATGCGATGTCCAGGTGGTAGTTGTTCAGCATCATCTCGGCGGCCGGCCCGACCATCTCGTAGGACGGGCGGGCGACGCCTCCGATGACGACCAGCGTGATCTGGGGCCGAGTGGCCAGTTCCGCCGCGATGTTGATGGCGTTGGTGACGACCGTGATGCCTCGCCGGTCCGCCAGCGCGCGGGCCAGCTCCGTGGCGGTCGACCCTCCGGTCAGGCCGACGACGGCGCCGTCCTCGACGAGTGTGGCTGCGGCTCGGCCGATGCGCTGCTTCTCGGCCTGGTTGCGGGTCGCCTTGATCCCCACCGAGAGCTCCTGGCCGACGTCGCCGACGACGGCACCGCCGTGCGTCCGAAGCAGCAGGTGACTCGCGCTCAGGGACTGGAGGTCGCGCCGGATCGTCGCGCCGGACACCCCCAGCGACGTCGCCAGCTCCGCGACGTCGACGCTGCCGGTCTCCGCCGCTCGTTCGAGGATGGCTGCCATTCGGTCTGCTCTGCGCACGATGTGATCGTAGAGCACGCATCGCTGGTGCGCAATTGATCGTATGTGCGCCCGACTCTGATCATTTGGCGGCCGAATTTGGCTCCGGCATTGACGCATTGCCCTGTGGGTCCTAGCGTCTGCCAAAAGTGCGCAGGTTGTCATCGGAGATGGCCTGCGGCTGCGCAAGTGATCAGACGCGCGCCGGCCTGGCGCGTAGGGACCAGCCCATAGGAGGGCCAAGGACCATGAAGAGAAAGCACCCACGCGTGACCAGGCACGGGGCCGCCGGGCTCGCCGGGCTCACGGCCATCGCCCTTCTCGCCGCCGGCTGCAGTGCCGGCGGCGGAGGGGCCACCGCCTCGGGATCGTCGAGCGGTACGGCAGGCGTCACGATCACCGTGGCGCTGCCCACCGACCCGCCGCCGGCCGCCGACCTCGACGCGTTCACGAAGCAGACCGGCATCAAGGTCACCTGGGCCTCGTCGGACTGGGACAGCCTCCAGACCAAGATCTCCGCAGCGGCGACCGCGAACACCTACTTCGCCGACGTCACCAACGTCGACTGGTCCCGCGTGGGTCAGCTGGGCAAGCTCGGCTGGTTCCAGCCGCTCGAGAAGTACCTCGACGCCAACGCCCTCAAGGCCGACATGCCCCAGCTCGGTTCGTTCACGCTCGGTGGCCACATCGTCGGCGTCCCGTACGACTCCTCGTACATGGTCACCACGGTGAACACCGACCTGTTCACCAAGGCCGGGATCACGACGATGCCGACCACCATCGACGAGTACACGAACGACCTCAAGCAGATCAAGTCCAAGGGTGTCGTCGAGTACCCGCTCAACATCCCGTTCGCCGCCGCCGAGGGACTGTCGACCTACTGGTACGAGACGACCAACGCGTTCGGCGGCACGGTGCTCGACGCCAGCGGGAAGCCGCAGTTCACGGACCCCGGCTCGCCGGGCTACAAGGCCGCCCAGTGGATGGTCGACGCGATCAAGAACGGCCTGGTGCCGCCCGGCAACATCAACGTCAACGACGCGCAGGGCGAGCAGACCCTGATGGCGCAGGGAATGGCCGCGAGCACGTTCTCCGACTACTCGGGCCTGATCAACAGCCTGTACAACGTCACGGACAGCTCCAAGGTCACCGGCAAGATCCAGTACCTGCCCACGCCCGGCGTCACCGGTCCGGCGGGCAACCTGTCCAACCCCGACGGGATGGGCATCCCGACGCAGGCGAAGAACCCGGCGGCGGCGGCGAAGTTCATCGAGTGGTTCAACTCCGCGTCGACACAGGAGGACTTCGCCGGCCTCAACGGCCAGGACAAGGTCTGGGGCTCGTCGTTCATCCCCTCGCGTCTCAGCGTCGTCGAGAAGCTCTCCCAGGCGGGCAGCCTCGCCGACGGTGCGCACCTCGCGGCGATGCTCAAGACGGCCTCGCCGGTGTTCCCGCAGGGCGCACCCACGTGGTACCCGACCTTCTCCAACGCCGTGTACACGAACCTGCACGCCGCAGCGACCGGGTCGATGAGCGTCGCTGACGCCATCAGCGCGATCGCCGCGGTCGCGAAGCAGCAAGCGAGCAACGGCTGATGTCCGCCCCGCGGAGGTCGGCGCGGCCGACACCGCGGGTGGACGAAGCCACGCGTGGCGCGGTGGTCGAGGTGGATCGCTCTGACGCGGCGACCTCGACCACCCGCCCGCGCCGGTGGCGCTTCGACGCGCTGCCCTACGTGCTCGTCGCCCCCGTGGCGATCTTCATCGTGGGCCTCGCCCTCGTCCCGGCCGCGTTCACGATCATCGAGTCCTTCTTCACGGTCGACGCGCTCGACCCGCCCACCCGGTTCACCGGGCTCGGGAACTTCGTGGCGCTGTTCCACAACGAGGCGGTGCGCAACAGCGTCGGGAACACGGCGTTCTACGTGCTCGTCGGCGTCGCGCTGTCGACGGTCCTCGGCATCGGGATGGCGGTCCTCCTGCAGCACCCGTTCCGTGGGCGCGGCGTCGTCATCGCGATCCTGATCCTGCCGTGGGCGCTGCCGGGTGTCGTCGAGGGCATCCTGTGGTCCGGCATCTTCGACCCGAACTCCGGCCTCATCAACGGCCTCGTCGCGACGCTGCACCTCGGCGCCGGCAACGGGGTGCTGCTCGGTCAGAACCATCTCCTGACGCTTGCGCTCATCGAGCTCGTCCAGGTCTGGCAGATGACGCCGCTGTCGACGCTGCTGATCTTCGCGGCCCTGCAGCTGATCCCGGGCGAGATCTACGAGGCGGCGGTGGTCGACGGTGCGAACCAGTGGCGCAGCTTCATGTCCATCACGCTGCCGCTGGCACGCCCGGGCATCGCCGTGGCCATGGTCCAGGCGCTGATCGCGACCCTGAACATCTTCGATCAGCCCTATGTGCTGAACGGCGCGGCGTCCACCGGGTCCTCCGTGACGATGGAGACGTACTTCGTGAGCTTCCAGAACCTCAACTTCGGCCAGGGGTACGCCCTCTCGCTGGTCGTGGCCCTGGTGACCGTCGCGCTCTCCCTCGTCGTCGTCCGATTCGTCTACCGGAAGGTCGAGCTGTGAGCGCCCGCCGTCACCCGCTGCGATCCGTGGCACTCGGTCTGGTCATCCTCTGGTCGATCGTCCCGATCTACTGGGCCGCCAAGTCGGCCCTCCAGACCGAGAGCGCCGCCCGGTCACGCCCGGTCCAGTACGTCCCGCTGCACCCGACCCTGGACAACTTCCGGCTGCTCCTCTCCGGGTCGGGCGACGTCGCCGTGGGCATCCGTCACTCGATGATCAACATCGTCATCGAGTGCACCGCGGCGACGGTCGTCACGGTCACGCTCGCCGCTCTCGCGGCGTACGCGTTCGCGCGGTTCAGCTTCCGGGGCCGGACCGTCCTCTTCTACGCGGTGCTCGCGACCATGGCGTTCCCGCCCTACACGACCCTGATCCCGCTGTACCGGATCATGAGCGCGTTCCGGCTCGTCAACACGTACTCGGGAATCGTGCTCGTGTACGTCTCGGGCTTCCTGCCGCTGGCCGTCTGGGTCCTCCACAACTACTTCGCGAGCATCCCGACCAGCATCGAGGAGGCCGGACGCATCGACGGCGCGAGCCGGATGCAGGTGTTCCGGCACCTGGTGCTCCCACTCGCCGTCCCCGGGATCATCTCGACCGCGCTCATCACGTTCCTGTTCGGGTGGGCCCAGTTCCTCTTCCCGCTGGTGCTCTCGACCGACCTGACGACCCAACCGCTCACGGTGCTCATCGCGGCGCTCCAAGGACGGCACATCGTGCCCTCCACGCTGATGAGCGCCGCAGGCCTCCTCGCCATCGCGGTGCCAGCGGTGATCGCGCTCGCGTTCAACCGCTACATCGTGAACGGGCTC
>JAJYCD010000102.1 GCA_021778635.1 Actinomycetes bacterium
CCGGCGCCCGTCGTCGAAGGTCTTGTCGTCGCGGCGGTCGCTGCCGCTGGCGGAGCGCCCCGGCACGAGGTGTGCGCGGAGGCGGTCGCCGCGCTCGCCGGGAAGCAGGCTCATCTCGGCTCGGCCGGACCCGGCGACGTGCCGGGCGCGGGCGCGCCGCCCAGGTCCGACGGCGGGACGTGCGAGTCGCCCGACCCGGACGGCGGCGGCGTCCCGCGGGGCGTGGACGAGCCGGTGCCGGCTCGGGTGGGTCGCTTCACGGTCGTCAACCCGCACGGTCTGCACGCTCGACCGGCGGCACGGCTCGTCCAGGAGGTCCGGTCGCTCGACGCCGCCGTGACGGTGCGGAACGTGACCACGGGATCGGTGGCGGTGCCGGCGTCGAGCCTGTCCCGGGTCGCCACCCTCGGCGCGCTGCTCGGCCACGAGGTCGAGGTCGCCACGACGGGGAACCAGGCGCGTGAGGCGCTCGACCACGTCCTGGCTCTCGCCGGGCGGGCGTTCGACGAGGAGACCACGCCGCCACCGACGACCGGCGGTGCCGGCGTCGCTCACGCTGCAACGTCTCCCGTGCCCTCGCGTGACGGCGGCCGCCCGGCCTCGCCCGGCATCGGCGTCGGACCAGTGTGGTCGGCCCGGTCCGCCGAGCCGATCGACGTGCCCGACGCGACCACCGACGACCCCGCCGCGGACTGGCGCCGCGTGCGCGAGGCGATCGCCGACGTCCGCCGCGCGGTCCAGCACTCCCGGGCTCGCACCGCGCGCGACGTCGGGGAGGCCGACGCCACGATCTTCGACGCGCACGTCATGCTCCTCGACGACACCGACCTGCTCGATGACGTCCGTACCCGCATCGACGCCGGCCAGGCCGGCGCGCCCGCCTGGGCCGCGACGATCGGCCGGGTCGAGGCCGACTTCGCCGGTCTCGACGATCCCTACCTTCAGGCCCGTGCGGCCGACGTGCGCGCTGTCGGCGACCAGGTGCTGCGCGTGCTGCTGCGGATCCCGGCGGTGACCGCGAAGGGCGTCGGTGTCCTGGTCGCCGCCGACCTCACCCCGGCTGACGTCGCGGACCTCGACGCGGACCGGGTCGTCGCGGTGGTCCTCGCGCAGGGCAGCCCGACCTCGCACAGCGCGATCCTCGCGCGGGCGAAGGGCATCCCTGTGGTGGTCGGGGCAGGAGCGGGGGTGCTCGCGATCCCCGCGGGTACGGTCGTCGCGGTCGACGGGACCACCGGCGAGATCGTCGTCGACCCGGCCCCCGACGTGCGTGCGGCGTTCCGGTACCGTGCGGGTGTTCTCGCCGAGGCGCGTGCGACGGCGCTCTCCCACGCGGCCGACGCCGCGACCACCACCGACGGCACCGGGGTGCTCATCGCGGCCAACCTCGGGTCGGTCGACGACGCCGCCCTCGCGCAGGTCTCCGGCGCGGACCTCGCAGGGTTGGTGCGCACCGAGTTCCTCTTCCTCGGGCGCGCGCAGGCCCCGGATGTCGACGAGCAGGAGAAGACGTACCTCGCGCTCGCCGAAGCGCTCGGCGGCGCGCGGCTGACGTTGCGGACGCTCGACGTCGGGGGTGACAAGCCGCTCGACTACGTGCCGATGTCTGCAGAGGCCAACCCGTTCCTCGGGGTCCGGGGGCTGCGCCTGTCGCTCGCACGCCCCGGCCTGCTCGCCGACCAGCTGCTCGCGATCGTCCGGACGGCCCGTGCGACACCGGTGAGCGTGATGTTCCCGATGGTCAGCACCGTCGCCGAGCTCGTGGAGGCGCGCGCGCTTCTCGACGAGGCGGTCGCACGGGACGGTCGCGGCATCCCGGCTGGCCTGCAGGTCGGGATCATGGTGGAGGTGCCGGCGACCGCGCTCAAGGCGGCTCGTTTCGCGCCGCTCGTCGACTTCTTCTCGATCGGGACGAACGACCTCACGCAGTACACGATGGCGGCCGAGCGCGGGAACGACGCGGTCGCCGCCGTCGGGGACCCGTACGACCCGGGTGTCCTGCGGCTGATCCAGGCGGTGTGCGACGCGTCCGGCGACGCGCTCGTCGCGGTCTGTGGTGAGCTCGCCGCCGACGATCTCGCCACCCCCTTGCTCCTCGGGCTCGGGGTGCGCGAGCTGTCGATGAGCGCCACTGCGATCCCGCAGGTCAAGGAGGTGGTGCGGTCGACGGACCTGGCGGTGGCACGACGCCTCGCTGCGCTCGCGGTCGGGGCCGAGGGGCCGGACGATGTGCGGGGGATGCTCGCAACGTCGGCACGCCAGCAGGGCTCGCCCTGAACCGATCCGTCCGCGCGACGCCTCCGCGCGACCGCGCTGACCGTCCAGCCGGCCCGACCGCACGGCCCGACCTCATGACCTGGAGGCAGACCGATGGACCAGTACGTGTACACGTTCACCGAGGGTGACCGCACCATGGGCGACCTGCTCGGCGGCAAGGGGGCGAACCTCGCGGAGATGACTCGGCTCGGCTTGCCGGTGCCGCCCGGGTTCACGATCACGACCGAGGCGTGCCGGGAGTACCTCGCCGCCGGTGAGCCCCCGGGCGAGCTGCGCGTTCAGGTGACGGGCGCGCTGCGCACGCTCGAGGACACCGTCGGGCGCCGGCTCGGCGATGCGGACGAGCCGCTGCTCGTGAGCGTCCGCTCCGGGGCCAAGTTCTCGATGCCGGGGATGATGGAGACGGTCCTGAACGTCGGGCTGACGGACGTCTCGGTGCACGGGCTGGCGCTCGCGTCCGGTGACGCGAGGTTCGCCTGGGACTCCTACCGCCGGCTGGTGCAGATGTTCGGGAAGACCGTGCTCGGCATCGACGGGGAGGTCTTCGCCGCGGCTCTCGATGCGGCGAAGGCCGCCAAGGATGTGACCTCCGACCTCGACCTCGACGCCACCGACCTCGAACGGTTGGTCGGTGAGTTCCTCGCGATCGTGCGCACCTCCACTGGTCACGACTTCCCGCAGGACCCGCGTGACCAGCTCGACCAGGCGATCTACGCCGTGTTCGACTCCTGGAACACCGATCGCGCCCGCCTCTACCGGCGCCGGGAGCGGATCCCGAACGACCTCGGGACCGCGGTGAACATCTGCACGATGGTGTTCGGCAACCTCGGCGAGTCGTCCGGCACGGGTGTGTGCTTCACGCGTGACCCCGCGACAGGTCATCTGGGCGTGTACGGCGACTACCTGCCTAACGCGCAGGGCGAGGACGTCGTCTCCGGCGTGCGCAACACGTTGTCCCTGGAGGATATGGCGCGCCTTGACCCGGCCAGCCACGGCGAGCTGCGCCGGATCATGCGCACCCTGGAGACCCACTACCGGGACCTGTGCGACATCGAGTTCACCGTCGAGCGCGGCAGGCTCTGGATGCTCCAGACACGCGTCGGCAAGCGCACCGCCGCGGCCGCGTTCCGCATCGCCGTCCAGCTCGTCGACGAGCAGCTCATCACACTGGACGACGCACTGGCGCGGGTCAGCGGCGCCCAGCTCGCGCTGCTGATGTTCCCGCAGTTCGACGCGGGCGTGGAACGTGCGCCGTTGACGCGTGGCATGGCGGCGTCGCCCGGCGCAGCCGTCGGGCGCATCGTGTTCGACTCCGCGACAGCGACCGAGTGGGCGGCGCGCGGAGAGCAGGTCGTGCTGGTCCGCCGTGAGACCAACCCGGACGACCTCGAGGGCATGGTCGCGTCCATCGGCGTGCTCACGAGCCGCGGCGGGAAGACGAGCCACGCGGCCGTCGTCGCACGCGGGATGGGCAAGACCGCGGTGTGCGGGGCCGACGGGATCGAGGTCGACCCGGTGGCACGGACCGTCCGGGCGCGCGGTGCGTCCGGTGCGCAGGCCGTCGTGCTGCGCGAGGGCGACGTGATCTCGATCGACGGATCCACGGGTGAGGTCTTCGCCGGTGCCGTGCCCGTCGTTCCGTCCCCCGTCGCCCGGTATCTCGAGGAGGGGCTGGTCGTGGCGGTGCAGGGCCTTGCGGGGGAGGCGGTCGAGCTCGTGGTGGCCGTCGACCGGCTGCTTCGGCATGCGGACAGCGTGCGTCGGCTCTCGGTGCGCGCCAACGCGGACACGGCCGAGGATGCCGCACGTGCCCGGAGCCTCGGCGCCCAGGGGATCGGGTTGTGCCGCACCGAGCACATGTTCCTCGGCGAGCGTCGCGTGCTGATCGAGCGCGTGGTGCTCGCCGAGACCCCGGCCGCGCGGGAGGGGGCGCTCGCGGACCTGCTGCCGCTGCAACGGCAGGACGTCATCGAGCTGCTCGAGGCGATGGACGGGTTGCCCACCACGATCCGGCTGCTCGACCCGCCGCTCCACGAGTTCCTGCCCGATCGTGCCGAGCTGATGGTGCGGGTCGCGCGGGCCGAGGAGCGTGGAGAACCGCACGACGACGACATCGCGCTCCTGGCGGCGGTCGATCGCCTGCACGAGTCCAACCCGATGCTCGGGTTGCGTGGGGTGCGACTGGGGCTCGTGGTGCCCGGGCTGTTCGCGCTCCAGGTGCGAGCCATCGCCGAGGCGGCGGTCGAGCGACTGCGTGCGGGCGGGCGTCCGAAGGTCGAGATCATGGTCCCGCTCGTCGGCTCGGTGATGGAGCTGTACCTCATCCGCGACGAGTGCGACGGCATCATCACTGAGGTCGCAGCCGCCGCCGGCCTGGACCTCACGATCCCGATCGGGACCATGGTCGAGCTGCCACGCGCCGCCCTGACGGCGTTCCGGATCGCGGAGGCCGCCGAGTTCTTCTCCTTCGGCACCAACGACCTGACCCAGACGACCTGGGGGTTCTCGCGCGACGACGTCGAGGCGGGGTTCTTCGCCGCGTACCTCGACAAGGGCGTGTTCACGGTGTCGCCGTTCGAGAGCCTGGACGTCGACGGGGTAGGGCGGCTCGTGCGACTGGCCGTCAAGGAAGGCCGACGCACACGCCCGGACCTCAAGCTCGGTGTGTGCGGCGAGCACGGCGGCGACCCGGAGTCCATCCACTTCTTCCACTCTGTCGGGCTCGACTACGTCTCGTGCTCCCCGTTCCGCATCCCGGTGGCGCGACTCGAGGCGGGGCGTGCCACCGTCCTCCGCGGAGATGTGCGCGGCGCGACGGCCGAGGACGACGTCTTCGACTGACGCGTCGGGCAACCCGGACGGGCGGACCCCTCGGGGCTCGCTCAGGGACGAGTCAGGGAGACGTTTCAGGGTCCGGCCAGGGTGATGCCCGATGTGCGCGGTCACGCCGCACCGCGACAGTGGACGGGACGCGGACCGCCGCGTCCCTCACCACCACGTCGTTCACTACCGCGAGGTCACGATGACTCTCCGATCGGTGCTCGCTCTGACCGCCGCGACCGTCGGCGTCGTCGCGCTCGCTCTGGGCGCGTGCGGTCTGTCGACCGCGGGGCCGAGCGCGACGGACCGTCGCACGGTCGGCGCCGTCAGCGCGGTCCGGCTCGCCTCCGCGGGCACCCTGACCATCCAGCATGGCGACGTCCCGAGCCTGACCGTGACCGCACCCGAGCGGATCCTGCCGCATGTGACGAGCGACGTGCGAGACGGTGTCCTGGTGCTCGACGTCGACGGCGGATGGCCGCGCACCGGCGGCGTGACGTACCACCTGGTGCTGGACGACCTCGACGCGATCACCGTCGACGGCTCGGGCGAGGTGGCGGCCGACGCCGCATCGGGCGACCGCGTCGCGATCTCGGTGCGCGGCTCCGGTCACGTCGAGGTCGCCCAGGTGACCGCGCCCGACGTCACGGTGACGGTCGCGGGCTCCGGTGACGTCAGTCTCGCCGGCCGCGCGGACCACCAGCGCGTCGTGATCACCGGCTCGGGCACGTACTCCGCGGAGGCGCTGACGAGCCGGACGGCCGACGTCGACGTGGCCGGGTCGGGCTGTGCCGAGCTCGACGCCTCCGACACCCTGACGGTCGCGATCGCGGGGAGCGGGTCCGTGACGCACACCGGGCCGGCCGTCGTGACGTCGCGCGTGCAGGGGTCTGGCACTGTCGTGGATCGGTGACGCCCGGGGACGCGGGCCCCTTCGGTGGCCGGTCAGGCAGACGTGTCTGCGGTCCTGAGAAGGTCGCCGGGGATGCCGTGCAGGAGCGTGAGCACGCGCTGGTGACTGAGCCAGCCGACGAGGTTCGCGCCGGTCGCGTCGAGGACCGGGACGACCCCGGCGCTGAGCTCGAGGGCGGCGAGGGCGTCGCTGATGCTGTCGGTGACGTGGACGGCGTCCGGCAGCTCGACGACGGACGCGACGGTGGCGAGGTTGTGCTGCCCGTCCGCGAGCGTGTCGGCGGCCGCGCGGACGGTCGCGATGCCGCGGTACCGACCGTGCGAGTCCAGGACGGGCATCTGGCCGTGCGGGGCACGGCTGAGCAGGTCGGCCGCGTCGCGCAGGCGCGCGCTCTCGCGCAGGCATGGTCCGATCGGCTCCATGATCTGCTCGACGGTCATCGCGGCGAGCCTCTCGGCCTCGGGTGAGATCGAGATGTCCACTCCGCGGCGCCGCAGCTTGACCGTGTAGATGCTGTCGCTGGCCAGCAGGTGGCTCGTCGCGCTGGCCAGCACGATCGCCACCATCATCGGCAGGATGATCGTGTACTCACCGGTGAGCTCGAACAGGATGATCACGGCGGTGATCGGCGCCTTGGCGGAGCCCGCGAACACCGCGCCCATGCCGATCAGCGCGTAGACGCTGGGCGAACCCGCGACGTTCGGTGCGATGAGGTGCAGCACCTGGCCGTAGGCCGAGCCGAGCATCGCGCCGATGAACAGGCTCGGCGCGAACACGCCGCCGGAGCCGCCGATGCCGATCGTCAGCGAGGTCGCGACCATCTTGCCGACCAGGAGCAAGAGGAGGAACGCGATCGTGTAGGCGCCCGTGATGCTCTTGCCGAGCACCGGGTAGCCGACGCCGTACATCTCCGGCAGGACGAGCAGCAGACCACCGAGCACGAACCCGCCGATCGCGGGGCGGAGCCACTCGGGTCCGTGCCAGACGGCGTCGCACGCGTCCTCGATCAGGTACAGGATCCGGGTGAACCCCACGCCGACGGCTCCCGCGACGACGCCGAGCACGGCGAACAGCGCGTACTGCGTGAGGTTGTCGACCGCGAACGCCGGGAGCGGGAGGAATGCGGTGTTGCCGAACGCGGCGCGCCCGATCACGCTCGCGGTGACCGACGAGACCACGACCATGCCGAACGACTGGGCCGTGAAGTCGCCCAGGATCAGCTCCATCGCGAAGAACACCCCGGCGAGCGGCGCGTTGAACGTCGCGGCGATGCCGCCCGCGGAACCGCAGGCCACCAGGACCTTCATCCGTGCCTCGGGCATCTTGAGGACCCGGCCGAACGTCGAGCCGAGGGCGGCCCCGATCTGCACGATCGGCCCCTCCCGCCCGACCGACCCGCCGCCGCCGATGCACAGCGCCGACGCCAGCGCCTTGACCGCGGCGACCTGCGGTGCGATCCGGCCGCCCTTGCGCGCGACGGCGTACATGACCTCGGGGACGCCGTGACCGCGTGCCTCACGGGCGAAGGCGTGCACGAGGGGCCCGTAGAGGAGCCCGGCGACGACCGGCGCGAGCACCACGAACCACATGCCCAGCCCCGGCACGTGCGGGTTCGGCACGTGACCGAGCCCGGCGTAGTCGGCGTGGCCGGTCAGTGCGAGGGTGAAGACCTTGATCAGCCACCGAAACCCGATCGCCGCACCCCCGGCACCGGCGCCGACGCCCAGGGCGAGCACGAGCAGGCCCATGCGAGACGATCGAAGTGCCGTGTGCACCCGTGCCAGACCCGCCTGCGTCGGGACGAGGAGGGGGCCGACGGGGCGGGGCGTGGTTCGTGGGAGGGTCGTTCGACGCAGCTTCACGATTGTATTATGCAACGATTGCACTGGGCCTGTGTCCAGAGAGGGGCTCGACATGGGTGGACGGACCAGGCAGGCACGGCCGGTGGGCGGGACGGAGTCGGTCGACGGCGGCGTCGACGAGCTGGTCACGGCGGTCCTCACGGCGTCCCGGGCGTTGGTCGGGGTCTCCGCCCGCTCGCTCGCGACGGTCGAGGACACGGTCACCCTGACCCAGTTCCGCACGCTCGTGGTGCTCGACAACCACGACGAGATCAACCTCAACACCCTCGCCGACCTGCTCTCGGTGACGTCCTCGACCGCGATGCGGATGATGAACCGCCTGCTCGCGGCCGACCTCGTCACCCGGCGGGACAACCCGGAGAACCGACGCGAGGTGCTCCTCGGCCTCACCGAGGCCGGCCGACGGCTGGTGCGACGCGTGACCGCCGCACGTCGGTCGGAGATCGCCCGCATCGTCGCGGCGATGCCGGGCGCCCGACGGGACGAGCTCGTGCTGGCGTTGCGCGCGTTCGCGGAGGCGGCCCACGAGCCCGAGCCCCGCCCCGACTCGGCGGCGACCGCCGGCTGGTGACCGGTGGTCGTCGCTGGGGTGGTCGCCGCGTCGGGCCTGCGGTCGACCGGCGTGAGGCGCCGGCGGCGTCAGCCGGTGACCACGCTCACGCGATAGGCACCCTTGCCGGACCGCTTCGCGCTGTACATCGTGGTGTCCGCCGCGTGCAGGAGCTGCTCGGCTGTGCGGCGGTCGAGGTCGGCGATCACGACGCCGACGCTCGCACTCACGCACACGCTCACCGGGCCCGTCGGGCCCGTCGGCCCCGCCGCTCCCAGGGTCTCGGCCGCAGCCACGGCGAACGTCACGGGCTGGGCGATCACCTCGACGATCCGGCTCGCCACCCGGTCGGCGTCGTCGGGCAGGTCCTCGAGGAGGAGCGCGAACTCGTCGCCCCCGAGCCGCGCGACGAGGTCGACGTCACGGACGCAGCCGCGGAGCCGCCGCGCGACCGCAACGAGCACCTGGTCCCCCGACGCGTGGCCGTACTCGTCGTTCACCTGCTTGAAGTCGTCGAGGTCCACGATCATCAGGGTCAGCGGGCGCGCCGGGGTGTCTCCCTCGCGGATGACGTCCTGCAGGCGCCGGTTGAACATCGACCTGTTCGCGAGCCCGGTCAACGGGTCGTGCAGTGCCTCGTGCCGCAGCCGGTCCTCGAGGTCGTCACGCTCGCGCAGGAGCTGGTGCAGCTCCTGGACCTTGGCGTCGAGCTCGTCGAGGAGGCGCGCGTTGTCGGTGAACGCCACGAGCTGCCGTCCGAGCACCAGCGCCGTGCTCGCGATCGCGCCCGTGACGACGATCCAGGTGTGCCGGGCGAGACCGTCGTGCACGAGGACCCACACGAGCAGGGCGTACGTCGCCGCGATCGCCGCATAGGGGAGGGTGCTGTACCGGCGGCGGGAGCGGGACCCGAGCACGCCGGTGTCGAGGTTCGTCTGCCGGTACTGGATCCGTGCGGAGCCGGTCAGCACCGCGCTCGCGACGACCGTGAGCCCGAGCAGCCAGGACAACCCGCGGGCGTCGACGAGCAGGGCCGTCGCCGCCTGGGCAGCGCCCTCCAGGGCCGCCGCGGCGCCGAGCACCAGACCCGCGAGCCGGGAGAAGGGCGGCTGCGAGCTCAGGAAGAGCTTGACGACGGCAAACACCCCGACCAGGAACAACCCGGGGCCGACCAGCAGCGAGAGCAGGATCTCCGCAGGCCGGGAGCCGTCGGGGACGTACACGTAGCCGCCGAACGTCGCTGCCGCCGCCATGACGATCCCGACGTCGAGCCAGAAGCTCGTGGTCTCGCGGCGGGACCCGCCCCCGACCGGTGCGGTGACCAGCAGCGCGACGAGGATCGGCACCGCGGTGCCGAGCAGCACCGAGAATGACTGGACGGTCCCGCCGATGGCCACGGCCAGGTCCAGGGGCGAGATCGCGATCGTGACGAGCTGCGCCGTGTCGCCGAGGGCGTAGGTCCCCCCTGCGATCGCGATCGCGGCCCAGATCCAGCGGGTCGTGCGGGCGATGCCCGGCACGCGGGAGACCTGACGCGCGACGACCGCGAGGCCGACGTGCAGGCCGAGGAGCAGCACCCAGCAGGCGACCACCTGGACGGACCGCGCACCGAGGTCCAGGCCGTAGACGAGGATCGAGCCGGCGATCACCAGGATCAGCCCGATCAGCACGCGGTCGCGCCGGAGCGGGTCGGTCGCACGCACGGCCGCGGCCGGCGCTGCGGTGGACCTGCCCATCGGCTCTCCCGTGCTCGGACCGGTGCGGCGCCGGAGCACCGGCGGTCGTCCCGGTCGGCCTCGACGCGGCTGGTGCCACCCACCGTGATCGCAGCCGGGCGGGTCGACCTGCACCGTCGCTCAGCACAGGCTACCCTTCGGCCCGATCCGCCGGGTGGAGCGCGTCGACCGGACTCTCGCCGGCCTCGCGGCGCGGGGCGCGCCTACGCTGAGTCGCATGCGCGCCTTGCCAGGTCACCGGCCGTCCGTCCTGCTCGAGGTCGATCTCACGGAGCTGCCGGCGTCGCCCGGTGACGACCCGATCGCCCGGCTCCGT
>JAJYCD010000017.1 GCA_021778635.1 Actinomycetes bacterium
CGGCGGCAGCGTCATCGTCGCCGGTCAGGTCGGCGCCAGCCCCGCAACACGTGCCGCAGCCCACTCCGCCATCCACGCCGCAGCCCACGCCGCAGCCCACGCCGCAGCCCACGCCGTGGCCGCCGAGGCCGGTGCCGGAGCCGCGCGCGCCGATCGGCTGGGGGGCCGGGTCCGCCGACGAGACCCAGCTCACGCCGGCGGTCGTGCGCCCGTCACCGGGCCCGGTGTCCTCACCTCGACCGTCGGCGTGGGCCGGACCGCCCGAGGTACCGGCCGTGTCGGCCGAGGTACCGGTTCCGCAGTGGGGTCCCGTGATCGAGCGCCCTGCCGCTCCGCGGATCGCCTCCACGCCGCACGGGTCGGCGCCGGTCGCTGGGCAGGCTTGGGTCCCGGAGCCGACGAACCCGAGCGGGGTGTCGGCCTGGGAGGACGTGGCTCCCGACGGCGACGCCGACGACTCGGAGCTCGACGACGAACGCTCGTACTCCCTGCTCCACTGGGTCGTCCTGCTGTTCGTCGCACTCGTCCTCGGTGCGCTGATCTACCTGCTCATGAACCAGGCGACGGGCGGTCCCGGGTCGTCGTCGTCGGCCGGCGCCGTCGTCGGCACGTCCCTCAGCCACGAGGTCGCGCTCCGGTCGTCCTGACCGGTCGCGCAGGCCTGCGACGTAATGCCGCGATCGATCTCGGTCGCACCCACCCTCAAGGAGAACCGTGACGGCCACAGACCGTGCCATCGAGCTCGCCATCGCCGCCGCCCGCGCGGCCTCGGACCGCAAGGCCGAGGAGATCATCGCGCTCGACGTCAGCGAGCAGCTCGTGCTCACCGACGTCTTCCTGATCGCCTCGGGCACGAACGAGCGTCAGGTGGGGGCGATCGTCGACGCGGTCGAGGAGGCGTTGTACAAGCTCGGGTCGAAGCCGCTTCGGCGCGAGGGGAAGTCTCAGGGCCGCTGGGTGCTCCTCGACTTCGGTGACATCGTCGTGCACGTCCAGCACGCCGAGGACCGTGTGTTCTATGCGCTCGAGCGGCTGTGGAAGGACTGCCCGGTGATCGTGCTGCCCGACGACGTCCACGGTCGACCGGGTGGCGACGGACCGGACGTCCCCATCGATCTGGCGAACGACCAGGTCGAGGCGGCGGACGAGGCGTGAGCGCGGGCCGCGTCGTCCTGTGGCGGCACGCCCGGACCGGGCACAACGCCTCGGGTCGGCTGCAGGGGCAGATCGACATCGGCCTGGACGAGGTCGGTCGCTGGCAGGCGCGCACCTCGGCGCGGGCGCTCGCGGCCACCTTTCTCCCCACGGCCGTGGTGTCCTCCGACTTGAGCCGTGCGCGCACCACCGCCGATCTCCTGGCCGAGCGGACCGGTCAGACGGTGATCACGGACCCGCGGCTCCGCGAGCGGAGCTTCGGCCGGTGGGAAGGGCTGACGGGTGAGGAGATCGCCGCAGGTTGGCCCGTCGAGTACGACGCCTGGCGCCGCGGAGCAGATCTGGTTGGCGTCGGGGCCGAGACGAGGAGCGACGTCGCCCGGCGCACGGTGGAGTCCATCCGTGAGCACGCTGCCGCCTACGGTCCGACGGACACGCTCGTCGTCGTCTCGCACGGCGCCGCGATCACCCTGGCCGTGACGGCGCTGCTCGACCTGTCGGTCGAGGGCTGGCGAGGGCTCGTCGGGCTCGACAACGCGCACTGGGCCACGCTCCGTCCGACGGGTGAGAACGTGCCGGCGTGGCGACTGACCGGGTACAACCTGGGGCCGCGCGACACGGTCGAGGACTGGAACGCCGGTCCGACGCACTGACGGGTGCGCCGGCGCACCGCGAGGAGCAGACGGTGGCGCGGTGCGCCCGGCTGGTGTGGGATGGGGTATGCCCTCGCGACGTGCGACGTTCACCCCGAGCATGCCCGTCTACGGTCACGACATCCCGAGCTCGGCGGCACGGGCCGCGATCCGGCGCGCCGCCCCGGGACCGTTCTGGCTCGACGACGTGGCGCGACCGGCTCCGCTCGCGGCGCTGACGGGTGCCGTGACGACGGACCTGGTGGTGGTCGGCGGCGGGTACAGCGGACTGTGGACGGCACTCCAGGCCAAGGAACGCGACCCCGGCCGTGACGTCGTGCTGGTCGAGGCCCACCGCGTCGGCTGGGCGGCATCCGGACGCAACGGGGGGTTCTGCGCCGCGAGCCTGACCCACGGCGACGCGAACGGCGAGCAGCGGTTCCCCCTCGAGATGCCGCTGCTGCGTCTTCTCGGGCAGCGCAACCTCGAAGGCCTCGTCGAGACGGTCGAGCGGTACGGCATCGATGCGCAGCTCGAACGCACCGGGACGCTCGACGTCGCCACCGAGGACTACCAGGTCGCGGACCTGGTGCAGCAGGTCGCCGAGTCGGACGGTGAGCTCGAGTTCCTGGACCAGGAGCAGGTTCAGCATGAGATCGCCTCGCCGCTGTTCCGTGCCGGTCTGCGCGACCGCACGGGCGCGGTCATCCTCAACCCGGCGCGTCTCGCCTGGGGGCTGCGCGACGCGTGCCTCTCGCTGGGTGTGCGGATCGTCGAGGGGTCGCCCGCGCGGAGGCTCTGGCGGGACGGGGACCAGGTGGTCGTCGAGACCGACGGTGGGCGGGTGACCGCGGCCCGCGCGGCGCTGGCGACCAACGCGTTCCCGTCGCTGCTCAAGCGCGTCGACGCGTTCATCGTGCCGGTGTACGACTACGCGCTGATGTCCCGGCCGCTCAGCGACGCCGAGCTCGCGTCCGTCGGCTGGTCCGAGCGCGCCGGGCTGGGCGACGTCGGGAACCAGTTCCACTACGCACGCCTCAGCGCGGACAACCGCATCCTGTGGGGCGGGTACGACGCGATCTACCACCGAGGTGGCCGGATCAGACCCGAGTACGAGCAGCGTCCGGAGACGTTCGAGCGACTCGCGCACCACTTCCAGCTGACGTTCCCGCAGCTCACCGACGTGGAGTTCACGCACGCCTGGGGTGGGGTGATCGACACCTGCTCGCGGTTCTCGCCGTTCTTCGGGACCGCCCTCGGCGGACGCGTGGCCTACGTCGCCGGGTACACCGGACTCGGGGTCGGGTCGACCCGGTTCGGCGCCCAGGTCATGCTCGACCTGCTGGACGTCCCCGAGCGCGGCGAGACCGAGCTCACGATGCTGTCGATGGTGCGTCGCTTCCCGGTGCCGTTCCCACCCGAGCCTCTGGCCTACCCGGTGATCGAGGCGACCCGGTGGTCGCTCGACCGCGCCGACCACACCGAGGGGAAGCGCAACCTGTGGCTGCGGACGCTCGACGCGTTCGGACTCGGTTTCGACTCCTGACGTGGTGCTGAGGGTGGCGTGGGGATCGCACCACAGCACCGCTGCGCGCCGGTGCGGGGCGCGGGAACCGATTAGGCGAGGTCGACGTTCATCGCCTAGACTTCCTGACGCCCGCAAGGGTGGTGGTCGTCAGACCGCGGGGCTGTGGCGCAGCTGGTAGCGCACCTGCATGGCATGCAGGGGGTCAGGGGTTCGAATCCCCTCAGCTCCACGTTTGAGCAGGTCAGAGGCCGTTTCTCCGGGTGGAGAGGCGGCCTTCTTGCTTGTCGGTGGATGGAAAGTGGACACATAGTGCGGTCGTGACGGCGCGCTCTGGGGCGCGGGTGAGGGTCGGGACCTGGGTCGACGCGGCGCCGTTGGCTCGAAGAACTCGATTCCGCGAATTGACGTATGGGATTCGAGTCCGCAGATGCGCAGGTCAGCGCCATGAGACTCGATTCCTGCGTCGCGCCGTGCTTTCGGGGATGCTGCCTGGGCCAACCAGCCGGGTGTCGCGCCTCATGGCAGCCTTCGCAACGTCCACGAGCACGGTGTCGACCGTTGGTCGCCGGCACGTACCTCTACTCTGGGCGGGGTTCGGGCTGCTCCTCGTACCTCTCCGGCACCAGCCGCGCCGTCCGTGTGGGGACGTGAGCATCGTCGGCCGCGGGAGCGTCAGATGAACGGTGGGCGGGGCCCGGCGTTCCCTAGAGGTTCGAGGGGTTGATGCGTCCCTCGAAGGTGATGGCGAACGCGTTGAGCCGGGCCGACTCGGGCGGCGCCGTACGCGGGATTCCGCAGTGCCCGGTCGGGTCGAGGATGAGCTCGCCCTGCAGGACGGCGAGGTCCGACTTGATCGTGTCCACGTAGGCCCAGGTCAGCGGTTTGTACGGGGGGTTGCTGGGCCACTGCCACCCGGGCAGCAGACGGGCGAACCCATACCACTGGTCATGTGAGTAGACGATCCCCGGCGTCGAGAGCCAGGCCACGTCGTCAAGCGTGGAGCCGCACGGCGGCACGGGGGGCATCACCGGCGAGGTGACCCCCAGATCGACCGGCCAGCAGGCGGTGGTCGTCCCGGCCTGCGACCAGAGGACGGTCCTGTCGGCGGCGTGGACCTCCGCGCGCCAGGCGTACGAGCCGGCTGGATCGAACGCGGTGAGGTAGTAGTCGTGGTCGGCGAACGTCGTGCCGACCGACTGCATCGGCACGGACAGCACCGCGCTCAGCGACAAACAGCATGGTCTACACCGCTCGCCTGGCCGGCACCGGCCGACGGGGACGCACCAGACCCGAGACCGAACTGGCCCGGCTCGCCGTCACCCAGAAGAACGACACCACCCAGCGACCGCACCGTCGGCGCCGCCCAGACTGCCCCGCACCGCTGAACCTGAGGGGCGGGAGGCCAACACCGCCAGACGGCGGCCGACGGGCGCGCGAGTGCGGATGTGTTGCGGCTCCGGGGCTCGCGCACCCAGAGGGGATAATTCCGAGTCAGCGTCAATGTCGACGTCAAGGAGAACGAGATGAGCCGCACGAACTGTCCGGCAGCGCGCCGGTCCGCCCCACGACGACGTCACTCCCTGGTTCTGGGTGCCGGCGTGATCGCCGCCCTTGCGCTCACGGCATGCGCACCGCCCGGAGCGGCAAGCACCAGCGCAAGCGCGAGCACCGCGGCCGCGCCGGTGTCGACCGCCCTTCCGTCGGATCCGGTCAAGATCCAGATCATGACGAGCACGGAGTCGGGTGATGCCGTCAAGCAGCTCGGTGAGGAGTTCACGCGCCAGCACCCGAACGTGACCTTCGACATCGTCGCAGATGCGAACCAGAACCTCAGCGCGAACATGTCGCGCATCCTCACCCGTGCCGACCCGCCCGGGCTGGTCTTCTCCCCCGGTGTGGCACAGAGCGCCAAGGACGGACTGCTGGCGAACCTCGACCCCTATGCGAAGGCCTATCACTGGGACACGTGGTCCCAGCGTTTGCTGAGCATGGCGAGGCTGAGCTCGGACGGTACGCGTGGAGAGGGCTCGCTGTACGCCGTCGGAATCGGGTACAACGTCACCGGGATCTTCTACAACAAGAAGCTTGCCGCACAGCTCGGGATCACGAATCCGCCCGCCACACTCGACGAGTTCGAAGCTGACGCGCTCAAGGCCGCGAAGGCCGGCCTCATGGGCATCTCGCTCGCCGCCAAGGACGCCGGAACCCCCTTCCTCCTGCAGGAGCTGCAGAACTCATACGGCGACGCGCCCGCCATCAACGACTGGATCTCCGAGCGCCCAGGCGCCACTTTCGACCAACCCGGGATGCTCAAGGCGGCCACGAAGCTCCAGGAGTGGACCCACGACGGCATCATCTCCAAGGATGCGCTGTCTATCGACTACCCGACGATGATGGGAGATTTCCAGGCGGGCAAGGCGCTGTTCGTCCCGACCGGGGACTGGGAGGCGCAGCGCCTGGTGAAGGCCATGGGCAATGACGTCGGATTCTTCCTGATGCCCCCGGTGAAGGTCGGTGACAAGCAGTTCGCGATGGCGGCTCCTACCAACTACGCCATCCCCGCTAGGGCCGCCCACAAGGACGTCGTGGCCTACTTCCTCAACTGGGTGCAGACCGACAAGACCGCTCGCAAGATGATTGTCGACATCATCGGCGCCTCTCCGGGCGGCCCGGTCGACCTGCCGGTGCCGCAGAGTGACGTCCCGCTGGTCCAGCAGACCACCAAGGCGTTCCAGACAATCCTCAGCAGCGACGGCGCGGTGGACTTCATCGCCAACTCCGCACCGGCGTTCACCCTCGCAACGCTCAACCCGGAGCTCCAGGCGCTCGTGCTCGGCACCGACACGCCACAGGAGTTCATCGACAACGTCCAGGCTGGTTACAAGAAGGCGCTGGCAGGCTGATGCGCGGCCGGGGAGGAGTGTTCGGCACGCCACGGCGCCGACGGCAGGCGCTCGTAGCACTGGTCTTCATCGCACCGGCGCTCGGGCTGTACGGCTGGTTGGTGCTGGGTTCGTTCGGACGGGCGTTCCAGTACTCGCTGTACAACTGGGACGGCGTCGGGGTGGCGACGTTTGTCGGCATCAAGAACTACGTGGACGTGTTCTCCTCCCCGGCTCGGCTCACCGCCTTGCTGCACTCGTTCGAACTGATGGTCTTCTTCACGGGTGTCACCCTCGTGCTCGGTCTCGCTGCCGCGGTGTTGACCCGAGGCGCCTCGCGGCGGCGTGGGTCCGGGCTCGCCCGGACGCTGCTATTCATGCCGCAGGTCATCCCGATCGTTGCAGCGGCCATCGGCTGGAGCTGGATCTACTCGCGCGAAGGGCTGGTCAACCAGGTTCTCTCCGCGGTCGGCCTGCGCGGAGTCACACGCGCGTGGCTGGCGGATCCGGTCACGGCGTTGCCAGGGGTGGGGCTCATCGGTACCTGGGCGCTGCTCGGTCTCGTGACGATGATGCTGACCGCCGGCATCAGCAAGATCGACCAATCGATCTACGAGGCGGCGCGTATCGACGGAGCCAACGCCCTCCAGGAGTTCTTCGCCGTGACGCTCCCCGGGATCCGGCGTGAGCTCGTTGTCTGCGCGACCCTGACGGTCATTGCGGCCCTCGCCAGCTTCGACATCGTCTTCATGACGACGCAGGGTGGCCCCGACCGCGCCACGATTGTCCCCGGCGTGGACATCTACCAGTTGGCGTTCGGACAGGAAAGGATCGGCGCCGCTGCGGCGATGGGGATCGTCCTCATGTGCGTGGTCCTGCTCGTCGTCATCCCCCTGCAGCGACTCGCCGCGAAGGACTGAGCCATGCGAATCTCCCGTACCGAGAACCTGACGGGCGGCGTCGTTCTCCTGGCGCTGGTCGTCTTTACCGTGATGCCGTTCGTCTCACTGTTCTCCGTCGCGCTTGCGCCGGCGAACACGCTGCCTTCCGGGATCTCCTTCGCCGGTCACCTGCACTGGGAGAACTTCGCGACAGCTTTCCAGCTCGCACACTTCCCGACGCTGATGGTCTCGAGTGCCACCTTGGTGGTCGTCGTCGTCCCTCTGGTGGTGCTGTTCTCGACGATGGCCGCCTACTCGCTGACCTGGCTGCGAATGCCGGCCCGTGGTTTTCTCTTCGTCGTCTTCCTGGCCGGACTGACCATCCCCACCGAGAGCCTCATCACACCCCTGTACCTGACGATGAGTCAGCTGCACCTCACCAACACGGTCTGGAGCGTGGCGCTGCCTTTGGCCGCCCTCCAGATGCCCTTCGGGGTGTTCTGGATGCGCTCGCACTTCCTGGGCATGCCCGCCGAGCTCGAGGAAGCGGCGCAGGTGGACGGTGCGGGACCGGTCCGCACCTTCCTGCGGATCCAGGTTCCTCTCGCGCGCGCGGCGATCTCGACGATGGTGATCCTCAGCTTCCTGTGGACCTGGAACCACTTCGTCCTGACGCTGGTGATGATCGATGACCCGGCCAAGCGCACCGTTGGCGGCGCTCTGGCGGGCTTCCAAGGTGCTCATGCCACCGACGTGGTGATGCTCTGTGCGGCGGCCCTTCTCATGATGGTCCCGACCCTGCTGGTCTTCGCCGTCTTCCAGCGTCAGTTCCGCGCGGCGCTGCTTCAGGGTTCGGTCAAGGCCTGACGGCTGGAGGGACATCTCATGACGCCCGACGTGCCCCTCAGGCCACCCTACGACCCCGAGCTGGCGAGCTCGTTGATGGCTGCCGGCCCTGTCTACGTACTCAACTTTGAGAGCGAGGCGCTCGTCTCCCTGCAGGAGCAGCTGCGGGGGCATTCCGATGCTGCCCGTGCCGAGCTCGAGGCGCAGGGTCTGGTGGTCGCCGACCTGGCTGCGGCCGGTGCTGACGGCCATCTCGTGCCGCTGCATCATGTGTTCTCACCGAGCTCGGGTGCGCCTCGCCCCTGCATCGTGTACGTCCACGGCGGCGGCATGGTGCTCGGCACCCCGTGGGACTCGGCCTCTGACTTCGTCCGGTGGATCGACGACTTCGGCGTGAGCGTCGTGACCGTCGACTACCGCCTTGCCCCGCAGGTGAAGGCGCCCGTCCCCGTCGAGGACTGCTACGCCGCCCTGGTGTACGTGCACGAGAACGCGGCGGCGCTAGGTGTGGACCGAGATGCTCTCGTCGTGGCGGGGATGAGCGCCGGTGGAGGGCTCGCCGCCGCGACCGCCCTGCTCGCCCGCGATCGCAGGGGTCCACGGTTGCGTGGCCAGCTGCTGCTGGCACCCATGCTCGACCCGGACGCCGACGGCGACTCGGCGCGGCAGGTTCCGGACAGTCCCTGGAACCGGGACGAGAACGCGAGGGCGTGGCGCCTTCTCCTGGAGGGTGTCGACCCTCGTGAGGCTTCGGCCAACGCGCCGGCGCGGGCGCAGTCGCTCGCAGGACTGCCGCCGACGCTTCTGGAGGTGGGTTCCGCCGAGATCTTCCGCTCGGAGGTCATCGACTATGCTTCCAGGATCTGGCGGGTTGGGGGAGAGGCCGAGCTGCACGTGTGGAGCGGCGGCTTCCACGGGTTCGGTTCGTACCCCCACGCGGCCGTGACGCAAGCGGCGCTCGAGGCTCGCCGCAACTGGCTCGGCCGGCTGTTCGGGTACGGACCGCGGGAGGCACGAAGTCGATGAGGGACCTGCTCGCCCGGTTGGCGCTGCACGACGAGGACGCCTCCGCCGCGCTGCGGGTCTACGACTACTTCGACGCGCTCGATGCCAGCGCGGCTGGCCCGGAGGCCTACCTTCGAGGCGCAGCCGGGCTCAGCTCGTGTGGGGCCGGCATGCGTCTGCCCGAACGTCATCTGACGCTCCGAGTCGGGTCCGGGGGGCAGCGACTTCCGTCGGGCGACGACTTCCGACCGGCGGAAGCCTGGCCGCAGACGGCGGTCGGCGGCGAGGGTCAAGACCGCGTCTGGGTGGAGTCGGACGATGCGAGCATGCTGCACGAGCTGATCCTCGAGCGCGTGGTGCAGGGGGTCCGGCGGTGGATGAACCGCATCGAGACGCTCGTGCCAGACCCCGCGCAGGCGTGGACCGCGCTGCTGAACGACCCGGTGCCGCCCGAGCGTCGCCACCAGCTGTTCGCGGCCTTGAAGCTCGACAGCAGCCGCAGCTACCAGGTTGTGGCGCACCTGCCGGCCGCGCCGTCCGGGGGTTTGCACGCGTACACGAACTTGTGCGGTGTCGCCGTCGGCGCCACCATCCGGCGCGCTCCGTACGACACGGAGGTCAACAGCGCCGAGAACGCGCGGGTCGGCGTGGGGCCGGAGGTTGACGTCGCGGGGCTGCTGACGTCGTGGGAGCGGGCCGCCATAGTGCTGCGGATCGCTCGACCGGGCGAGACCACGCGGTGGGACCGACTTGGGGTCCTAGGCCCGATGTTCCTGCACGTCAGCACCGAGGAGCTGCTCGCGGATCCCGTCGTGACCGCGATCAACTCCGACACCATGCCGTGGTTGGACCAGACGGTCACCGCTGTGACACAGACCGGATCCGTGCGCGGCGCCGCCGACCTGCTGAAGCTCCATCACTCGACCGTGCAGAAGCGGCTCGACAGGCTGCAGCAGGAGTTCAACCTCAACTTGGCGAACCAGCGCCACGTGTATCACCTCTGGCTAGCGTTGGCTGCGTTCCGGTACGCCACCTTCGGGACCCCCGCGAACCTCGAGCGCGAGGTGAGGCTCACCCCCCGGCCGCCAGAGAGCGGTCGGGGGTGAGCTGACGGCCCGGGCGTCATCGGGTCGCACCCGTCTCCCGGCCAGGGCCCCGACGGCGATCGATGACGTGCGGTGCGCTACGAGGAGAACACGACGGTCGTCGGTCCGGAGCCGCGACGAGTGCAGATGCGGAACGACGTCGTCGCGAAATCGGCGCGCAGGGATGCCTCGCTGGTGGCGTCCGTCCACGTCAGGACCAGCACACCGTCCCGTTCCTCTCCGATGGTGAGCGATCCGTTGAATGCGGGAAAGTGGTTGCGGAACCGCAGCACCTCAAGGAACTGCTGGACGGACGGCCTCTGCACGCGGGCCGCGATCTCGTCCATCGTGTAGTTGTGGCGGTTGGCCGCCCGAAGGTCGCCCACCTCCTCGAGCATCGCGAGATCGTTTGCGCCGAAGAGGGCTCCGACGTAGTACACCTGGGGGATCCCAGGTGCGAAGAGCTGGAGAACGCGTGCGAGAAGGAAGGCTCGGTCGTCTTCGCCCAGGGCGGAGTAGAAGGACGTCATGAGCTGATAGCGCTGGGTTCCCTGCTGTCCCTTGGTGATGGTGGACGGCGGACGAGGCGAGCGGCTCCGCAGCTCCTCGGTGTTCGCTTCGACGCGATCGACCACGAGGTCGATCTCCTCGTCGTCGAGCAGGCCCACCACGTCGACGACGCCGATGCCGTCATGCGTGTCGAGCGTCGTGAACTGCTTGCGAGGACAGATCTCCAGCCAGTTCCTGAGCCGGTCGGACCGACCGGTGAACAGCGCGTGCAGGGTCAGCATCGGCAGGGCGAAGTCGTACACCCAGTGCCCCCGTTCGGCCATCTTCATCTGGATCTGGTAGTTCTCGTGGATCTCCGGCACCATCCGCGTGCCCCGCGACCGCAGCGCACGCATGCCGATCTCGAGGATCTCCCATACCTCGGGCTCCACGAAGAAGCAGCTGGTCCCGGGGCGCTTCGAGGCGTATGCGAACGCGTCGAAGCGAACCACGGCGACCCGTTCTGCGAGGATCGCGAGATTGCGCTCGAAATAGGCCTGGGTGGCCGGCTGCCAGGGGTCTATGTCGACCTGCTCGGCAAAGAACGTGTTCCAGAGCTTGACCACGGTGCCGTCCCGGCGAGTGACCTCGAGCACCGGCCCGCCGGGCTTGCGGCGGTAGAGCGCGGCCATCTCGGCAGGCGTCGGTTCGCCGCCAGGCCAGAACTCGCCCCAGTGGATGAACATGTCCCGGTACGGAGACTCGTCTCCGAGCTCCATGTAGTCGAGGAACTCGCGGGACCTGATCGAGGCGTGGTTGATCATGAAGTCCGCCATGAGGAAGTGTTCCTGGCCGAGCTCCTCGATATCCGACCAGCTGCCGAATGCCGGGTCCACCACGTCGTACTCGATCACCGCGAAACCGCGATCCCCCGAGGAGGGAAAGAAGGGCAAGACGTGGATCCCGCCGAAGGCTCCGGCAAGGTGCGTGCGCAGCGCCTGGGCCAAGCCGCGAAGGTCGCCGCCCAGGCTGTCCGGGTAGGTGATGAGCATGGCTCGGTTCGCGACTGGCCTCATGACGGGGTTCCTTCCGTGTCGTCAGTCGCCTGGACCGGTCCGGGCAACGCACGTGCGGGCTGCCGTGCTGGCGAGTCCTGTGCGTGCAGGGCTGCTGCCTCCGTCTCGACACTCATCCTCGGCCTCCACCCACGAAGGTTGCGGCCGAAGAGGATGAGGACCAGGAGGCCGAGCGCGATCGGGACGGTCAGGGTGAGGTACATCGTCGAGTACGCCTCTGGGAGCGCGGTTCCGGCGTCGACGCGGGCGGTGACGACGGACCCCGCCCCGATCGGCATGACGAGATAGGCGAGGTCGAGGCCGAGGTAGTTCGTGTTGCTCGCCACCCCTCGCCGCGCAGGTTCGACGGACATCAGGCAGAGCGTCTGGATGGCGGGCTGGCAGATCCCGTAGCCGAACGCCGAGATCGCCCCGGCGACGAGGAAGCCAGCCAGCGTCCTCGCGTGAGCGATCACCACGAAGGAGAAGGCGAACGCCACCATCCCGGGGATCACCACCACCCGGAGCCCGTGGGCGTCGCCGACCCGGCCCGCAATGGGCCGAGAGATCACGATGAACAGGGCGTAGACCGTGAAGAACAGGCCGATGCCCGTGACGTTGCGCGACTCGCCGTACAGCACGATGAAGGAGTTCACTCCCGAGAACGCCCCACCGAGAAGCAGGACCACAGCAGCAGGGACGAGGGCCTCCAGGGCGATGAAGGACCGCCACGTGAAGCCCCGCCCGACCGTCGGTTCGGGCCGGCGCGAGGGGAAGCGCCAGGCAAGGGCAGCGGCGAGCGCGAGAAGGGCGGCCCCGCACAGAAAGGCCGGACGGTATCCGAGCTCGGCGGCGAGCCACAGACCGACCGAGGGTCCCAAGGCGGTTGCCACGGCCTGACCGAGAGAGAAGACGCCGATGCCTTGGGCCATTCGTTCCGGCGGCAGCGCATCACTCGCCATCGCCAGCGTGACCGGGGCGAGGAAGCCCATCGCGGCGCCGTGCAGCAACCTGGCGGCGATGAGCAGAGTGAGGCTGCTCGATGCGCCGTAGGCGACGAAGGCGACGGCGATCAGGGAGACCGTGGCGGTCAGAAGGAGGTTGTGCCGGACCTTCAGGGTGGCCCATCCAACGGCGGGCCGGACGGCAAGCGAGGTGACGGCGAACACGCCGGCGACTACTCCCACCATGAGCGCCGTCGCCCCCAGTGATTCGGCCAGCTTCGGGACCATCGCGAGCGTCATGAACTGAGCGAAGCTGATGACGAAGTTGATCCCGAAGAGAGTGCTGAACTGTGATGTCCAGATCGGCGCCCGACGTCGTTCCATGGAGCCCCCCGGGCGTCGACGTGTCCGCAGCGCAGGCACGCACCACGGTGAATTCGATCCATCGTCGCGTCCGGGGTCGCGGGTACTGATCCGCCTCAGTGGCGCAATCCTCGGGCGTCGGGCCGCCAGACGGCGGCTGCGGCATGCGACCCTGGCCGGACAGGGTGGGCGTAGCTGGACGCCGCCGCCCGGGCGTGACCTGCCGGTCGTCACTCCAGCTCAGCGATGACGATGTCGAGGAGAGACTGATGGCCCTGCTGACCATGAACGCCGAGAGTCGGTTCCTTCGGACCAACCAGGCGTTCAGCATGATCCTGCCGGACATGCCGCGGGCGCTGGAGCCCGCTGAGTTCTACCGGGAACGGCACGACCTGCCCGTGGTGTGGCTCCTGCACGGAACGTACGGGGATCACACCGACTGGGTCCGCAAGACGAACGTCGAGCGGTACGCGGCCCGGAAGGGCGTGGCCGTGGTCATGCCGAGTGGGCTCAACAGCAACTACTCGAACTGGAGCCGGTGCATGTTGGGCTACGACATGTACGACTACGTGCTCCGTGAGCTCATGCCGATGGTCCATGAATGGTTCCCAGTCTCTGCTCGCCGGGAGGACAACTTCATCGCGGGCCTGTCCATGGGCGGACGTGGTGCGATCAAGCTCGCCGTCAACGCTCCTGAGCGGTTCGGGGCTGCAGCGATCCTCTCCGCGTCGCCACGCGACTTCGCCACGCTCACGCCCGAGTACCTCGCGGGAGACGATCCCGTGTCCGCCCGCTTCGCAGGCATGGTCGAGAACGCCGGAGGGATGTCCGCCTTCCTCGCTTCCGAGGAGAACGTGTGGCGGATCATGGACGAGCGCGCCGCGTCGGGGACCCTTCCTCGACTGCTCTTCGCCAGCGGTGCGGATGACGACTATGTCATGAACGACCTGCGCCCCTTCCGCGAGCACGCGGCGACTCTCGGCCTCGACGCCGAGTTCCTCATCAGCGAGGGCTACACGCACGAGTGGGACTTCTGGGATCTCGCGATCCGCGAGGCCTTCGAGTTCTTCGGCCTGCGCGACGTCGAGTTCGACGCCGTGTGAGGCGACGCTCCGCACGCCGGAGTCGACCGCCGGACCCTCCGCCGCACACAGCCCAAAAGGAGCGAACCATGCCAGGAGCCGCCGTGCTGCGGCCGGGCGTCCCTGACGACGACAACCGTGACTACCTCCCGGAGTCGCTCAAGGACTCCGAGATCGTGGTGAACGAGAACGGCAACAACTCGCAGCCGTATCCACCGCTGCTGCGCGAGCACGAGGGGGTCGTCGCCGACGGGATCACGGACGCCTGGTACACCTACGTCCCTTCGAGCTACGACCCCGCGAGCCCCGTGCCACTGGTGGTCGCCCTGCACGGAGGGCTGATGACGGGGTGGGGCCAGGCCGTCTACACGTCCTGGGTGAACGTCGCGGATCGTGAGGGCTTCATCGTGCTCTTCCCGACGGCCAGCTCACGGCGACTGTGGACCGTCGAACTCTCCGCGGCCAGCCTGCCCGCCGCGACCACCCCCAACAGCAACGGGCTCTACCTGAACCAGCCTGCGGCCGGTGCGGACGTGAATCACGACGTCCGCCTCGTGCTCGGCCTGATCGAGAAGCTCACCGCCGAGTACGAGATCGACCGGAGCCGGATCTTCCTGCAGGGGATGTCTCTCGGTGACTCCATGACTGCCTTCTTCGCCCGCAACTTCGGACACCTGCTCGCCGGTGCATCCGGGTCGGGAGGCCCCACGGACCCAGCGCTTCTCTTCGACGAGCAGGGGAATGTCGTCAACCGCGGTGGACCGCTTGCGGTCTGGCAGTCGCGGCTCGACCTCGACAACGGCCCGTCGCTCTTCTCCGACGATGCGGCCGAGGTCAACCGGCTGAACCGCGAGTACTGGTTGCGCGTCAACGGAGTGACGGAGCCGCCGGCGATTGCCGTGCGCGGAGTCGACAGCTTCGCGTTCTATCGCGGGGCGCATGCCGACGTGGTCTTTCGCGACGTCCACGGGCGCGACCACGGTCAGACGTTCGACGATGCGGAGCTGGTCTGGGACTACCTGTTCTCCGGGGTCCGACGCTCGGCGGACGGGTCCATCGAGAGGACCGGACCAGTTCTCCCACCGGTCGGAGATCTGTTCGCCATTGCGGTGGCGGAAGATCGTAAGGCCGCCTGGGTATCGGGTGACCGGGTCCGGATGCCGGTCGCGGCATTCACCTGGGAGGCAGCCAAGTACCACGGCATGGGTGGCGAGCGGGAGGTGCGTGGCAGCTACCTCTTCGTCCCACTGTCCTTCTTGGCAGCTCTCTTCCGAGGCACCCTCCAGGTGGGGGACCGCGGCGCGAGCGCCGTCCTGACCCTGGCTGACGGGCGCACCCTGCAGTTCGCGCGGGGCGTCATCGGGTGCGTCCTCGACGGGCGCGTGACGTCGATGCCTGCCGAGGCCGTCGTCCGTGAGGGCGAGTTGTGCATCTCACTGGAGTGGTTCGCCTTGAACGTCATGAGCCTCTGGTCGTCCACCCACTCCGGAGTCACCTACGTCACCGACCACTACTCCCAGCTCGGGGGCAACATGGCTCGTCTCATCAGCGACCTGCTCTCGTAGCGCCCCAGACGCACGTGCGCACACAGGGGCGCCGAGCGGGCGGCGGTCGGATCGTCTGGGTACGCCATCGGCAGGGGCTGTCCGCCGTAGATCGTGGCAAGGCTGCTCTGCTGGCGCCGGCCGTCGTCTCACCCTCGGTGGTCGGCCGGTCATGTGCCAGCCCTCGAAGAACCGTGGCACGAGACGCCCTGGCTCCGGCGCGCGTCCGGCGCGTTGCTGCCGGACAGCATGAACGCAGCCCCGAACTGTCCCGAGCCGATCTCGGCGGTGGCCCAGGCCAGAGTGGAGCAGGTCCGAGACCACGCCTGTCGACTCGATGCGCGGCGAGACGGGCGATTCCGTCGTCGTGATGCAGGGGGTCGAGGGCTCGAGTCCCTTCAGCTCCACACGACGCGTCACGTTCGAACCCGGAGCACGGGACAGAGAGCGACCGCTTCGGCGGTCGCTCTCTTCGTTCGTGCCGTCGCACGTCGTTCGGGATGGCGGTCAGCCGCCCAAAGGTGCGGTGACGTTCGCCCGGCGTCATCTGGAAACCGGCCGGGCCGGAACTCGCGACGGACAGGCTTCGGCACGGCGACGTCCTCCCCGGCCCACCCAAGGCAAGCCAATTCAGGTGTCACCTATCCGTGCAGCAGACCGTCCGGATCCTGACCGACCCAGTGGCGTCCGCCACGGGTGGCGCGCCGTAGCCCGGCGGGCTCGGAGTGGCCTGATGTCACGCGCGGCGCGGTCTGCCTCCTCGACCGGTGGACCACGAGTGCCACCAGGGCAGCGACGGCGACAGTCGGTGTCGTGACGATCGCGACGCCGGAGAAAACGTCCACGACGGTGGGAACGAGGGGGTTCATCTCGGGCTACTTCCTGCGATCGATCGTCGGTTGCAGCGGACGGCGACAACCGTCTCGTCGTCCTCCCCGTCGTGACCCGCAGAAAAGCCCGCCGACGTCCTTGCAGGTCGGGAATGAGAACCACAGTCGATCGTCGAAGGAATTCATCCGATGGGGTGAACGCAGCGACGCCGATCCGGGCGGGACCGATCGCGCAGAATGATCCCCGACGTGTGCCGAAATCGACCCGGTCCTGTGCCGGACGGCTGCGCCGTCAACCCCGCGGTGCTGTCAGCCCGCGCGGTCGGTCGCGGCCCGGGTCAGAGTGCGCACCCGGTCGAAGAGCGTCGTGGCGTCTTCCGTGGAGAAGGCCCCCAGCGCGTCGTCCGCGCCGATGGCCGACACCTCCGCCAGCTGATCGACGTCGTAGATCGACAGCCGCTGCGCCCACACGGGCAGTTCGGACATGTCGACGATGACGGCCGGCTCGATCGTCGGCGTGCCGCCGGACAGGCGGACGTCCGCCACGGCCGTCCGCAGGGCCACGGCACCGGCCGAGGCGTCGAGCCAGGCGTTCCAGACGGGCGTGGTCGCGGTGCCGTGTCCCGCACTCCTGCGCCACGGGGCCCAGCGGGACGAGGAGGCGTCGACCACGACGACGACGCGGCCCGGACCGATGACGAGGTGCGACAGCGGGGGCGAACCGTCGATCGTCCGGTCGTGCAACGCGAGCCGGCCGGACCTGCGGAGCCGTCGCGCGACCTCGCGTTCGATGCGTAGGCGGCGCGTCAGCTCGTTGGTGCGGACGGTGAGGTCGAGGCGGACGACGACGGCGAACGCGGCGGCCGTCGTGGCGGCGAGCCCCAGCGCGGCGGTGGCAAGGTCAGCCCCGGTTGTGACCTGGGCGAGGCGCCGCGCCCACAGGACGGCGTTGAGGCAGGCGATGACGAACGCCTGACGGGCGACCCCGTTCCGAGACCGGTCGTCCGCACGCGCGGCGTCGCGCCGGACCCGGGTCGACGCGCCTGACGTCACCGGCACGGGTCGCACGTCACACCGGGAGGTCGGGGCTGACCGGCGGCGCCGATCGGAACGCGAATCTGCATGCAGATCATGGTCAGCAAGCCCCCTTGGCGCATTTCCGGGACGAGGCGTCCGTTCGGTGGAACATGCAGCAGAACGCACGGTAGACTCGGGCTCAACCGCCCGACAACACATGGACAATCGTCCAGAAATGTGCGACGACTCGTGAATGGGCATCGCGATGCGGAAGACGCGGCGCCTGCCGTGCGCGATGCTGGTTTCATGAATACTCGACGGGCCGCACGACTTGCCACCATTCTTGTCGCAGCAGGTGCGCTCGGTGCCTGCAGCTCTCCGGGCGGCGCGTCGTCGCCGTCGCTCCAGCTCCGGCTCGTGACGTCGTCGACCGAGGGCCCGTGCGACGCTCCGGCGCTCGTGACGGATGGCGCAGGGAGCGCCTGCGGCGAGGACGGGACGACCACCTACCAGGTCGGGGCATCCCTTGGCACGATCACCCCGGCGTCCGTCACCCGGCCTGGCGTCGGGGACGGACTCGTGCTCGACCTCGCGTTCGACCAGGCCGGCAGCGCGACGCTGGGCGAGGTCACGGGGAAGGCGATCGGCAAGCAGATGGCCGCCCTGATCGACGGCCGGGTTCTCAGCGCACCGCATGTGGCGGCCGCGATCACCGGCGGGACGGTGCGGATGTCCTTCGCGACGTCGGCCGAGGCCGCGCGGGTCGCAGTGTTGCTGCACGCCACGCCGTCGTCGTGAGGGGCCGTCAGGTGGGCGACGCGCCGACCCGTTCGGTCCGGTACCCCGGGTGCCCGGGCGAGGCGTGCCGTGTGGGCGGTCCCGCCTAGCCTCGGGCGCATGGGACGCATCCTGTTCGACACCGCGACGAGCCTCAACGGCTGGATCGCCGACGAGGCAGGCTCGCTCGCGTGGCTCTTCGCCGTGGAGGGTGGCGAGGCACCGGCGGACGGGTTGTGGCCCGCCGGGGCGACGGTTCTCGTCGAAGGGTCGACGACCTACGAGTGGGTGCTCTCCGACCAGGAGCTCCTCGCGCACCCCGAGAGCTGGCAGGCGTTGTACGGAGGCAGGCCGACGTTCGTGTTCACCACACGGACGCTGCCAGTCCCTGACGGTGCGGACGTGAGGTTCGTCTCGGGCGACGTCACTGACGTGCTGCCGCTGATCCGCGCGGCGGCAGGTGACGGCGACATCTGGGTGGTCGGGGGCGGGGATCTCGCGGGGCAGTTCCTCGACGCCGGGGCTCTCGACGAGATCGCGCTGTCGGTCGCCCCGGTCGCACTGGCCGGTGGCTCGCCCCTGCTGCCACGTCGGGTCGAGGCGGACCGGCTTCGGCTCGTGTCCGCAACCGCGGTCGGGCAGTTCGCGCGACTCGTCTATGCCGTGGCGCCGGCCGGGTAGGGCCGCGACGGAGGGCGCTCGGCGGCCGCCGGGGCGCGGCTCCAGCGCATCGCCGCAGGTGAGTGAACCGGGACCTTGTGCTCTTGCTGTGAACGATCTCCACCGCCAAGCGTGGAGGTATGCGCAGCGGGCCAGGGCGTGTGCTGGCAGTGCTCGTCGGCGCGATAGCGGTGCTCGCCGTGATCGCCGGTGTCGTGGTGGCGCACCGGTCGACGCCCGCGCTTGAGCCGGGCACCCCGGAGGCCGTCGTCCAGGAGTACCTGACGGCCATGCTCGCCGGTGACTACCCGGCTGCCGTGGACACCCTCTCGCCCCGGTCCGGGTGCGACGCGAGAGACGTCGCCGCAGCCTACGTGCCGAGCCCGGTGCGGGTCGTCCTGGTGCGCAGCGCGGTCGACGGCGACGTGGCCGTCGTGACCGTGGAGGTCACCGAGGGGGCGGCGGACGACCTCTTCGGAGCCTCCGGGTACGCGCACACGGAGCGCATCACCCTCGCGCGCGATGCCGGGCGGTGGCTGATCCTGGGCTCCTCCTGGTTGTTGTCCTCGTGCGGCTCGACGAAGGAGTGACCATGGTGGCCCTCGGCCTCTTGTCCGGTCTGCTCACGCTCGCCGTCCCGGTGCTGCTGATCGTGTGGGCGGTGCGTCACGCCGGTCACCGGACCGGCGCACCACGTGCGGACGCGCACAGCGTCCGGCGCTTCTTCCAGTACCTGCTGCTCTACGGGTTGCTGATCGTGGCCACCTCCGGGGTGTCGGACCTCCTCGGCCTGCCCCTCCAGGAGCAGTCCCTCGCGGGTGACGACAGCAGCCTGCTGGCACGTGCGTTGACGTTCGTCGTCTTCGGCCTCCCGATGTTCGTCCTCCTCGCGGTGTGGTCGCGTCGTCACCTTGAGAGCGACCCGGACGAGGCGCGATCGCTCGGGTGGGCGTTCTACGCCACCATCGCGCCGCTGACGGCCGTCGTCGTCGCGATGACCACCCTCCAGGGCGTCGCGGCGACGGCACTCGCCGGCCACGGGGCCGACTGGCCCGGGCTCGTCCACGGTGCGGTGTGGGTGGCGGTCTGGCTCGCGCACCTCACCGTCTCCGGTCGGATGCTCGACGAGAGCCGGCGGCAGGGGCAGCTGGTGCTCGGCGCGCTGATCGGTCTCGGCACCTCGATCTCCGGGCTCGTCGCTCTCCTGGCGGCCGCCGTGGCGGCTCTCGTGCTCGAGCCGTCGACGACGTCGCTCGTCAGCGACCCGCGCGCGCTCACGGACGCGGCCGCCACCGTCGGCGTGGGGGTGCCCGTCTGGATCGTGTACTGGGAGAGGCGCTTCTCGAGAGCCCGCCGGACGTCGCTGTGGTTCGCGTACGTGCTGCCGATCGGGGTCGGTGGCTCGTCGGTCCTCGCCGTCGTCGGTGCCAGCCTGACGGTCTACCAGGTGCTCGTGTGGACGGTGGGTGACCCGGGCGGCGCGTCGGCCGTGCAGCACTTCTCCGGGACCCCGGCGGCCGGTGCGTGCGTCGTCGTGGGCCTGCTGAGCTGGTGGTACCACCGGCACGTCCTCGTCGCCGCCGCACCCGGTCGCACCGAGGTCACCCGGGTCTACGAGTACCTGATGTCCGGGGTCGCGCTGTCCGCGGCGGCGGTCGGGGTCGCGCTCGTGGTCGTGGCCCTCGTCGACGCCCTCCTTCCGGCGAGGGTCGCGATCGGGGCGGCCGTCACCAACCCGCTCCTCGCGGCGGTGACCTTGCTGGTCGTCGGCGGCCCGCTCTGGTGGGCCTACTGGTCGCACATCGGCCGGGTCGCCCGAGCGGCGGGCGCGGTCGAGCTCGAGTCCCCGTCGCGTCGCGTCTACCTCGTCGTGCTGTTCGGCATCGGCGGGATCGCTGCTGTCGTCTCGGTACTCGTCGCGGCGTTCCTCGTGATCCAGGCCGTCCTGCAGAGCGGCGTCGACGCGGCGGTGGTGCGCGACCTGAAGGTCCCGGTGGCCGTCCTGCTCACCACGGCCGTGGTCTCGGGCTACCACGGAGCGGTCTACCGCGACGACCGGTCACGGCTTCCCGTAGCCGCGACCCGGCACGGCCCACGCTACGTGCTGCTCGTCGGGGCTCCGGACGACGGCATCGGGCGCGCGGTCGCGCACCTCACGGGTGCCCGGGTGGACGTGTGGACGCGGGCAGACGGGACCGCGGGGCCGTGGGTCGTGGACGACGTCGTGGCGGCCGTGAGCTCGAGCGATGCGGACGCGGTGACGGTCGTTGCCGGGCCGGCGGGTCTGGAGACCGTCGGGATGCAGAGGGTCTGATCGCGTCGGCGCGGTGCACGGGGCGGACTGCGCGGCATCCTCCGTCCACGCGTCGGCGGTCGTGCCGCCGTGCGTGGCGGCATGTGCCGGCATGTGCCGGTACGGCGAGGTCAGCGGGACTCGACGGCCTGCGCCAGCCGGCGCAGCGCGAGCTCCGACATCAGCGCGAGGCTCAGGTCGAGCGGCGCAGCGAGCGCGGGGGAGTCCCGGGCGAACCGGACGTCCTCGGCCCAGACCACCAGGGTCTGGTCGTGGCCGCGCGCCCGCACGACGATGTGCGCCTCGCCGAGCAGGATCGGGCCGAGCTTGGCGAACGTCGCCCAGCGAGCCCATCGGGGATCGGTGGCCGCCTCCCCGGACGACCGCACGATCGTGGTGACCATGCGGTCGACGAGGGCCACCGCCGAGCGAGCCACGATCTCGTCGCCGCGGCGCGTGACACGGTCCGGGGCCTCGATGCGTGTCAGCGGGATGAGCTGCTCATGCCAACGCACGTTCCCGACCAGGGACCAGACGAGCGGTGCCGGAGCGTGCACCAGCCGGCTCCGGACGACTCGCGGCCGGGCGACCCGGCCTGGGGCGCTGACCGGATCCTGCCGAGGGGTGACGGTGGGCCGGTCTGCGGAGCTGGGCATGGCTGATCGTAGTGCCGGCTCAGGTGGCCGATCGGCGCCGCCGGGTGAACTCTGGGACGACCGGTCGGTGACGAGCCGACGCGCGAGGCTGGCACGCGAGGAGGATGTCGTGGGACCGAGTACGACGGACGTCGTCGTCGTCGGGGCGGGGCTGACGGCCGCGCTGGTCGCCGAGACCCTGCGCGATCGAGGTCACGCCGGCCGCATCACCCTCGTGGGCGAGGAGGTGCACCGTCCGTACGAGCGGCCGCCCTTGTCGAAGGGTGTGCTGACGGGGACGGCCGACCGGGAGACGCTGTTCGTCCACGAGCCGGGGTGGTACCCGAGCCACGGCGTCGAGCTGCTCGTCGGGACGACGGCGGTCGCGATCGATCGCGGCTCTCACCAGGTGGTCCTCGACGGTGGCGAACGGCTCCCGTACGGGTCGCTCGTGCTGGCGACCGGAGCGCGGCCTCGCGTCCTCGCAGTCCCGGGAGGTCCGCTGCGCGGGGTGCACCACCTCCGGCGGATCGAGGACGCCGAGCGCCTGCGGAGCGCGCTGGCTCAGGCGCGCCGGGTCGCCGTGATCGGCGGGGGATGGATCGGGCTCGAGGTGGCGGCGGCGGCACGCACCGCCGGTGCCGAGGTGACGGTGCTGCACCGGGGCGAGCTACCGCTCGAACGTGTTCTCGGGACGGAGCTGGCTCGGCTGTTCGCCGACCTGCATCGCGAGAACGGCGTCGTGCTCCGCCCGCAGAGCCAGGTCGTCGGGCTCGCGGGCGCGGGCGCCGTCACGGGCGTGGCGCTCGCGGACGGCACCTCGATCGATGCCGATGTGGTCGTGGTGGGGATCGGTGTCGAACCGTCCACCGACCTCGCGCGCGCAGCGGGTCTCGCCGTGGGCGGTCCGGGGACGGATCAGGGGATCGTCGTCGACGAGCACCTGCGCACGGTCGATCCGCACATCTGGGCCGCCGGCGACGTCGCGAGCTCGTTCAGCCCGCGGCTCGGCAGGTACCGACGCGTCGAGCACTGGGAGAACGCCAGGCGGCAGGGCGCGCTCGCGGCCCGATCGGTCCTCGGCGAGGACGTGATCGACGACCGGCCGTCGTTCGTGTTCACCGACCAGTTCGACCTCGGCATGGAGCTCACGGGCGACCTCGACGACCCGGCACGTACCCGCGTGGTCGTGCGTGGGGACGTGCCGGGTCGGGAGCTCGTGGCGTTCTGGCTCGACGGGGACCGCGTGGTCGCCGGGATGAACGTCAACGTGTGGGATGTTGCCGGTCAGGTCGAGGAGCTGATCGTGTCGGGCCGTGCCGTGGACGAGTCACGCCTGGTCGACCCGGCGATCCCGCTCGAGCAGGTGTGAGTCGAGGTCCGGACCAGACGTGGCCGGTGGCCGGGACGGCTCCCTGCCTCGGGCCGGCGACCCTGCGACCTCAGCGGTCCGCGTACCGCTGCGCGGCGGCGAGCGCGGCGCGGAGACCGTCCGCGTCGAGGGCCACGATGTACCCCGGCGTGTCGCGCTGGATGCGCCACCCCTCCGCCAGGGGGCCGGCATCGACGACGTCGTAGCCCAGGTCGTCGATGAGCTCCGACACGGTGGACTTCGCGCGCGCGTCGTCACCTGCGATGGCCAGCGCACGCCGTCCGGGGCTGCCCGCCGGCGTCCCGGAGACCGCGAGGTCGGCCGCGGTGATGTGGTTGAACGCCTTGACGACGCGCGAGGTCGGCAGGTGAGCCTGGAGCAGCTCCGCGGTCGTGGTCTGCTCGGAGTCGAGCTCCGGGATGTCGCCGTCGCGCTGCGGGTAGTAGTTGTTGGTGTCGATCACGATCTTGCCGGCCAGAGGCTCCACCGGGACCTGCCGGTAGTTCTTGAGCGGGACCGTGACCACCACGATGTCACCGGCCTCGGCGGCCTCCTGCGCGGTGCCGGCGCGTGCCTGATCCCCGAGCTCGGCGACGAGATCGACGAGGGTCTCCGGCCCGCGGGAGTTGCTCACCACCACCTCGTACCCGTGCGCCACCGCGAGGTGCGCGAGGGTGCCACCGATGTTGCCGCTTCCGATCAGTCCGATAGTCGTCATGCGCAGCCCAACCGCCGGTGCGCCCACGATGTTCCCGGTCGCGACGGTCCCGGCCACCGCCCTCCGACTACAGGTCGGGACCGTTCGTGTCGATCACGACGGCAGGGCGCGTCGCGTGCGGCGCTCCGCCCGTCTCCGACCCGCCCGCGACCTGTCAAGGAGCCGCTTCGTGCCGACCCGCCCGCACCAGCCCAAGGTTCTCGTCGTCGTCGGGACCCGTGCCGAGGCGACCAAGATGATCCCCGTCGTCCATGCGCTGCAGCGCGACGGTCGGTTCCGGCCGGTGATCGTCAGCACCGGGCAGTATGCCGAGCACGTCGACGACCTGCTGCGCCAGGCCGACGTCATGAAGGACGTGGACCTCGGGGTCGGGCGGTCGGGACAGCTCACCCTCAACCAGCTCTTCGCGACGATCCTGCTCGGCATCGAGGAGGTCTGCAGCGCGACGCAGATGCCTCAGGAGATGGTCGGCAACGGCCGTCGCACGCCGACCGGCGCCGTCGCGTGCCTCGTCCTCGGGGACGCGACCTCGGCCGTCGCCGCGGCGCTGGCGGCGTTCCACCTGCGCATCCCCGTGGTGCACATCGAGGCCGGGATGAGGACCGAGGATCGGTTCTCGCCGTTCCCCGAGGAGGCGAACCGCGAGCTCCTGGCGCGGCTGGCGGCGTTCCACCTCGCCCCGACGAACGCGCACAAGCGCAACCTCGTCCTCGAGGGCGTCGACTACGAGCGCATCCTCGTGACGGGCAACACCGCGATCGACGCCCTCCAGTGGTCCGCGAGCAGGAGGGCGCCGTACGAGGACCCGGCTCTCGCCGACCTCGAGGACGACGAGACGACGCGCGTCGTCGTCGTGACGGCGCACCGGCGCGAGACCTGGGGGCGTGGGTTGGAGGGGATCGTCGAGGCCGTCGCCCGGCTGGCGGAGCTGTACCCCGAGACGCGGTTCGTCATCCCGCTCCACCCGGACCCGACGATGCAGGACGCGCTGCGATCCCGGCTCGCAGAGCTCGCCAACGTGACGCTCGTCGAGCGCCTGGGATACGCGGGATTCTCGCGCCTGCTCGCGCGGGCGAGCCTGGCGATCTCCGACGCGGGCGGGATCCAGGAGGAGGCGCCCGGCCTCGGCACGCCGGTGCTCGTCACGCGGGACGAGACCGAACGCACCGATGGCGTGGCCGCGGGCACGCTCGAGCTCGTCGGGACCAAGAGCGGCCGGATCGTCGCCGCTGCGCGCGCGCTGCTGGACAGCCCGGAGGCCTATGCCGCCCGGGTGGCGCGGGTCAACCCCTACGGCGACGGCCGTGCTGCCGAGCGGATCGTCCAGGCGCTCGGGCACATCGTCTTCGGGACACCCGCCCCTGCCCCGTTCGGCAGCGGGATCCTGCGCGATGCGGTGCTCCGCAGGTTCGGCGACGTGCCCGGTCTGCTGCCCGAGGGACCGGCGGCGGCCGACCGGGTGACCGGGCTGACGGTCCCGACACAGCCCGAACGGACGCCGAGCGTCGCTGCGTCGGAACCGCCCGCCTGATCGACTCCGCGGCATCGACGAGGGCCGGGCGGGAGACGACGGCTTCCGCGGGGTGACCGTCGCGCGTGCCTACAGTGGGGGACGCCGCTCATCGACCGACAGGGGGACTGCCCGTGCGAGCACGGCTCGTGGCAGCGATCGCCGTCGGAGCGTCCCTCGGTCTGATGGCCGGGTGCACCGGGGCCGGCGGGCACGCCCGGGTGACCGAGCGCGGCGCGACGGGACCCACCGCGGCCGGGTCCACCGCGGCTGCGTCGACCACCGCTGCGTCGACGGCGGCTGCGTCGACGGCGGCTGCGTCGACCACGGCCGCGCCTCGCTCGACGGTGCCGTTCCCGCCCGGATCGGGTTCGCCTGGGTCGGGCGGCACCGCGGCTCGGGCGGCCGCGCTGACGCGCGCGGTGACCGGCACGAGCGTGGCGGCCGAGACGAGCGCGTCCGTGCTCGCGCTCCGGGTGAGCCGGGAGTGGTGGGTTCGGGCGCCGGTGGTCGTGGTGGCCGCCGCGGACGACGCCGACGCCGTCCTGCGCGCGTCCTCGGTGGCCGTCATGATCGGCGCACCCGTGCTGCTCGCCGGCCCGAGGGACTCGGGGGAGCCGGCCGACGCGATCGGCGCGGAGCTGTCCCGGCTGGGTGCTCTTCAGGTGCTCACGGCGGGTGCGGTCGACGGCGCCGTGCTGGCTGACGGTGACGTGCGCCCGGCCGTGCTCGCGCTCCCGGACGCGCTTCCGGCACTCGCGGGCGTCGTCGGCGTGGCGCGCCTGACCGCACGGCAGACCGCCCCGTCGGACGCCGTGGCCGCGGTGCTCGCGCTCCCGCGCGGCGGCGCGACGCTCCTGGTCGCCGCGGCGCCGACAGCGCGGGCGCCCGTCGCCGGATCGGTGCCCTCGCCGCCTCCGCAGTCTCCGGGCCTGATCGACGGCATCCGGCACGCGTCCGAGTCCCTGGTCCCACGCCGGGCGGTGGTCGGGTACGAGCAGGCGACCGCCCCGGCCGGGGCGGTTCTCCTGACGACCGGGGACGCGTCGCAGTTCGCGGCGGTCGCCTCGGCGCGCGCAGCCGGTGTCGACGTCGTGATCGCCCCCGGCGGGGACCCGCGGAGCACCCCGGGCGTGATCGACGCGCTCGCGCGGAGCGTCCCCTCGTCGGTCCTCGCGCTCGGTGGGTCGTTCGGGTCGGAGGGCGTGCTGGCCGAACGTGTCGCGACGGCTGCCACCGGGGTCCAGCTTCCGGGCGGCGGTCAGACGATCGAGCCGGGCAAGCGGTACGTCGCGCTCTACGGGACCCCGGGGACCCCGAGCCTCGGCCTGCTCGGCGAGCAGGACGTTCCCACCACGATCGCCCGCGCCGACGCGATGGCCGCGCCGTACCGCGCCTTGACCTCGGAGGTCGTGATCCCCACCGTCGAGATCATCGCGACGGTCGCCTCCGCCGGACCGGGCGCCGACGGCAACTACTCGAACGAGCGTCCGGTCGCGTCGCTGCGGCCCCTGGTGGATGCGGCCCGTGCTGCGGGCGACTACGTGGTGCTCGACCTCCAGCCCGGTCGGACGGACTTCCTCACGCAGGCGCAGCAGTACGCCGAGCTGCTCGCGCTGCCGGACGTCGGCCTGGCGCTCGACCCGGAGTGGCGCCTCGGACCGGACCAGGTGCACCTGCGGCAGATCGGCTCGGTCTCGGTCGACGAGGTGAACGGGGTCGCGGCGTGGCTCGCCGATCTCACGCGATCGAGGGACCTGCCGCAGAAGCTCTTCGTGGTGCACGAGTTCAGCGTGGGGATGGTGCCCGGCATCGACCGGCTGGACACCTCGCACGACGAGCTCGCCGTGCTGATCCATGTGGACGGCCAGGGCTCGCAACCGGCGAAGGCGGGGACGTGGGCCACGCTCCGGGCGGCCGCTCCGCAGGTGCGGTGGTGGGGGTGGAAGAACTTCGTCGACGAGGACCACCCGATGCTCGACCCGACGCAGACGTACCAGGTCCGTCCGACTCCTGACCTGGTGACCTACCAGTGACCTGGTGACCTCCCCGTGACCTGGTGACCTCCCAGTGACCCGGTGACCTGGGAGGATCCCGCGCCCCCGGGCGTCCCGGAACATCCGCGGTGCCCATGAAGTTGAAATGTCAACTATCATGACGGAGAACCGATCGGAAGGGCACCTCGATGACCACCACGCAGGACCTCATCGCCGCAGCGACCTCGATGGACGCGGTCAGCCTGCTGGTGGCCGACCTCGACGGCATGACGGCCTACTACCGCGACGTGATCGCGCTCGACGTGCTGGACGCCGTGGCGCCCACGGAGCAGCCCGGCGCGGGACGCACCGGCGCGAGCGTGGTCCTCGGTCGGCGCGGGGTACCGGTCGTCGTGCTCCGGCACGCGCCCGACCTGCCGCGGGCCGCCCGTGGGCAGGCCGGGCTCTTCCACACGGCGATCCTGTTCGAGGACCGCGCGGGCCTCGCCGCCACCGTCGCCTCGGTCGCGACGAAGGCGCCGGACTCGTACGTCGGCAGCGCGGACCATCTCGTGTCGCTCGCGTTCTACTTCACCGACCCCGAGGGCAACGGCATCGAGCTGTACTGGGACCGGGCGCGCAGCGAGTGGCAGTGGGACGGCTCGCGGCCCCGGATGGCCACGCTGCCGCTCGACCCGAACGGGTTCCTCGGCGACCACCTCACCGACGCCGGCCTCGAGCAGCCCGGTGCCGGGAACGCCGGCGTCGGTCACGTGCATCTGCAGGTCGGTGACGTCGGGCTCGCCCGGTCGTTCTACGTCGACGCGCTCGGTTTCGAGGTGACCGGCCTGATGCACGGCGCGCTGTTCGTGGCCGCGGGCGGATACCACCACCACATGGCCATGAACACCTGGAACAGTGCGGGCGCGGGACCCCGCGCCTCCTCGCTCGGACTCGGCGAGGTCGCGATCCTCGTGCCGGCGCGGGACGACCTCGGCGCGCTCGCCGAGAGGCTCACGCGTCACGGCGTCCCGGTGCGCGACGACGGCGCCGCTCTCGCGTTCGAGGACCCGTGGCGCAACCTGATCCGGGTCTCCGCCGACCACTGACGCGACGCGCCGGGCCGCCGCGGACCGTGCGGCGACGGCGCCGGTCACGTGCCTAGACTCGAGAGATCGACCAGAGGAGTGACCATGGCCGCACGCATCCGCATCGGTGTCCAGATCCAGCCGCAGCACGCCGACTACGCCCAGATCCGCGATGCCGTCGCGGCGGCGGAGGACGCCGGCGTCGACGTGATCTTCAACTGGGACCACTTCTTCCCGCTGTACGGCGATCCCGACGGCAAGCACTTCGAGTGCTGGACAATGCTCGGCGCGTGGGCCGAGCAGACGAGCCGCGTCGAGATCGGCGCCCTGGTCACGTGCAACTCGTACCGCAATCCCGAGCTCCTGGCGGACATGGCGCGGACCGTCGACCACATCTCCGGCGGTCGGCTGATCCTCGGGATCGGTGCCGGGTGGTTCGAGAAGGACTACGACCAGTTCGGCTACGAGTTCGGGACAGCGGGATCGCGGATCGCCGACCTCGCGCAGGCGCTGCCCCGGATCAAGGCTCGCTGGGCGGCCTCGAACCCGGCACCCACCCGGCAGATCCCGATCCTCGTCGGCGGTGGTGGCGAACGGAAGACGCTGCGGGTGGTCGCCGAGCACGCGGACGCGTGGCACAGCTTCGGCGACCTCGCGACGCTCACCCGCAAGAGCGCGATCCTCGACGAGCACGGGGCGGCCGTCGGACGCGATACGAGCGTCGTCGAGCGGTCGGTGGCGGTCTCCGCACCGCCGTCCGAGGTCGCCGCCGACCTCGTCGCCGCCGGTGTCTCGCTGTTCACGATCGGCATCGGCGGACCGAGCTACGACCTCTCCCTGGTCAGGCAGTGGGTCGCCTGGCGGGACGCCCCACACTGACCGGTCGTGCGGTGAGCGAGAGGGCCCGGCTCGCGGGTCGAGCGGTGTCGGTCGCCCGTGCGGCACGGCGGTCGGTCGCGCAGGCCCGGACCGCGATGGCCGGGCCGGGGCGACGTCCTCTCCGGAACGTGTGGGGCCGGCTCCTTCTGGTCGTCGCCGCGTTGCTCGTCTCCCTCGTCTTCGGCGTCACCACCGCCTCGGCCGACCTCAGCCTCGGTCCGCACGAGGCGACGTACGAGGTCACCACCGACAGCACCGTCACGGTGGACCTCGGCCCGCTCGGCACCCTGGAGATCGACTCGCCCCTGCCGCTGTTCCTCGGTGCGCGGGTGGTCGTGCACGAGATCCCGTCGAGCGTCACCCAGGTCGGCAGCGCCCACACCCTCGAGGCGTTGAGCTCGGACCTGCAGAGCTACCTGCAGTTCTTCGCGCGACCCCAGGCGACCATCGCGGCGGCCGCCCGTGCGCTCGTGGTCGACGCGCTCTGGCGGTCCGCGATGGCGTTCACCGCGCTGCTGGCCGTCTGGTTCGGGGTGGGCGCGCTGATCGGCCGTGCCCGGCGCGTCGAGCTCGCGCACGCGGCGTCGGCGCACGGGCGACGGCTCGCTCTGGGTGCCGTCGTGGCGTTGCTCGTGCTCGTGGCGGGGACCGCGAGCGGCGTGACTCGTTCGCGGACCGCCACCGATGCCACGCCGACGTCGGTGTTCGACGGCACGCCGTTGCAGGGGGCGCGCGTGACCGGTCGCCTCGGTGGCGTGATCGACACCTACGGGAGCTATGCCGTCGCTGCCTACCGGCAGAACGAGGCCTTCTACGCCGGGGCGGACCGTGCGATGGTCACGGCCTGGGCGGCGCGGGCCGAGGAGATCGCCGGCCCGCACGCAGACGCGCCCGCGGTCGAGGCGCCCGCGAAGGATGCGCCCGTCGTGATGCTCGTGGTCAGCGACCTGCACTGCAACGTCGGCATGGCGCCGCTCATCCACGACGCCGCGACGCTGTCCGGCGCGAACATCATCCTCAACGCCGGTGACTCGACGATGGACGGCACGGCCGTCGAGAAGTACTGCATCGACACGTTCGCGTCGGCCGCGCCGAAGGACGTGCCGATGGTCGTCTCCGGCGGCAACCACGACTCGGAGGAGACCGCCGCGGAAGAACGCGCGGCCGGGATGGTCGTCCTGTCCGGAGACGTCGTGACCGTCAAGGGTGTGCGGATCCTCGGGGACAGCGATCCGAACGCGACGCGCGTGGGTGCCGGTACGTCGGCGGTGAGCGAGTCGTCCTCGCAGGAGGGGAAGCGGCTCGCGGACGTCGCCTGTGCGGACAAGGACGGCGTCGACCTCCTGCTGATCCACACGCCGACGGTGGGCAACCAGGCTCTCGAGCGCGGGTGCGTCCCGGCGCAGGTCTCGGGCCACCTGCACACGCGCTACGGCCCGCTGCAGGTCGGCAACGGCGTCCGCTACATCAGCGCGAGCACCGCGGGTGCCGTCAGCGGGCAGCCGACCGTCGGCCCGTTGCACGGGACCGCCGAGCTGACCGTGCTGCGGTTCGACCCGGCGACCAGGGAGCTCGTCGACTACCAGGTGATCCAGGTGCACAAGGACGGCACGGCGACGGTCGGGTACCGGTTCACCTGGCCCTCGACGCGCGGTCTCCCCGGGGTGCTCTCCGAGCTCCTCGCGCCCCGGCCGACGGCGGTCGTCGCGCCGCCGACGGGGCCGACGACCGACCCGGCGGTCGGAGCGGGCTCGACGGTGCCGACGGTGCCGGCAGGCGAGTGACCGCACCGGTGGCGACGCGCGGCCGGCACGGATCGCCGCGGGGGTCCGTCAGCTGAAGATCTCGCCGGGCAGGTCCGCCGACCACTCGGCGCGCCCGTCGTGACGCAGCCGCACGTAGGACACCCCGAACTCCGCGGCGAGGAGCTCCGGCGCCGCGAAGAACAGGGCCGTGGCGACTCCGTCGGCGACCATCGCGGTGGGGGCGAGCGCCCAGGTCGCGAGGACGTCGTGCGTGGGCAGCCCGGTGCGCCCGTCGAGGACGTGGTGCACACCCGGCGCCCAGGTACGTCGGTTCGGGGCGGACGCGCAGAGCGCGCCGTCCCGAAGAGGCACGACGCCGACGGCCAGCCGCGGGTCGCGCGGATCTTCGAGGGCGACCCGGACCGCGTCGTCGCCGTGGTGGCGCAGGTCGCCGCCGGCGTCGATCACGTGGTCGGCCACCCCGGCGTGCGCGAGGACGTCGGCGACGAGGTCGACCAGGTACCCCTTGCCGGCAGCGCCGACGTCCAGCAGCACCGGGACCGAGGTCGTCAGGCGCCCGCCGTCCCACGAGAGGACGTCGTCCCAGGCGGGGACGGCGGTCGTCCGCGCGGTGGGGCGCAACGAGTAGGTCGCGTCGTAGCCGAGGTCGCTGAGCGCGCGCCCGACCAGCGGCGTGACGGCGCCCTCGGTGACCAGGTACAGCCGGCGGTACAGGTCGAGCAGCGGTGGCGCATCCGGCGGGAGCAGCCAGGAACCGGCGGCACGGGCGATCGTGCTCACGAGGGAGTCGGGCCGGAACCGCGAGTACGTCCGGTCGAACGCCTCGATCCGGGCCGCGACAGCGGTCCGGACGTCGCTGCCGAGCGGAGCCGGCGTGGTGATCTCCCAGCGCGTGCCGATCGCGTCGAAGACGAGCTCAGCCACCGGCCTCGGCCTTGATCTTCGCCAGGGCGTCGGCGAAGCCACCGCTGGTCAACGAGGACCCGGAGACCTTCGCGACGCGCAGGGTGTTGAGGTCCTTGCCGACGACGACCGCCGAGATCCCCTGCGCGAACATCCCCTGGTAGATCTGCCCGCTCGCGTCCTTCGCCTGCGGCGTGACGGTGACCGCGGTGACGAGGTTCTTCGCCAGGGTGAGCTGCACCTCGACGCTCTCCGTCCCGGCCGGGGACTCGTACGTCCCGGTCGCGCTGTACGTGCCGTCCTGGTACGTCACCGGCGTGGCCGGGGTCTCGGGCAGGCCGCCGCCGGTGCCCGTGCTCGGCCCGCCCGTGCTGCACGCGGACGTAGCGGCCAGGATCCCGATGCCGGACAGCGCCATCAGGAGAGGTCGGGTGGGGCGTCTCACGTGTCCTCCTCCGGTCGTCGACCACGGGTCGACGGGCAGCGGGCGCCGCTCGGCTCCGTCGCAGCCCGTCGTCGTCCGTCGTGGTCCGTCAGGCTAGTGTCCGAACCTGGGAGGGGACTCGCCCGCCCTCGACGACCGGAGGCCGGCACGTGACCGAACCCGACGTGGACCTGACGCCGGTGGCGCAGGACTACCTCAAGGTCATCTGGTCCGCGGGCGAGTGGTCGGACGCACCCGTGACGACGACGTTGCTCGCGCGACGCCTCGGGGTGGGCGCCTCGACGGTCTCCGAGACGGTGCGGCGGCTCACGGACCAGGGGCTCGTCGAGCACGAGCCCTACGGTGCCGTCGCCCTCACCGGCGTCGGGCGCGCGTCGGCGGTCGCGATGGTCCGGCGCCATCGTCTGATCGAGACGTTCCTGGTCGAGCGGCTCGGGTACGCCTGGGACGAGGTGCACGACGAGGCCGAGGTGCTCGAGCACGCGGTCTCGGGCCTGATGGTGGAGCGCATGGACGAGGCGCTCGGCCGCCCGTCCCGGGACCCGCACGGGGACCCGATCCCGTCGGCGGACGGCACCGTGCGGGTCCCGTCCGCGCAACGTCTGTGGGAGGCCGCTCCCGGTCCGTGGCGCGTCGTCCGGATCTCCGACGAGGACCCGTCGCTGCTCCGCTCGTTCGCAGGGCTCGGAGTCGTGCTCGACACCGCGGTGGTCGTGCGGTCCCGCGCGGAGGCCGCCGTGGTCGTCGAGGTCGGTGGTCGGACCGTCGAGCTCGACGAGCGGTCCTGCCGTGCGGTGTGGCTCGTCGCCGGGTGAGACGGCGACCTCCGGGGTCGAGGCGTCGCGTACGATGTGAGGCGTGATCGAATCGATTCGACGAGCGGCTCGTCCGTCATGACGGGCGGGTCCTCGTGACGGGCCCCCGCGAGCGCGCAGGTCTGGTGCTGCTCGCCCTTGCCGCCGGCGGCTTCAGCATCGGGACCACCGAGTTCGCGACGATGGGACTGCTTCCGTACATCGCACACGACCTCGGTGTCACGATCCCGCAGGCCGGGTACGTGATCACGGCCTATGCGCTCGGCGTCGTGGTCGGCGCGCCGCTGCTGACGGCCCTCGCCGCCCGGGTCGACCGACGCACGCTGCTGCTCTGGCTCATGGTCATGTTCACGGTCGGCAACACCGTGTCGGCCTTCGCCCCGAGCGCCGGCTGGCTCGTCGTCGCGAGGTTCGTCGCCGGACTGCCGCACGGCGCGTTCTTCGGCGTCGGGGCCGTCATGGGTGCGGCGGTCGTCGGTCCCGGACGTCGAGGTCGTGCGGTGGCGATGATGATGGTCGGCCTGACGGTCGCGAACGTCGTCGGGGTGCCGTTGTCGACGCTGCTGGGCCATCTGCTCGGGTGGCGGGCGGCGTTCGTCGCCGTGGGAGTGCTCGGGCTGGTGACGTTCGCCGGTCTGCGGGCCTGGCTCCCGGGTCTGCCGGCACACGCCGAGGCGACCGTCCGCACCGAGCTGCGCGTGCTGCGCAACCCGCAGCTGTGGATCGCCTTCGGGGCCGCCGCGATCGGGTTCGGCGGGATGTTCGCGGTCTACTCCTACGTGTCACCGCTCCTGACGGAGGTCACCGGCCTCGCCGAGACCACGGTGCCGCTCGTCCTCGCGCTGTTCGGCGTGGGGATGACGATCGGCACGGTCGCCGGCGGGAGGCTCGCCGATCGATCGGTCCTGCGCACCGTGCACCTGGGGTTCTTCGCGACGATCGCGGTGCTGGTGGCCATCGCGGTCAGCGCGCGGGTCCCGGTGCTCGCCGTCGTCGCGATCGTCGCCCTGGGAGTGAGCTCGCAGATCCTGGGCCTCTCGCTGCAGACGCGCCTGATGGACGTCTCGCCGGCGGCCCCGTCGTTGGGTGCTGCGCTGTGCCACTCGGCCCTCAACCTGGGGAACGCGTCGGGGGCGTGGCTCGGCGGCCTCGTCATCGCGACCGGTCACGGTCTCGTCGCGTCGGCCTGGGTCGGCGCGGGCCTGACCGGCGCCGGGCTGCTGGTGGTCCTCGCGGTCGGCCGAGCGCCCGCACCGCGCCGGCCCGCGCGCGGGTCCGGTGGCGCTCTCGAGGACCGGGGGCCCGACGAGCGTGTCGGTGCGTCGCCGAGCCGTCAGCCGGTTGCGCCCTGAGCGTCCTTGCGCGCGGTCCAGGCTTCCTACGGTTGCGTAGGTTACTGTGAGCCGGACCGCTCGTGGCAGGTGAACGTAGGCGGCGCCGTCCCCCACCTGAAGGCGTGACCCGTGACGAGTACCTCTGCACCCCTGCCCGTCCTCGACCCGGCTGCGATGTCGCCCCGGGAGCGTCAGACGAGCGACTTCACCGCCCTCACCCGGACGGTCCAGGAGGCGGGGCTGATGCGTCGTCGTTACGGGTACTACTGGACGCGGTTCGCGCTGCTGACGTTCGCGCTCCTCGGGTCCGGCGTGGCGTTCGTCCTGATCGGGCACTCGTGGTGGCAGCTCGCGCTCGCGGCGGTGATCGCCGTGATCCTGGGACAGGTGATGTTCCTGGGGCACGACGCGGCGCACCGGCAGATCTTCGTCTCCGGGCGCTGGAACGACTGGGCGAGCCTGGTGATCGCGAACCTGTACGCCGGCATGAGCTATGGCTGGTGGATGCACAAGCACAGCCGCCACCACGCGAAGCCCAACCAGATCGACGCAGACCCCGACATCGACAGCGATGTGATCGTCTTCACGACGGAGAACATCACCGCGGCGAAGACCGGCCTCGGAGCGTGGTTCGCGAAGCGGCAGGGCTACCTGTTCTTCCCGCTCCTGCTCCTCGAGGGCCTGAACCTGCACGTCTCGGGGATCAAGACGATCTTCGGCCGTAGCCCGGTCAAGCGCCGCCCGATCGAGATCGCGTTCGTGACGCTGCGGCTCGGCGGCTACCTCGCGCTCGTCTTCTGGCTCCTTCCGGTCGGGATGGCCGTCGCCTTCCTTGCCGTACAGCTCGGCATCTTCGGTGTGTACATGGGCGCGAGCTTCGCCCCGAACCACAAGGGGATGCCGATCGTGCCGGCGAACTCGCGCATCGACTTCCTGCGGCGCCAGGTGCTGATGAGCCGCAACATCCGCGGCGGCCGGTTCACCGACTTCTTCATGGGCGGCCTCAACTACCAGATCGAGCACCACCTGTTCCCCAGCATGCCGCGACCGAGCCTGCGCAACGCGCAGCCCATCGTCAAGGAGTTCTGCGACTCACGGAAGATCTCGTACACCGAGACCGGGCTCGTGCAGTCGTACGGCATCGTCGTGCGCTACCTCAACGAGGTCGGTCTCGCCGCGCGCGACCCCTTCCAGTGCCCGCTCACGGCGGAGTTCCGCTCCGTGCGCTGACGCTAAACTCGCCGGGTGACTGCGCAGGACTCGACGACGCCCCTCCACCCCTCCGACGCGGCGCCGCAGCCCGGCGGTGAGGTGCCCTTCCGGTACACGAGCGCCCTCGCGGGGGACCTCGAGCGGCGCTGGCAGGACATCTGGGACGAGCGCGGGACGTACTTCGCCGCAAACCCGTCCGGTCCGCTCACGGACGGCCGCGGCGCACACGCCACCACGCAGGGTCGCTCGTTCTTCGTGATGGACATGTTCCCGTACCCGTCCGGGGCCGGTCTGCACGTCGGGCACCCCCTCGGGTACATCGCGACGGACGTCGTCGGGCGTTTCCGCCGGATGCAGGGCGACAACGTGCTGCACGCGCTCGGCTACGACGCCTTCGGGCTCCCGGCCGAGCAGTATGCCGTCCAGACCGGGCAGCACCCCCGGATCACGACCGAGGCGAACATCGTCACGATGCGCCGTCAGCTGCGACGTCTGGGCCTCGGCCACGACCCGCGGCGGACCTTCGCCACCACCGACTCCGACTACGTGCGCTGGACCCAGTGGATCTTCCTGCAGATCTTCAACTCCTGGTACGACGACGACGCGACGCGGCCCGACGGCGGTGCCGGCCGCGCCCGCCCGATCGACGAGCTCGTCGAGGCGTACGCGTCCGGTCGGCGCGCCCTCCCGGAGGACGCCCCCGCGCGCACGTGGGACGAGCTCGACGACATCGCCCGACGGCGCGTCGTCGACGCGCAGCGGCTCGCCTACGTCTCGGACGCGCCGGTCAACTGGTGTCCCGGGCTGGGGACGGTCCTCGCCAACGAGGAGGTCACCTCCGACGGACGGAGCGAGCGCGGGAACTACCCCGTGTACCAGCGCACGCTGCGGCAGTGGAAGATGCGCATCACCGCCTACGCGGATCGCCTCGCCGCCGATCTCGACCTGATCGACTGGCCCGAGAAGGTTCGCTCGATGCAGCGCAACTGGATCGGACGGTCCGAGGGCGCGCGCGTCGTCTTCGACGTCGCGAACGCGACCGAGGTCGAGTCGATCGAGGTCTTCACGACCCGCCCGGACACGCTCTTCGGGGCGACGTTCATGGTCGTCGCGCCGGAGCACCCGCTGCTCGACGCGGTGCCGGCGGCCTGGCCGGACGGGACCCGGAGCACCTGGACCGACGGGCACACGTCCCCGGTCGAGGCGGTCGCGGCCTACCGGCGTGAGGCGGGCGCCAAGACAGCCGTCGAGCGGCAGGCGGACGCCAAGGCGAAGACGGGTGTCTTCACGGGCTTCCTGGCGCGCAACCCGGTCAACGGCCAGCTCATCCCGGTCTTCACGGCGGACTACGTGCTGATGGGCTACGGGACGGGCGCGATCATGGCCGTCCCGGGCGGCGACGAGCGGGACTTCGCCTTCGCCGAGGCGTTCGGGCTGCCGGTCGTCTACACCGTCGCGCCGCCGGAGGGTTTCGCCGGCGGCGCGTACACCGGCGACGGCACGACGATCAACTCGTCGAACGACGAGGTCAGCCTCGACGGCCTCGACGTCGACGCCGCGAAGAGTGCCGTAGTCGCGTGGCTCGAAGCGCGCGGGGCCGGCACCGGCAGCATCACCTACCGCCTCCGCGACTGGCTCTTCAGCCGTCAGCGGTACTGGGGTGAGCCGTTCCCGATCGTCTACGACGAGAACGACCTCCCGATCGGCCTCCCCGATGCGCTGCTGCCGGTCGACCTGCCGGACGTGCCGGACTACTCGCCGCGGACCTTCGCCCCGGAGGATGCCAGCTCCTCGCCCGAGCCGCCGTTGGGGCGCAACGAGCAGTGGGTGCACGTGACCCTCGACCTCGGCGACGGCCCGAAGGTCTACCGCCGTGACACCAACACGATGCCGAACTGGGCCGGCTCGTGCTGGTACTACCTGCGCTACCTCGACCCGTCGGACAGCGCCCAGCTCGTCTCGCCCGAGCTCGAGGCGTTCTGGATGGGACCGGACCACAACCCGTCGGCTGGGGCCGCCGGGGGCGTCGACCTCTACGTCGGAGGCGTCGAGCACGCCGTGCTCCACCTGCTGTACGCGCGGTTCTGGCACAAGGTGCTGTACGACCTCGGCCACGTCAGCAGCCTCGAGCCCTTCCACACGCTGTTCAACCAGGGGTACATCCAGGCCTACGCCTACGCCGACGCCCGCGGTCAGTACGTGCCTGCCGACGAGGTGGTCGAGACGACCGCCGAGGACGGGTCGACGACCTACCGCTGGAACGGCGAGGAGGTGCAGCGCGAGTACGGGAAGATGGGCAAGTCCCTGAAGAACGTCGTGACCCCCGACGACATGTACGACGCCTACGGCGCGGACACCTTCCGGGTCTACGAGATGTCGATGGGCCCCCTGGACGTCTCGCGCCCGTGGGACACCCGCGCCGTCGTCGGGTCGCAGCGGTTCCTGCAGCGGCTCTGGCGCAACGTCGTCGACGAAGGCACCGGTGAGCTGGTCGTCTCGGAGGACGAACCCTCGCTCGAGACGACCCGGCTCGTGCACCGGACCATCGCCGAGACGACCGTCGAGATGGAGGCGATGCGGGTCAACACCGCGATCGCCAAGCTGATCGTCCTCAACAACCATCTGACCTCGCTCAGCACGACGCCGCGGGCGGCGGTCGAGCCGCTCGTGCTGATGCTCGCGCCGATCGCCCCGCACATCGCGGAGGAGCTCTGGGCGCGGCTCGGTCACGCGGAGTCGCTGGTCCACCACGCCTACCCGGTCGCTGACCCGCAGCAGCTGGTCGAGGACACCGTGACGTGCGTCCTGCAGGTGCAGGGGAAGGTGCGCGGTCGACTCGAGGTCGTGCCGGGGATCGGCGAGGACGACCTGCGCGCGATGGCGCTCGCCGACCCCGCGGTGCTGCGCGCGCTCGACGGTCGCGGCGTGCGCACGGTGATCGTGCGGGCGCCGAGGCTCGTCAACGTGGTTCCCGCGTAGCCGGTGGTCGCACTGCTCCTGGTGCGCGGACGGGCGGTCCGACTGCCCGGACGGGCGGTCCGACGATGACCGTCCGGCCGGTCCACGTCGTCACGGACTCGACGGCCTCGCTCCCGCCCGACCTCGTCGCGCGGTGGGGGCTGACGGTGGTCCCGCTCACCGTCCGGTTCGGCGAGACGCACGGCCGTGAGGGCGTCGACGTCTCGTCGTCGGTGCTGCTCGAGCGCCTGCGCTCGGGCGAGGACGTGACGACGTCGCAACCTGCGCCCGACGCGTTCGCCCGCGCGTTCGCGTCCGCGGCCGAGGCCGGCGCCCGTGCGATCGTGTCGGTGCATCTCTCCGGGGACCTGTCCGGGACGGTGGGATCGGCTCGGCTCGGTGCGGAGGGGTGTTCCGTCCCGGTCCACGTGGTCGACTCCAGGTCCGTCGCGATGGGACTCGGCCTGGCCACGCTCGCAGCGGCCGAGGCCGTCGCCGCCGGAGCGGGTGCGGAGGACGCGGCGGGCGTCGCACGGCGCGTCGGTTCGGGGTGCTCGGCGCGGTTCCTCGTCGATGCGCTCGATCATCTTCGACGCGGGGGCCGGCTCGGTGCCGGCGCGGCCGCGATCGGGACCCTCCTCGGGATGCGGCCCCTGCTCGCGCTGCACGACGGCCGGCTCGAGGTCGCCGAGAAGATCCGTACCCGGGCGGGAGCCCGCGCGAGGCTCGGGACCCTCACGGTCGAGGACGTCGAGCGACGGGGCCGCGCACGCGTCGCGGTGCACCACCTGGGGGATCCGGTGAAGGCGGAGGAGCTCGCGGATCGGATCGCCGAGGCGCTCGGCGATCGGCTCTCGCCCTGGCCCGGTGAGTCCGCTGCGCGCGTCGTGGTCTCGGAGGCGAGCGCGGTGATCGGTGCCCACGTCGGGCCGGGGCTGCTCGCGGTCGTGGTCGGCGAGGGCTGAGCTCGACCCGATCGAGACCCGACCCGTCCCCAGGGCGGGGCGGGTCAGGGACGCCCCGAGGTGGGCGCCCCCTGGCGACGAGGGAGGCGCCCGGCGTTCGTAACGTCGTCGCATGGTGAGTGCGGGACCGCGCGAGCGACCGGACGCCGAGTCGACCCGGGACCGACGCCTGGGGGCGCTCGGCACGGCGTCGACGGTGTACTCCGCGGCCTATGGCCACCCGCTCGAGCAGGTCGACCTGGAGACGACCGGTGCCGGGATCCCCGTGTTCCGGTGGACCGTCCGGCCGGCGGTCGCCGCCGTCGCGGCTCTGGCGGTCACGGCGCTGGGCTGCGGGATCCTGGTGTGGTCCGCGCGCGCCGCACCGGACGACGGCGTGCCGCTCGGCAGCGTCGTCGGGACAGCGACCACCGCGACGGCGAGCGCGAGCAACGGGGCTGCCTCCGGCGCCGGCGGTGAGCCGGCCCCCGGTGGCGGGCGAGGGCCCGGCGCCGGCGCGACGAGCGTTCCCGCCGACGGGCGCGCCACGGAGGTGGTGGTGCACGTCGTCGGGCAGGTCGCACTCCCCGGGGTGGTGCGACTGCCTGTCGGTGCGCGGGTCACGGACGCGATCGCCGCGGCCGGTGGAGCGACGCCGGAGGCAGACCTCTCGGTCGTGAACCTCGCGCGGGTGCTCGTCGACGGTGAGCAGGTGGTGGTCCCGCGGCCCGGCGAGACGACCGGCGTCGCGGGCCGCGCGTCCGCCGCCCCCGACGCGCCGCTCGACCTCAACGCCGCCACGATGGCCGACCTGGACGCGCTCCCCGGCATCGGTCCCGTGCTCGCGCAGCGGATCCTCGACTGGCGCGCGGCGCACGGACGCTTCAGCGACGTCGAGGAGCTCTCCGAGGTCTCCGGCATCGGGCCGAGCGCGCTCGCGCGGCTGCGCGACCTGGTGCGGGTGTGACGCCGTCTCCGGCGGCGCGGCACGATGCCCGGCTGGTGCCGGCAGCTCTCGCGGCGTGGAGCGCCGCGACGGGTTCGCTCGTCGACCCAGGTGGTCGATGGGTCGCGGTCGGTGGCGGCCTGCTGCTCGCAGCGGGCATGGTCGCGCTCCTCGCGTCGTGGCACGTTGCGAGGCGGCTCGGGGCGCGAGACCAGCGCGGAGGTCGCGGCGCGGGACGTCGACGCGGTCGGGTGCGTCGGGCCCGTGCCGGCCGGCGGGCCGCCCAGGGTCGCGCGGTCGATCAGGATGGACCGCGCAGGCTCGTCGGCGCGTCCCGCTCGACCGGCGCGTCCCGCTCCACCCGCCCGATCCGCACGGCCTGCTCGACACGCTCGGGTCGGATGGCCACCGGTGTGCTCGGGGCCGTCGCGCTGGTCGGGGCGGCAGCGGGCAGCGTCGCCCTTTCGGTGGCCGCGCACGAGCACGTCCGGGCGGCGGGCGTGCTTGCGGTCCTGGTCTCCGGGACGGCCTCGGCCGAGGTCACGGGTGTCGTGGGCTCGGAGCCCGCCGCGGTGACGAGCGCGCCGGGGTCACCGCGCGCGGTGGTGACGTCCGGACCGCGGTACCGGATGGTGCTCGACGTGGACCAGGTCGCAGGCCGGGGCCTCACGGGCTCGGCGGCGGCGTCGATCCTCGTCGTGGTGGACGGCGACGTGGGGACGGCACCGCGGTACGGGTCACGGGTCGAGGTCACGGGACGTCTCGCACCGACCGGGGCCGGCGACAGGGAGATCGCCATGCTCCTCGCGCGGCGGCCACCCGAGGTCCGAGGCGCGCCCGCCGGCCCGGACGCCGCGGCCGGGCGACTGCGACGGTCGCTCGTCGCCGCGGCGGCCGATCTCGGCCCGGACGTCGCGGGGTTGCTCCCGGCGCTCGCGGTCGGGGACACGACGCACGTCCCGCCGGACCTGACGGCGGCGATGCGCGCGGTCGGCCTGACCCATGTGATGGCCGTCTCGGGCGCGCACTTCGCGATCATCGGCATGTGCGTGCTCGGGCTGACCGCGGCGCTGCGCGTGCGGCGCCGTGCGCGGGTGCTGGTCCTCGTGCCGGTGATGGCGGGGTTCGTCCTGCTGGTCCACCCGAGCGCGAGCGTGCTCCGCGCCGCCGGGATGGGCGCGGTCGCCGCTGCCGCGCTGCTTCTCGGGCGTCCGTCGCGCGCGCTCCCTGCCCTCGCCGCGACCGTGATCCTCCTGCTCGTCGCCGATCCATGGCTCTCGCGCGACTACGGGTTCGTGCTCTCGGTGCTGGCGACGGCCGGGCTGGTGCTCCTGGCCGGTCCACTCGCCGAGCGCGCCCGTCGGATCGTCCCTCGGCCGGCCGCCGCGGCGATCGCGGTGCCGATCGCCGCGCAGGTCGTCTGCGCGCCCGTGATCGTGCTCCTCACCCCCGGCATCGCGATGCTGGCGGTCCCGGCGAACCTGCTCGCCGAGATCGCCGTCCCCCCGGCAACCGTGCTCGGTGTCCTGACGGCTCTCGTGGCGCCGTGGTGGCCCGCCGGTGGTGCCGTCCTGGCCCATGCGGCCGGCGTGCCCGTCTGGTGGATCGCCCAGGTCGCGCGGCGAGCGGCCGCGACGCCCGGCGCGACGCTCGGATGGCCGACAGGGACGGGCGGAGCCGCGCTGCTGGCGGGGCTCACCGTCGCTGCGCTCGTGGCCCTCCTCCGCCTCGCACCCGCACCACCGGAGGACCCGCGGCGTCGGCCTCGGCCGCCGGGTCGGCGGGCTCCTCGACGGCACGGCTCGACGCGGCGCCAGGTCGTGGTCCTCCTCGTGACGGTCGCCGTGCTCGTCACGTCGACAGGGATCCTGCGCGCCCGGATCGTGGCGTCGCGGGCGCCGGCCGCGGACTGGCGGATCGTGGCCTGCGACGTCGGACAGGGGGACGGCCTCGTGATGCGGACAGCCCCTCATCATGCGGTCGTGATCGACGTCGGGCCCGAGGGGGGTGGCATGGGTGCCTGCCTCGACAGGCTCGGTGTCCGGTCCATCGACCTCCTGGTCCTGACGCACTTCCACGCCGACCACGTCGGAGGCCTCCAGGACGTGCTCCAGGACAGATCCGTGGCGCGGGCGCTGGTGAGTGGCCTGCGCGAGCCGGCGGCCGAGGCCTCGGTGGCGCTGCGACGCCTCACCGCCCGCGGGATCCCGGTCGAGGAACCGGTCGTGGGTGAACCGGGGGCGACGGGCACGGCCGGTGACGTCCGGTGGACCGTCCTCTCGTCGCCGGTCGAGGGACCGACCTCGCCAGCAGCCCCGAGCTCGGCGCACCAGCCTGCTGCGTCCTCGACGTCGGACGCCTCGGCGGAGGAGTCGGCACCCAACGATGCCGGGCTGGTGCTCTCCCTCGAGGTGCCCGGGCTGCGGCTCGTCGCCCTCGCCGACCTGGAGTCCGGTGCGCAGGACCGCCTCGCCGCCGCTCTCCGCCAGGCGTCATGGCCGGATCGTCGGATCGACGTCGTGAAGGTCGCCCACCACGGATCGGCGAGCCAGTCGTCGGCGCTCGCGGCGCTGCTCGGCGCCCGGGTGGCTCTCGTCAGCGTCGGCAAGGACAACCCGTACGGACACCCGACGCGCACCGCACTCGACCTCTATCAGGGGCAGGGCGCGGTGGTGCTGCGAACGGACTCGTGCCACGACATCGCGCTGTCCGTGGTGGCCGGGGAGCTCGTCCTGCATGCCGGCTGCACGGTCCCGGGGTGAGGGAGCCTCGCGGTTCACCGCTGTGCAGCGTTGGCC
>JAJYCD010000103.1 GCA_021778635.1 Actinomycetes bacterium
GGCCTCGATGCCCCTTCACGGAGTCACGGGCGTGACGTTCCAGGTCGCCTGGTTCGGCGTGGGCGCACTGGCGCTCGCACTCGCGGGGCGCACGACCCCAGCGATCACGCTCGCGGCCGTGTACCTGCTGAACTCGGCCGCTCTCCGGCTCCTCCAGCGCTGACGGCAGGCGACGTCGTCCGCCGCGGCTCGCAGGCACAGGGGGGACGATCCGATCGTCCGGGTCGTCGATCGCCGAGTGCGACGCCGTCGCAGCCTCCGTGGGCGACACCGACCGGGGCGGATCGTCGAGCTGTACCAGGCGTTGGGTCGGCTCGCGCCCTCGCCGATCGTCGAGCTGACCGAGGCCGTGGCAGTGGCCATGGCCTCGGGCCCGGCTGTCCACGAGCACGGAATTCGCGTTGCGCACGGGACTGCCCACGCGTTAGCGTCACCGCGATCGACCACGACGCGAGGAGGTGACACCCATGGACGCAGTACCCACCCTGGGTGCCCCCCGCGGTCAACGATCGCGCGACTGAGCCAGTCGCCACGGGAGCGCCCGCCAGGCAACTCGCGAAGGGCAGCTCCCATGAACACCACACCCTCCTCAGCTCAGCACGTCACCTCGACCACCTCCGACCCGTCGCGGGCCGACCACGATCAGAAGCAGGTCGACGCCACCCACCGGATTCCCGCCCCAGGTGAGCGGGCGTTGGTGCTCCATGGCGGTGGATCGGCCGGCAACGCGTGGGAGATCGGCGTGCTCGCCGGCCTCGCCGACGCCGGGCTCGACGTGACGGCGGCCGACCTGACCATCGGGACGTCAGCCGGCGCGACGGTCGCCGCCCAGCTCACCACCGCGACCGCCGCCGACCTGCTCGCCGCGATCCTCTCCGCCGCACCGCCCCGGCAGACCGGTCCGGCCGGCAGCGGCGGTCCCATCGGCCCGGTGGCGAACCACATGGAGGTGACGCAGCGCATCATCGCCGCTGCCGAGAACACCGCCGACATGCGCCGCAGGATGGGTGCGGCCGCGCTCGACCTCGACGCAGCGTCGGACGGGTCCGGCGCGGCGCGGTGGCGCGCCACGGTGGCGGCACGGCTGCCCGGCGCGCACTGGCCGGAACGAACGGTGCTCATCACGGCGGTCGACGCCCGGACCGGTCAACCGGTCGTGTTCGACCGGCACTCCGGGGTCGACCTCGTGGATGCCGTTGCCGCCAGCACGTCCAACGGCTTCGGCGTCCCTCCTGCCGTCATCGGTGGTGATCGGTACATCGACGGCGGTTACCGACGCAACGAGAACGCCGATCTGGCAGCCGGATTCGCACGCGTGCTCGTGCTGTCGCCCTTCAGCGGTCGAACCCGGCATCCGCTGGAGTCGGGGATGCAGCTGGCGGCGCAGGTCGAGGAGCTCCGCGCCGGCGGCAGCCGCGTCGAGACCGTCTTCCCGGATGACGCGGCGCTCACGGCGTTCGGCAGCAACGTCATGGATCCGTCGACGCGCCCGCCCGCCGCTCGCGCCGGGTACGACCAAGGCAAAGCTCTCGCCGAGCAGCTCGCGGCGTTCTGGCGCTGACACCCGCGGCCCGGTCGACCCTCGGGGCGTGACCAGTCGGTGGTCACGCCCCGGGGGCCGAGGGAGCCATCACCACCCCCGCGCGCGTCGCCGACCCGGTGCACGTGGCGTCCGCGCGGCTCCACGCGCCTAGGCTGCGCACGTGCCGACTCCGCCGATCGAGGTCTATGTCGCTGCGTTCGTCGCACGGTGCGACGCCCTGGGCCGCCCCGCGGATCGGGTCGTCGACGAGCCGGGCCTGCAGGGCCTCGTCCCCTCCTCCGCGAGCTCGTCCATCCGGTTGCTGGTCACCGATGACCACGCCTACGACGCACTCGCCGCTCTGCTGCCCGGCGCGCGCGCCGGCACGATCAGCGTGCTCGGTACGGCGCCACGCTGCACGGAGCTCCTCCTGCGTCGCGACTGCTGGCAGCCCAAGCCGGTGACCACGATGGTCCACCGCGACCTGCGGAACGTGCCTGACGAGCCGCTGCCGAGCGGGCTGACCGTCCGACCCGTGCGGCGCCTCGTCGACGACCCGAGCGACGACGTGCCCCTGAGCGACGCGGTCGCCGCGGTCCTGCTCGCGAACCCGTCCAGCGACGACGATCCGGACGCGCTCGCCGACCACCTCCGCTCGTTGCCGCCCACGACGTGCCTGTTCGCCGCCGTCGACGACGCGGGAGCCGTGCGCGCGACGTCCGGCTGCGGGACGTTCGGTACGTACGCCGCCGTGTTCTTCGTCAACACCCACCCGAGCTGGCGTCGTCGCGGCATCGGCCGGGCGATGACCGCCACGGCACTGCGGTCGGCGCGTCACGCAGGAGCCTCGCAGGCCGGTCTCGACGCCGCCGACGCCGCGATCGCGATCTACCGCGGGCTCGGCTTCGAGATCGCCGCGCGCGCGACACAGTTCTTCCGCGCCGGCTGACCCTCGTGGGCGACAGAGCCTCACTTCCCTGCGCTGCTGGTGTCGACCCCACTCGGTGCGACGGGGAGCGCCGTGCCCTCGATGAGCATCTGGCCCGCGCGTGATGTGGTCTCGACATCGTCGGTGTGCCACTCCGCCTCGAGCTTCGTGATGTCGGCGGGGGTGTGGCCCGCGCACCAGAATGCGTCGTCCCGCGCGCGCGTGTAGCCGGCAGGCATCGCCGCCCAGTCGATGCCCACGGCGTGCGCCACGTCCTCCAGCGCGCGGGCGCCGCGATCTCGTGCGAGCGCGATGCGCGGGTGATCTGCCGCTCGAGCTCGCCGTCGGTCGGAACCTGCGCGTCATGGGCTGCGGTCCGGGCAGGGTGGGCCCGAACATGAGCGTGGCGGAGACCGAGCGATCGGCGTCCTCCACCGCGGGGCCCCACCGCTGGAGGAACGCGGACAGGTCGTCGACGGCGAAGACGAGCCGGGCGACGACGATCTCCCCGATCGGCCGGGCGTCGAGCTCGAAGGAGACCGCGATGCCGGAGCTCGCCCCGGCACCGCGGTGGTCACCGCTCGTGATCGCCAGGCCCAGCGGCGCGAGCGTCCGTGCGACCCGGGCCCAGCGGGCTCCCGGGCCGATCCGTACCCAGGTCCCGCCGAGCGGCTCGATGTGGTTCAGGGCACCGAGGTCGAGGTCGATCCCGCCGTGGTTCACGGACCGCCCCGACAGGCCGTGGCCGCCGTTGAGGAGGCCCAACGGCCGGTCACGATCGCGTGCGGCGAACCGGTCCCCGCATCGGCAGGTTCAGCACGGTACGCGCGACCTGGACGTGCGTGGTCGTCGTCGCCACCCACGACAGCAGCGTCCACGTGTCGTGGAAGTGCGCGCGGTACGGGTGGTCCGGGAACGTCACCGGGTCCGGGCCGAGGTCCTCACTCCGCTGCGACAGGTCGACGGCATGCGCTGCGGACCGGTTCACGGGGGTGACGAACGACCCGAACCGCAAGGGATGACCGTGATCAGGCATGGCCCGTGCTCCGGCCGCCGCACGCGCGCACCACGCGTGTGGTCACTGACCTACGCTGAACAAGTGCCGGCCCCCCGAACCGATCGACCACCCACGTCGTGGCGCCTCGCCGACGAGGCCGACTGCCAGCACGCGAGCCGCGTCATGGAGGCCTTCGGCCAGCGATGGGCGCCGAGCATCGTGCTCGCGCTGACCCGTGGCGCCGAGCGATTCACCGACATCGTCGCGGCCGTGCCCGGTCTCTCGGCACGCATGCCCAGTGTGCGTCTGAAGCAGCTCGAGACCGCGCGACTCGTCGAAGGGATGGTCGTCCCCACCACGCCGGTGGCCGTCCGCTACCACCTGACGCCCCGGGGGGTCGGCCTCATCACGGCGCTGCAACCCGTCGCCGGCTACGTCCAACGCTGGGAGACCGGTCCGGGCACCACCACCTCGAGCCTCTGAGCGCTCAGGTGGCGAGCGGCCGAGCGGCGTCCGGCGAAACACTGGGAGCCCCTCGTGGCATATGAGGGTGTGACATCAACCGACAGTCAACTTCTCGCCGCCGCAGGGCATGACCCCACGGCCTTCCGCCAGCTGTACGACAGATACGCGCAGGCGCTCGACGGGTTCTTCGTACGCCGCACGGGCGACCGGGATGCCGCCCTGGACCTGACCGCCGAGACCTTCGCGCAGGCCTGGGCCCACCGACATGACTTCGACAACCAGCGCGACGGATCGTGCGGTCCGTGGCTCTTCGGCATCGCGCGCAACCTGCTCCTACGGTCGGCCCGTGACCGCCGCCTGGCCTCGGAGGCCAGCGAGCGACTGCTCATGAGATCCGGGCGCTCGACGGTCACCCCGGGACCTGAGTGGGTCGAGGGACTCGATGTGGACATCGCCGAGGCCCTGAACGAGCTGCCCCTCAACCAACGTCGCGCGATCCAGATGCGGATCCTCGAGGACCGCTCCTACGCCGACGTCGCCAACGAGCTCGACTGCTCCCCGCTGGCCGCCCGGATCCGCGTCTCGCGCGGCCTGGCGACCCTTCGCACCCAGGTAGCCACCGGAAGGGAACTCTCATGAACACTGCCATGCCCCACCACCTCGCGCAGCTCGGCGACGAGCTCGAGCGCGCCGTCGCAGATCAGATCACCGCGTCCCGCATCGTGCGGCGCACCCGCCGGATGCGGTCGCGTGGCACCATCGCCGCCACCGTCGCCGGCGCGGTCGTCGTGCTCGGAGCGGGCGCGGCAGCCGCCGTCACCCTGCTGACGCCCCACGACGTCGCGGTCGGCCTGCCCGCGGGATCGGTCGTCTTCGCGGGAGTCACCCCGACCTGCACGACGGCCGGCACGACGGGCGACACCATGAATTGCACGGTCAGCGCCGGCATGAAGGACACCAGCGTGACCGACTGGACCGGCACGATCGAGACCTTCACCGGCCCCGACAGCGCGATCGGGGGCGCGTGCCGCAGCGAGGACGCCCGCGGTACGGAGTGGATCTGCTTCACCGGGCAGAAGGCGGTCGACGAGAAGCTGATCGGACCCGCCGTGCTCGGCGTCCACGTCCACGGTCCCGCCGCGGCCTGAGAACCGCGCGACCGATGGGGCGTGCCGACCCGGCACGCCCCATCGGCGCGGGGCCGGTCGTCGGCCTCACCGCACCCCGGCGCCGTGACCTGCACTGGTACCGGACCGTGTACACGGCAGCGTTCGAGAACGACCACCCTGGCGGGGCGACCGCCTCATAGCATGTGCCGATGGCACGCATCGAGGCGGATGACCTCCGCAAGGTCTTCCGGTCCCCGGACAAGCGCCCCGGGCTGGCGGGATCGCTGCGGCATCTCGTCGAGCGCAGGTACTCCGAGAAGGTCGCGGTCGACGGCATCAGCCTGCGGGTCGACGAGGGCGAGGCGGTCGCCTACGTCGGGCCCAACGGGGCCGGGAAGTCGACCACGATCAAGCTCCTGACCGGCATCCTGGTCCCCACGTCCGGCGAGGTGCGGGTCAACGGCATCGTGCCGCACCGCAACCGGGTCGAGAACGCCCGGGGTATCGGCGTCGTCTTCGGTCAGCGGACCAGCCTGTGGTGGGACCTGGCCGTCCGTGACTCGCTCGAGCTGTTGCGCGACATGCACGGGTTGAGCACGGCGGAGTACTGGGCGAACCTCGATCGCCTCGTCGAGATGCTGGGCATCGGGGACCTCCTCTCCTCGACCGCACGCCGGCTCTCGCTGGGCCAGCGGATGCGCGCCGACCTGGCCGCGGCACTGCTGCACGACCCACCCATCGTGTACCTCGACGAGCCCACGATCGGGCTCGACATCGAGGTGAAGGACCGCCTGCGCGCGTTCCTCCGGCAGATCGTCGCCGAGGGCACCACGCTCGTCCTCACGACGCACGACCTCGGCGAGATCGAGGACGTGTGCTCGCGGCTCGTGATCATCGACCACGGGCGCATCGTCCACGACGGCGGCCTGCGCCAGGTGATCGAGACCTACGCCCGGGAGCGAGTGATGCACGTCGACCTGGCGGCTCGGCCGGTATCGCTCGCGGGGATCGCGACGCGGCTCGCCGGCGCGACCGTCATCGAGGAGCGCGACGGTCTGGGCGTGGCGGTGACCTTCGACCCCCTGGCCCACACGGCGGGCGACGTGCTGACGGCGATCCAGGCCGAGCTCCAGGTGGTCGACCTCCGGATCAAGGAGCCGGCGATCGAGGACGTCGTGCGCCGGGTGTACGCCGGCCAGCTCATCCCGGGCCCCGACGACAGCCCCGACGACAGTCCTGACGACAGCCCCGTGCGATGACGGCCGCCGTCACGCTGCCGTCGGCGCCGCCCCGGCGCACCCCCACCGTGCGGCAGACTCTGCGCGCCTACCGCGCGATGGGCAGGGCGGCGTTCCGCAGCCTCGTCGCGTACCAGACGAGCTTCTTGTTCGGGCTGCTGGCCACGACGTTGGCCGCGGTGGCGATGCTGTACCTGTGGCGGTCGGTCCTGGCGGCGGGCCGCGTCAACGGGTTCGACTGGCCGGCGATGAAGGCGTACCTCCTCGTCGCCTTCGTCGCCGGCTCGCTGGTCTCGAGCTACGTCGACTACCGCATGGCGGGCCGGATCCAGCAGGGCGACGTCGCGATGGACCTCGTGCGCCCCGTGGACTACCAGCGGTCGCGTCTCGCCGAGGCGCTCGGCTTCGGCGGCTACGAGCTGGGCACCGGTCTGGTGGTGGCCGCCGCCGCGGCGGCGCTGTTCGGCGGCGTCCCGGCGCCCGCTCACCGGAGCCTCGGGGCGTTCGCGGTGTCCGCCGTCCTGGTGCTGCCGCTGCGGTTCGGCATCGTCTACATCTCCGCGCTCGTCGTGTTCTGGACCCGCAACTACGTCGGCGTGCAGTCGGCACGGATCGCGCTGATCACGCTGTTCTCCGGAAGCCTGGTCCCCCTCTCGTTCTTCCCCGGGTGGCTGCAGGGGCTCGCCGCGGCGCTGCCGTTCGCCGGGATGGCGTCGACGCCGGCGCTGCTCTACATCGGCCGGTTGACCGGTGCCGACGCGTGGCGTGACGTCGGGGTCCAGGCTGCCTGGACGGTGGGGCTGTGGTGGCTCGGGCGCGCGATGTGGCGCGGCGCCAGCCGGCAGCTGACCGTGCACGGGGGCTGAGATGCGACGCAACCTCTGGCTGTACCGCCGGTGCCTCGGCGCCCAGCTCCGCGCCACGCTCGAGTACGAGGGTGACTTCTGGATCATGTCGGTCGCCGCCCTCCTCACCCAGGGCATGGGGATCGTCTTCCTGTGGGCGATCTTCCGGGCGATCCCGCAGATCAACGGCTGGCGGTTCTGGGACGTCGTCCTGATCTACTCGCTCGTCGCCCTCACGGAGGGCATCGCCGTGCTGCTGGCCCAGGGGGCGTGGTCGATGGCGGTCACCGTGAACCTCGGCGGTCTCGACACGATCCTGGTGCGCCCCTACTCGCCGCTGCTCCAGGTGCTCAGCTCGCAGATCGGCATGAACGGCCTGGGTAACCTTGCCCTCGGTGGCTCGCTGTTCGTCGCCGCGCTCCTGCACGTCGGCGTGGCCTGGTCTCCGGGGCGGATCGCCACCGCGGCGTTCGTGCTCGCGTTCGCCCCGCTGGTGAAGATCGGGCTGAACGTCCTGACCAACTGCTCCGCCTTCTGGCTGAAGACGCCGTGGTCGATGTTCCCGTTCGCCTTCCACACCCTCGGCGAGCTGGCGCGGTACCCCATCAGCATCTACGGCGTCGTCGTGCGCGTGATCCTGTCGGTCGTGCTGCCCTACGCCTTCATGAGCTACTTCCCGGCCACGGCGGTGCTGTCCCTCGGCAGCTCGTCCTGGCTCGGTGTCCTCACCCCGGTCGCGGCGGTCTGGTGCCTGCTGCTCGGCCGCTGGGCGTTCCGCCGTGGGCTGCTCCGGTACGAGAGCGCGGGCAGCTGATCCGCGAGTCCCGCTCCAGGCAGGGATCGCGCGGGCGACGCCGACGGACCGTCCCCGCTCGCGGCGACCCACCGTGCCGCACCCGGGCTGATACCCGTCGCGCATCGCCGTTCCACTTCGCGCACGGCACACCTACGCTCGTGTCCCATGACGGAGAAGACCCACGCCGCCGACGGCGCCTACACCAGCGATGGCACGCCGCACGGCGCCACCAGCCTGACGCCCTTCCTCGCGATCCCGGATGCGCGTGGAGCCATCGCCTTCTACCGCGAGATCTTCGGAGCGCGCGTCGTCGACGTGACCGAGATGGGTGGTGTCGTGGCCCACGCCGTCCTCGACTTCGGTCACGGGCTGCTGCAGCTCGGTGAGCCCATGCCCGACTACGGCCTCGTCGCGGCGCCCGACGGGGACCAGGACTGCTACTCCATGGGCCTCTACTGCCCAGACGTCGACGCCGTGGTCGCCCGCGCGGAGGCCGCCGGTGCGGCCGTTCGCGCGGCACCGTCCACGTTCGTCTCCGGCGACCGGTTCGCCAGCATCAGGGACCCGTTCGGGGTGCGGTGGTCGATCATGACCCGGGTCGACGACCTCTCCGAGGAGGAGAGCGCGCGACGCGTCGCCGCGTGGGCCGCGGAGCAGAACCAGGTCAGCGACCGGGACGCGACGGTCGCCGGGGAGGCGAGCGGGAGCTCGACGGGCTGAGTCGGGCCGCCGGGTCCACCAGATCCATCGGGTCCCAGCCGTCAGCGGCCGACACGACGGGCCGACGTCCGGGATGCGCGGTCGATCGTGCTTGAGTCTCCAGCAGGGGGAGACCCGATAGTGGGGACATGGATGACGACCGGCTCTACTCGATCGGCGAGCTCGCGCGGCTGACCGGCAGCTCGGTCACCACGATCCGGTTCTACTCCGACGCCGGGCTCGTGCAGCCCGCTGATCGCACCCCCGCCGGGTACCGCCGCTACGACGACGCCGCCCTCGCGCGACTGCGCCTCGTTCGCACCCTGCGTGACCTGGGACTGGACCTGGCGACGATCCGGAAGGTCCTGAACCGCGAGCTCACGCTCTCCGAGGTCGCCACCGAGCACGCCCAGGCGCTGGACGTGCAGATCAGGATCCTGCGGCTCCGGCGGGCGGTGCTGACCGCCGTCGCGAACCGCGGAGCCACCGCCGAGGAGATGACCATGATGCACAGGCTCGCCACGCTGACCGAGGCCGAACGCCGGCGACTCGTCGACGACTTCCTCGAGGCCGTCTTCGGCGGAGCAGGTTCCGACCCCGCGTTCGGCGGGTTCATGCGGACCCTCGCACCGGAGCTGCCCGACGACCCCGACCCGGCACAGCTCCGGGCGTGGGTCGAGCTGGCCGAGCTGGCTCAGGACCCGGACTTCCGCGCGTACATGCGCGGGCTCGTCGAGATCCACGCGGCCCGGCCGGTACCCGCTGGACCGCCGACCCGGGACCGCGACCTCACGGCGACCGTCTGCGACCAGGTCTCCCCTGCCGTGCGGGCCGGCGTCGAGCCGACCTCGCCGGCGGCCGACTCGATCGTCGCGGTCCTGCTGTCCCGGTGCGCGCCGCTGCTCGACGGCAACGACGACGTCGGGCCCCGTCGGCTGCTCCTCGCCCGACTGGACACGATCAACGACCCTCGCCGGGAGCGCTACCTGGACCTGCTCGCGGTTGTCAACGGCTGGCCCGTCGGCGAGAGCCTGCGGCCTGAGCTCGAGTGGGCGATCGACGCCCTCCGTGCCCGAGCACGGCTGTGACGACGTCACCGTGACGTCGGGTCCGTCTGCCGGAGCGGGAGCGCGCCGCCGCCTCAGCGGTGATCACACGAACGGCCGTACCTCGATCTTCCGGTCGCAGACCTTCGACGCCTCGGTGGCGAGCTCGAGCGCCGTCGCCAGGTCGGGGGCCTCCCACACCCAGACGCCGGCGAGGTACTCCTTCGACTCCACGAAGGCCCGTCAGTGATCACTGCGTGCTCGCCCCGGTTGTCGATCACCGTGGCCGCATCGGTGTCCGCGAGTCCGCCGGCGAAGACCCAGTAGCCCTCGGCGATCAACCGCTCGTTGAACGCGCTGATGGCGGGCCGCCTGTCCGTGCTGCCCGGATCGACCCTGTCGTCGATCACGGAAACCAGGAACTGCATCTGAAGATCCTCTCGTGTCGTCACCAGGACATGGTTCTGCGGTCCGGGGCGTCAGGCGCCTCGGCGCTGCCCCGTGCGGGCTGCCTCGCTTCGTCGACGAACACCACGACCCCGATTCGACACCACGACGCCGACGTCGCGGGCCGCCGGGACCCGGTCGACGCACGCGAACCACTCTGGCACCTCACGCATCGCCCCGCGGGGGCGGGCCGTCGGCGTCCGCCGGCACGACGGCCGAGGGCGCCCGTCCCACTGTGACGAGCGCGATCAGCGCCCGGCCCGGCGAGGTGACCGGCCGGGTCCGGGCTCGGCCGGGCCGTCGAC
>JAJYCD010000104.1 GCA_021778635.1 Actinomycetes bacterium
GCGACGGCACCACCACGGCGACCGTGCTCGCCCAGGCGCTCGTGCGCGAGGGCCTGCGGAACGTCGCGGCCGGCGCCAACCCGATCGCCCTCAAGAAGGGCATCGAGAAGGCCGTCGAGGCCGTCACGGCCGAGCTGCTGACGCAGGCCGTCGAGGTCGAGACCAAGGAGCAGATCGCGGCCACGGCCTCGATCTCCGCGGGCGACACGGCGATCGGTGCGCTCATCGCCGAGGCCCTCGACAAGGTCGGCAAGGAGGGCGTGATCACGGTCGAGGAGTCCAGCGCCCTGGGCCTGGAGCTCGAGCTGACCGAGGGCATGCGCTTCGACAAGGGCTTCCTGTCGGCGTACTTCGTCACGGACCAGGAGCGTCAGGAGGCCGTCCTCGAGGACGCGTACGTCCTGCTCGTCGAGTCCAAGATCTCGAACGTCAAGGACCTGCTGCCGCTGCTGGAGAAGGTCATCCAGGCCGGCAAGCCGCTGTTCATCGTCTCCGAGGACGTCGAGGGCGAGGCTCTCGCCACGCTCGTCGTCAACAAGATCCGTGGCACGTTCAAGTCCGTCGCCGTCAAGGCGCCGGGCTTCGGCGACCGCCGCAAGGCGATGCTGCAGGACATGGCCATCCTCACGGGCGGTCAGGTCGTCTCGGAGACCGTCGGTCTCAAGCTCGACACGGTGGGCCTCGAGGTCCTCGGCACGGCGCGCAAGATCGTCGTGACGAAGGACGAGACGACCATCGTCGAGGGTTCGGGCGACGCGGCTCAGATCGCCGGTCGGGTCGCGCAGATCCGTGCCGAGATCGAGAACTCGGACTCGGACTACGACCGCGAGAAGCTCCAGGAGCGCCTCGCCAAGCTGGCCGGCGGCGTCGCCGTCATCAAGGCCGGCGCGGCCACCGAGGTCGAGCTCAAGGAGCGCAAGCACCGCATCGAGGACGCCGTCCGCAACGCGAAGGCTGCCGTCGAGGAGGGCATCGTCGCCGGTGGTGGCGTCGCGCTCATCCAGGCCGGCAAGACCGCGTTCGAGGGTCTCGACCTCGAGGGTGACGAGGCGACGGGCGCGAACATCGTGCGTGTCGCTCTCGACGCTCCGCTCAAGCAGATCGCGATCAACGCGGGCCTCGAGGGCGGCGTCGTGGCGGAGAAGGTCCGCAACCTGCCGATCGGTCACGGCCTGAACGCCGCGACGAACGTCTACGAGGACCTGCTCGCCGCGGGGATCAACGACCCGGTCAAGGTCACGCGGTCCGCGCTGCAGAACGCTGCGTCCATCGCCGCGCTGTTCCTGACCACCGAGGCCGTCGTGGCCGACAAGCCGGAGAAGGCTGCACCGGCCGGCGGCGGCGGTGGCGAGGACTTCGGCGGCGGGTTCTGATCGACTGATCGCCGATCGGGCCTGAGCGCGCAGCAGGTCGGATCTCGAACGAACGGCGGCGGGTGTCCCGGGGAACCGGGGCGCCCGCCGCCGTGCGTGGTGCCGGCGTCGACGGCACGATGCCCGCATCCTTCCGGGCGCGTCCCGCTCCCGTCCGAGCCGGACCGGGTCAGCGGTCGCGCGCGCGTACGCGAAGACCGGAGGCGCGGAGCCGGCGGATGAGCTCGTGCGGGGAGACCGGGACGGCGCCGAGCTCGACCAGTGCGTCGTGGAGCTCGTCCGGGACGTCGTAGTGGTCGCGGTCGAAGCCGCGCCGCGGGAGCCCGGCGAGCGCCGCGAAGGCGTGCAGCTCCTCGAGGGAGGTGTCGCTGACCAGGTGACCCCACAGGCGACCGTGTCGCTGCCAGAGGGCGGGGTCGATCAGGACGCTCACACCGCCCGATCCTACGAGGACCGCGCCCGGCGGTCAGGAGGACCGCGCCCGGCGGTCAGGAGGAGAAGAGGCGGGCTGCCTGCTGCTCGGCATCGGCGTAGGTCTGTGCTGCGGCGTGCAGCGCCGCGGTGATCTGGTCGAGCGTCTGCTCGACGCGGACCTGGGTGGCCGACCACTCGGTCATCACGGCCGCGAAGCCCGTCGCTGCGGTTCCGCGCCAGCTCGACTGCAGATCGGTCAGGTGGCGTTGCATCAGGGCGACCTCGGCCCTGACGGCGGTCGCCGACCGTTGGACCGCGGCGCCCGCCTGCGCCATCTGCGCGCTGTCGACCTCGTACCTGCTCATGAGTCCTCCTCGGGTTGGGAGGTCACGACGCTACGGAGCCGCCGATCAGCGCGCGTGCGCCGTGCTCACGAGCGAGGTTCAGCCGTCGCGCCGCGTCCCTGTGGTCGGATCGCCCGTTCCCTCCGGTCCCGCGACCGGTGTGCCGTCGGCGTCGACCACGGACGACGGACCGTCCTCGGGGTCGCCGGTCCCGGTGCCGGTCGCGGTGCCGGTCTCGGCGGCGGCGCGTGCGCCCTCGAGCAGCGCGAGCTCCTTCTCGAGCCGGTGCAGCTCGGCGCCGATGTTCTGCCGCGCGGGTTCCTCCCACGCGCTGCCGAGCGGGCTGACGAACAGCGCCACCCGTGCGAGGAGCTTGTGGAGGATCCGGACGCGGGCCCGGACGTAGTCCTCGAGCGGCAGGTGGGCGTACTCCTCGCGGACCTCGTGCAGATAGGCCTTGTACCGCTGGGGCTCGGCCGCCAGCATCGCGAGGTCGGCGTCGCACAGGACGGCGCAGTCGAAGTCGCCCGCGACGGGCGCATGCCGGGTCAGGGCGATCACGAGCGCACTCACCCGGGAGACCGCCCGGTCGGGGACGCCCAGCGCCCCGAGCTGCACCCGGGCGAGTGCGGCACTCGCGACCTCGTCCTCACCGCCGCGGTTCGCGTACGACGCCCGCTCGGCGGCATCGAACACCGCGCCGTGGTACCACGCGGCCAGCCGGACGAGCTCGGGCTCGTGGGTCTCCTCGGCGAGCTCGTCGACGCGGGCGAGGACGTCGGTGAGGTGCTTCAGCGTGTGGAAGTGGCGGCCGGGCCCGCACCATCGGTCGATCAGGTCCTCGCCGACCGCGCGGATCTCGTCGGGGGACGCGGTTGCGCCGGCTCCTTGGACGCTCCGGACGAACGACGGCAGGAGCCACTGCGGTGCGAGCACGACGCCCATTGATCAGCCTCACGAAGGGGGTACTTCTTCAGGACGGGCCATGGTAGCCCTCCGGTACGGCCGCGTTCATCCTTGTCGCCGATCGCCGCGGCGCGGTCAGGTGACGTCGACCTCCTCCAGGCTCGTGACCTCCTGCTCCCCGGTGACCGCGGGGTGCGGTGCGCGGGGCGTGCGCGGCAGCGTGACCCGGACCGTCGTCCCGCCACCGGGCGTGGTGAGGAGCTCGACGCGACCCTGGTGGCTCGTGACGATCGCCTCCACGATGGCCATCCCGAGGCCCGCGCCGCCGGAGTCCCGGGTGCGGGACGCGTCGACGCGGTAGAACCGCTCGAACACGCGGGCCGCGTGCTCCGGCGAGATGCCGGGCCCGTGGTCCCGGACCTCGACGACGGCGTTCTCGTCGTCGAGGATGCCGAGTCCGATCTTCCACCGGTGTCCCGGGCGGGGTGTGCTGGACGACGTTCCCGATCAGGTTGGCGAGCACCTGCCGCAGACGTGCCTCGTCGCCGACGACCACCGTCGGACCGATCGAGCCGCCGTCCTGCGCGGGCACCAGCCGGACCGGGCGGTCGCGGTCGAGGGCGTGCAGGTCACCGACGGCGTCTCCGGCGAGGACGGCCAGGTCCACGTGGTCGCTGCGCATCGGGCGGCCCTCGTCCATGCGCGCGAGGGCGAGGAGATCCTCGACGAGGTTGCCCATGCGGGTGGCCGACCCCTCGATGCGACGCATCGTGTCCCTCAGCTGCTCGTCCTCGGTCAGCGCGCCCATCCGGAAGAGCTCGCCGTACCCGCGGATCGTCGCGAGCGGCGTGCGCAGCTCGTGGGAGGCGTCGGCGACGAACCGCCGCATGCGCGCCTCCGAGGCGGTCCGGGCGTCGAAGGCGCTCTCGATCTGGGTGAGCATGCCGTTCAGTGCGACGCCGAGCCGCCCGACCTCGGTCGTCTCCGGGGCGGCGGGGATGCGCCGACCGAGATCGCCGTCGGCGATCGCCGCCGCGGTGCTCTCGATCTCCTCGAGCGGGCGGAGCGAGCGCCGGACCGCGACGTAGCCGGTCACCCCACCGATCGCGACGACGCCGAGGCTGATGCCGAGGAGGGCCATCTGCATCTCGGCCATGGTCACGTTCGCCGAGTGCAGCGAGAGGGCGACGAACACGCTGCCGGACCCGTCCGAGAAGGTGCCCGCGATCACCCGCCAGCTGCTCTTGCCGTCGACCGAGCTCACGGTGAACGGAGAGGTCAGGTTCCTGACCTCGGTGATGGTCATCGCGGGGATCACCGGGAACTGGTCCGACGTCGTGCTCGTCCGGTTGAAGACCGTCTGGACCGGGGTGCCGTCCGCCGTCTCGAACTGGACGTAGTAGTCGCTCGGTGCGCCCGAGGCCGTGTCACCGGCGAGACCCTGCGCGGTCCGCGTGGCCTGCTCGACGACTTCCTTGGCCGCGGACGTCAGCTGGTCGTCGACCTGCTGGACGAGCGAGCGGTGCAGCAGCGTCAGCGCGGTCGCCCCGACGACGGCGAGCCCGATCAGCAGGAGCGCGGTGGTGATCGCGACGAACCGCAGCCGCAGGGGAACGCCGTGGAGCCGGTCGCGGACTCGCGTCACGACGGTTGACGCAGCATGTACCCGACGCCGCGCTTGGTGTGGATCAGCGGCGTGACGGGCGTGCCGTCCGGGGCGTTGACGTTGTCGACCTTGCGCCGAAGGTAGGAGATGTACGACTCGACGATGTTCGCGTCGCCGCCCCACTCGTACTGCCAGACGTGGTCGAGGATCTGCGTCTTGGACAGCACCCGTCCCGGGTTCAGCATCAGGTACCGCAGCAGCTTGAACTCGGTCGGCGAGAGCTCGACCACGCGACCGCCGCGGGTGACCTCATGGCTGTCCTCGTCGAGCTCCAGATCGGCGTAGGAGAGCACGCTCGACGAGAGGTCCGCGTCGGGCTGGGTGCGGCGAAGCACCGCGCGGATGCGCGCGACGACCTCCTCGAGGCTGAACGGCTTCGTCACGTAGTCGTCGCCGCCGACGGTCAGCCCCGTCACCTTGTCCTGCGTGTCGTCGCGCGCGGTCAGGAACACGACCGGGACGTGCTGACCCTTCTCACGCAGGCGCCGCGTGACGGCGAACCCGTCCATGTCGGGCAGCATGACGTCCAGGACGACGAGGTCCAGCTCGAGCTGTCGCGCGATGCGGAGGGCGGCTGCTCCGTCGGCGGCGGTGTGGACCTCGAAGCCGGCGAAACGCAGCGACGTCGCAAGGAGCTCGCGGATGTTCGGCTCGTCGTCGACGACGAGCAGGCGCGCCTCAGGAGTGGTCATGCCAGCAGTGTCCCGCGGATGTCTGAGAACCGCCTGGGAATGCTCTGGGCGACGTGGGCAGGCATCCGGCGAGGTTCCCTCACGGATGCCGACCGGTCGTCGGACCGGCGGGTCGGGTGACCTCCCGTCGGGCGCCGCTGCGCCTGAGGGCGGCGAGTCGTGCCCTCCACGTCCGCGCTGGACGCCTCGAGCTCCTCGAACTCGGCGTCCAGGGACGAGGCCTCGGCCTGCCCGGCGGCCTTGGTCTCCTCGCGCCGCACGCCGTCCGATCACGTGGCGGTCCTTTCCCGTGCGTGGCCTGTGCGCAACGGGTTCGCCCGACGGGATTCGGCACGCGGCCTCCGACGCGGGTACCGTCGTCCGGTGACTTTCGATCAGCACGCGGCTGCCGCGACCGGCAGCTCCCACGACTCGGTACCGCAGCGCGTCGTCACCGTGATCCAGCACGCCGAGGACATCCCTCTGGACCGCTTCGCCGAGTGGCTCGAGGACGGCGTGCAGGTCCGCGTCGTCCGGGTCGACCTCGGAGAGGCCGTGCCGGCATCGGCGGCGGAGGTCGGCGACGGTCTGGTGGTGCTCGGCGGTGAGCGGTCCGCGTACGACGACGCGGAGTGGCCGTGGCTGCCGTCGACCCGTGAGCTGCTCGCCTCGGCCGCGCGCTCCGGAGTCCCGACGCTGGCGATCTGCCTCGGCGCGCAGCTCCTTGCCGTCGCCGGCGGCGGGCGCGTCCAGGTCGCGGCTCCTCCCGGGGTCGAGGCAGGCCCGGTGGCGGTGCGGTGGCGGCCCGAGGCGGCGAGCGATCCGCTCCTCGGGCGACTCGTCGCGGCCTCGCCGACGGGTGCGGTGCTGCCGAGCCTGCACGGCGACTCGGTCGTCGAGCTGCCGGCGGGGGCGGTGTGGCTCGGGTCGTCCAGCATGTACCCGTTCCAGTCGTTCCGATGGGGCTCAGCCTGGGGCGTGCAGTTCCACCCCGAGGCCTCCCCGGCGACCGTCGGCCACTGGGCGCGTCAGACGCCGGGTGTGGACGCGGACGCCGTCGAGGCCGAGCTCGTCGCGGTCGACGAGGAGGTGCTCGCGTCGGGTCGGCTGCTCGCCGAGGCGTTCGTCGCCGTCGTGCTGGCCGGAGAGCTCGCGGGTGCGCGCACCGCACCGTGAGGTGACGACCGATCGGCACCGCACCGTGAGGTGACGACCGATCGGCACCGCATCGTAGGGCGGTGCGGGCTGCTCACTCGGTGACGAGGTCCTCCGCGTCGACGATCGTGTACGCGTAGCCCTGCTCCGCGAGGAACCGCTGACGGTGCGCCGCGAACTCCTGGTCCACGGTGTCGCGCGCGACGACCGCGTAGAAGTGCGCGGTGCGGCCGTCCTCCTTGGGTCGCAGGATGCGCCCGAGCCGCTGGGCCTCCTCCTGCCGTGAGCCGAACGACCCGGAGACCTGGATGGCGACGGACGCCTCGGGCAGGTCGATCGAGAAGTTCGCGACCTTGCTGACGACGAGCGTCGTGAGCTCTCCGGTGCGGAATGCCTGGTACAGGCGCTGCCGCTCGGTCACCGTGGTCACGCCGGTGATGATCTCGGCGCCGAGGTGCTCGGCGAGCTCCTCGAGCTGGTCGATGTACTGGCCGATCACCAGGATCGGCTCGCCGGCGTGCTTCGCCACGAGCTGCTCGACGACGCGGTTCTTGCCCGGGGCGGATGCGGCGAGCCGGTACTTGTCCTCCGGCTCGGCGGTCGCGTAGAGCATCCGCTCGCGGTCGGGGAGCGTGAGTCGCACCTCGATGCAGGCCGCGGGGGCGATGTACCCCTGGTTCTCGATGTCCTTCCACGGCGCGTCGTAGCGCTTGGGGCCGATCAGGCTGAAGACCTCGTCCTCGCGGCCGTCCTCACGCACCAGGGTGGCCGTCAGGCCGAGGCGACGCCGGGCCTGGAGGTCCGCCGTCATCCGGAAGATCGGCGCAGGCAGCAGGTGGACCTCGTCGTAGATCACCAGGCCCCAGTCGCGCGCGTCCAGCAGCTCGAGGTGCGTGTAGACACCCTTCCGCTTGGTCGTGAGGACCTGGTACGTCGCGATCGTGACGGGGCGGACCTCCTTGCGGGCGCCCGAGTACTCGCCGATCTCGTCCTCGGTGAGGGTCGTCCGCCGCAGCAGCTCGTCGCGCCACTGGCGCGCCGAGACCGTGTTCGTCACCAGGATCAGCGTGGTGGTCTTCGAGGTCGCCATCGCCCCGGCGCCGACGAGCGTCTTGCCGGCGCCGCACGGCAGCACGACGACGCCTGACCCGCCGTGCCAGAACCCGTCGACCGCCTGCTGCTGGTACGGCCGGAGCGTCCACGGCGCGTTGCCGTCGGAGCCGTCGGTCACGAGGCCGATGGGGTGCGCCTCACCGTCGACGTACCCGGCGAGGTCCTCGGCCGGCCAGCCCAGCTTGAGCAGGATCTGCTTGAGGTGCCCGCGCTCGCTCGGGTGGACGACGACGGTCTCGGCGTCGATGCGCTCGCCGACGAGGCCGGCGGTGCGCCGGGACTTGAGGACCTCGGCGAGCACCGCGCGGTCCAGGGCCTGGAGCACGAGCCCGTGCACCGGGTGCTGGATCAGCTGCAGGCGCCCGTACCGGGACATCGTCTCTGCGATGTCGACCAGCAGCGCGTGCGGGACCGGGTAGCGCGAGTAGTCGAGCAGCACGTTGACGACCTGCTCGGCGTCGTGGCCGGCTGCGCGCGCGTTCCACAGGCCCAGCGGCGTGAGCCGGTAGGTGTGCACGTGCTCGGGTGCGCGCTCGAGCTCGGCGAACGGTGCGATCGCACGGCGGCACGCCTCGGCCTGGTCGTGGTCGACCTCGAGGAGGAGCGACTTGTCGCTCTGCACGATCAACGGGCCGTCGGTCATCCGTGGGTTGCCTTTCGCGGTGACAAGAGGTGGTCGTGTGCGGTCCGGCTCGTCACGCGGTCGCGTGGTCCTCGGCGTCGATCAGTGAGACGGACGCGATGCGGTGGACGGCGATGGTCAGCTCGGACTCCCGTTCGACGTCGATCGCGCGCACCCGGCCGCCCTCGACGGTGACGGGACGCACCCGCCGTCGGGTCGGCGTGCCCGCGGGACCCACGATCTCGATCCAGACCTCGTGCCGGCCCGCGACCGCCTCGCGCAACGTTCCCAACGCCACGGCGGGGTCCTGTGTTCCCCCGTCGTCGGGTTCGGCTGCCGCGGCGGCCGCCGCAGCGCGCGACTGCAGGGAGCGGTCCGCCTGGGCCGCCCGCTCGGCCCCGCGCAGTCGCGGGATCAGCGCGGTCAGGCGCGCCGCGCGGGCGCCCGCCGCCTCGCGGACGACCTCGGCGACGGCGTCCGGCTCGGCCCCCGGGCGGCGTCGGTCGCCGCGGACGCGCCGCACCGTCGGACGTCCGAGCACGACCTGCCCGTCGGGTCCCTCGGCCGACGGCGAGAGCCCGTAGACCCGCAGCGCCTCGAGGACGGTGGACGGGTCGGCCTGGCACGCCAGCACCGTCGGGGCGAGCCGGACCACGCCGAGCCGCGCGAAGACGGGGTTCTGGGCGACCCCCGCGAGGAGCATCGGGTCCTCGGCGCGGATGTAGCTGTTCGCGGCCCCGACCCGCAGGCGGCCGTGGGTGCGCGCCGCGTCGCGGATCAGGTAGTCGAGGGCCTGCGGGATGGGCGTGCGCGAGTGGTTCGCGAGGTCGGTCAGGACCTCGTCGGCGCCGCGGCCGTCGTCGAGGGCTCGGCGCACCGTCTCGGCCGTGAACCGCACCGTCAGGGCGGCGCCGCGCGACTCGACCTGGGCGAGGCAGTCGAGCAGGTGGGCGAGCGCGGGCGTCGGACGTCCCGGGACGATCCCGGTGAGATCGCCCTGCAGGACGAGGTCGTCCACCGGTGGCGCGAGCAGGTCGGCGAGAGTCGTGTCGGCGCGCCCGACGGCGCGTCGGCCGGGGCTGCCGAGAGCGAGGCGTCGGGGCGCGGCACCGAGGTCCACGGGTGGCGCGGTCGGGGTCGCGTCGTCGGAGTCCGCCGCGCGCTCGTCCTGCAGCTCGGCGAGCAGGGCGAGTCCCGGTGCACCGAGGGCCCCGGCCCCGGTCACACCGACGAGTGCGGCCTCGGTGAGCACGGCGGTGACGGCCTCGACGGACGGGATCGCCCGAGGGGTCCGCCACGACAGCACGGCGATCACGGCGTCGGCGTCGAGCGAACGGACCTCGTCACCACGCGCGGCGTCGGCGAGGACCTCAAGGACCACGAGACGGAGCCGGGCGGCCCACGGGCGGTGCAGCTCCGGGTCGAGCGCGGACGGCTGGCTGCCGCGGGTCCCCCGCGCGCTGGACGCCCATGCCGCGCGGTCGCTGCGCACCCAGGTGCGTGCGAGGTGCGCCCACTGCTCGGGCAGCTCCGCCGCGAGCCAGTCGTCGACGGCGACGGTCGGCGCGAACATCGGGACCGCCTCGCCGTCGTCGAGCACGAGCCCGGCGCTCTGCGCGAGCTCGGCGACGAGGCTCGCCGTCGCGTCGTCGACGTCGAGCTGCTGGGCGAGGCGTCGCAGCTCGCGCACACCGAGCCCGCCGGAGCGCAGGACCGGCGGCGGGGTGCGCTCCCAGGTCCGGATCAGGAGGGTGACGAGGCGGACTACCTCCTCCGCGGCGCGCGCGGACTCGGCGTCGACGACGCGGGCGTCGCGCGCGGGACCCTCGGGCCGTGGCGGCTCCGTGAGCGCGACCGGGTGCGTGCGCCCGCCGCGCAGGGCGAGTCCGACGTGCCGGGGCAGCACGACGGTGTGCGCGTCCTGAGCGACGAGGAGCCCCCGCTGGACGAGCCACGCGGCGGCGCGGGCCGACGCGCTCGCCCGGTCGAGGGCGGTGTGGCCGACGGGCGGCCCCCAGGTCAGCGCGGCCAGCACCTCGCGCGCCCCGGTCGGAGCCGTGGCCAGCGCGTCGGACAGCCAGGCAGTGCCCTCGGGGACGTC